>DATGOE010000181.1:0-26309 GCA_035306365.1 Natronosporangium sp. | reverse complement strand
GCCATCGACTGGGCGGAGTGCGTGGACTCGCTGTCCGGCGGGCCGAACATCGCCAGGGACGGGTACCACCAGCGGTTCACCGCGTCCTGCGCCATCTGCTTCTGCGCCGGGGTGCCGCGGGAGAGCACCCAGAGGATCTCGAACCCCTGCCGCTGGTGGAACGACTCCTCCTTGCAGATCCGGATCATGGCGCGGGCGTACGGTCCGTACGAGCACCGGCACAGCGCCACCTGGTTGACGATCGCGGCGCCGTCGACCAGCCATCCGATGGCACCGACGTCCGCCCAGGTCAACGTGGGGTAGTTGAAGATCGAGCTGTACTTCTGCTTGCCGGACAGCAGCCGGTCGACCAGCTCCTCACGGGACACGCCGAGGGTCTCCGCGGCGGAGTAGAGGTACAGGCCGTGCCCGGCCTCGTCCTGGACCTTCGCCAGCAGGATGGCCTTGCGCTTCAGCGACGGCGCGCGCGTGATCCAGTTCGCCTCCGGCTGCATCCCGATGATCTCGGAGTGGGCGTGCTGGGCGATCTGGCGGATGAGCGTCCGCCGGTACCCCTCGGGCATCTCGTCCCGCGGCTCGATCCTCTGATCGACGGCGATCACACGATCGAAGTAGGAGCCCTCGGAGCCGGACAGGGTGCGGTCCGCGGCCGCGCGCAGGTCGGCCTCGGCCGCCTCCACCTGCTGCAGCAGACCGTCGCTACCGGGCGGCTCGTCGCTCACGCCGAAGTCGTTGCCGTACACGCACCACAGTGTTACAGACAGGCCACACCTGTCGCAACATGGTGTAACATGTCTGCCGACCCGGCGACGGGCCGGCACGGCCCGGGCTCGCCCGGGCGGCGCGCCGCCCGCCCCACCCGGACGGCCAACGGCTATCGGGGCGTGTCCGACCTGTCGGAACTGGTGCGGCCACGTGGCACCGATCGCCCAGGGCTGGACGTGTCCGCGCATCCGGTCGTACGCTTCGCGCAGACCGGTGCCGGTCACCGCCCCCGATCCCTTGCGTACCCGACGGGAGTGTTCACGCCGTGCGGCTGCGACTGACCCTGCTGGCAGCCATACTGGTGTCCATTGTGGTCGGTGTCTCCGGCGACCCCGCCCGGACCGGTGGAGTCGACCAACTGGTCGTCCAGGCCGGGTGGCACCAGCCCAGCGGTGAGGCCGCCGGCCAGCCGCAACCGCTGCCGCAGACCGAGCCGCCGACCGGGCCCGGTGAACCGACGCTCAACCTCGGCGCCCAGGTGTCGGTGGAGATCGACGGGTTCCTCACCTGGGCGGCGCTGGACCGCGCCACCGGTGCGCTGGTCTCCTCGTCCGAGCGGACCAGCACCACCGAGTCCATGATCAAGCCGTGGATCGTCGCCGACCACCTCCGGCGGGCCGCCGAGGACGGGCGCGAGCCCACCGAGGAGGAGCTCGACCACGCGCGGCGCGCGATCCGCTACAGCGACAACCTCACCACCGAGGCGCTCTACCTGGCCAACGGCGCCGACGCGGTGGTGCGACGGATGATCGACATGTGCGGCCTCACGGACACCGAGGTGTTCCCGGGCTGGTGGTCGCGCACGGAGATGACCGCGGCCGACGCGGTCCGCATGGGCGAATGCCTCGCCGACGGCACCGCCGCCGGTCCGGAGTGGACCGACTGGGTGCTCGAGGAGATGCGCCACGTCGAGGGCACCACCGCCCCGGAGGACCAGCGCCCGGACGCGGGCTTCGAGGGTGGCCGGTGGGGGATCATCGACGGGCTGCCGCCGACGATCCCCAAGGCGGAGGTGGCCATCAAGAACGGCTGGACCCGGGTCGGTGCGACCAACAGCTGGCACCTCGCCTGCCTGGCCATCCACGAGGACTGGGTGCTGGCGGTCCTCATGCGCTACCCGGCGGACTTCAGCCTCGACTACGGTGCCGAGCGGTGCGCCCAGGTCGCGGAGCAGCTGTTCACCTTCCCACCGGCCCAGGCGAGGTAGAGCCCCGGACCGGGGCGCCGGGTCTGGTCACACGCTGATGAACTGCGGGCCCTCGGGCGGCAGCGGCGGCGCGGCGCCGGCCGCGGTCGCCCGGCGGGCGAACTCGCGCAGGCCGGCGACCTGCCGGGGGCCGAGCGAGAAGTCGAGCAGCCGGAAGTACGAGGCGAGCGTGGCGGCGTCGAACGGCTCCCACCTTGCGGCCGCCCGCGCCACCTCGTCCAGCTCGGCCAGGCACAGCTCGCGGGAGCGCAGGAACGCCTGCTGCACGTCCTTGACCACCCCGGGATGGGCGGCGGCGAAGTCCCGGCGGGCGGCCCACACCGCGAACACCATCGGCAGGCCCGTCCACTCCCGCCAGGCCTCGCCGAGGTCGATGCGGACCAGCCCGTGGCGTTCGGCCTCGTGGTGCGCCCGCAGCGCCGGGTCGCCGATCAGCACCGCCGCCGCGGCCCCCTCCAGCATCGCCCGCCACGAGCCCGTGCCGCCGTCCGGCGCCGGTCGCAGGTACCGGGGCCGCACCCCGTACCGGTCGGCCAGCAACAGGCGCGCCAGCAGCACGCCGGTGCGCGAGGTGGGGGTGAGGGCCACCACCGCGCCGTCGAGGTCGGCGGGCGGCACGCGGGAGACCAGGTTCACCGACAGCACCGGGCCGTCGCTGCCCACCGCGAGATCCGGCAGCAGCACCAGGTCGGCCGCGTGGTTGAGGTAGTCGACGAGCGAGACCGGTCCGATGTCCAGCCCGCCGGCGACCAGGGCGGCGCCGAGCCGGTCCGGTGAGTCGTGGTGCAGGTCGACGTGGATCAGCTCGCCCGAGCGCATCAGGCCCCAGTACAGCGGCAGGCAGTTGAGGAACCGGATGTGGCCCACGCGGGGCCGCCGCGCCACGCTCACGCCCGCACGCTAGCAGCCGTACCTGTGCCGGCCACCCGTACCACCGCGGGCGCCGCCCGTACCACCGCCGGGCCGAAACTCGGGTGCGTGCCGGTGGTGGCGCCGCTAGTCTGGTCAGCTCGGCCAGCTACCGGAGACCACGGATGACGACCCCGACGCCGAGCCCACCCGCGCACCGTACCGCCCCCGTGCCGCCGGCCGACCCGGCCGCGGAGCTCGCCCGCGAACGCGCGCACCTGGAGGCCTCCCGCGCCGCCCTACGGCGCATGCGCGAACGGGCACACGCCCTCTACCGGTCCGGGGAGGGGGTCGCCGGCGACGCCTACACCGCCGAGACGCTCGGCACCACCCTGTGGCGGCGGGTGCTCGAGCTCGCCGACGACCCGGACACCCCGCTGTTCTTCGGCAAGCTCACCTTCGGGTCCGGCGACCACGCCGGTGAGGTGCACCACATCGGCCGCCGCCACGTCACCGACGACGCCGGTGACCCGATGGTGCTCGACTGGCGCGCCCCGCTGGCGCGCGCCTTCTACCGCGCCCGGGTGGCCGACCCCCTGGGAGTGGCGGTGCGGCGGCGGTTCGGCTTCGCCGGCGGGGAGCTCACCTCGTTCGAGGACGAGCACCTCGACCGGGGCGAGGAGCTGGGCACGGCCAGCCGGATCCTCCTCGACGAGATCGAGCGGCCGCGGGTCGGGCCGATGCGCGACATCGTCGCCACCATCCAGCCCGACCAGGACGACCTGGTCCGGGCGGACCTCGACACCTCCCTCTGTGTCCAGGGGGCACCCGGCACCGGCAAGACCGCGGTCGGGCTGCACCGGGCCGCGTACCTCCTCTACGCCCACCGGGACCGCCTGCGCCGCTCCGGGGTACTGGTGGTCGGCCCCAACCGGGCGTTCCTGCGCTACATCGCCGCGGTCCTGCCCGCCCTCGGCGAGGTGGACGTGCGTCAGTCCACAGTCGACGAGCTGCTGGGCCGGGTTCCGGTGCGCGCCGAGGACCCGCCCGAGGTGGCCGCGCTCAAGCACGACGCGCGCATGGCCACGGTGCTGCGCCGCGGGCTGTGGCGGCGGGTACGGGAGCCGGCCGGTCCGATCGAGCTCCGGGACGGCGCCCAGCGGCTGCGCATCCGCACCGAGGCGCTGCGCCGGCTCGTCGAGGAGGTCCGCCGGGACGAGGTGCCCTACCTGACCGGGCGGGACCGGCTGCGCACCCGGGTGGTGGGGCTGCTGCAGCGGCAGGTCGAGCTGCGGGGCGGCGGGTCGCCGGGGGACGCGTGGCTGCGGCGGATGGCGCGGTCCCGGCCGGTCACCGCCTTCCTCGACGCCACCTGGCCGGCGGTGACCCCGGAGGAGCTCGTGTTCCGGCTCCTGACCGACCCGGAGGAGCTGGCCGCGGCCGCCGACGGCGTGCTCGACCCGGACGAGCAGCGGCGGCTGCTCTGGCCGAGGCCGCCCCGCTCGGTGCGCACCGCCCCGTGGAGCGCGGCGGACGCGGTGCTGGTCGACGAAGCGCTCGGGCTCATGGAGCGGCTGCCGAGCTACGGCCACGTCGTGGTCGACGAGGCGCAGGACCTGTCACCCATGCAGGCCCGGGCGCTGGCCCGCCGCAGCGCGCACGGGTCGCTGACCGTCCTCGGGGACCTGGCGCAGGGCACCGCGCCGTGGGCGGCCGCCGGCTGGCGGGAGACGCTGGCGCACCTGGGCAAGCCGCAGGCGGCGGTGGTGCCGCTGACGACCGGTTTCCGGGTGCCGGGGGTGGTGCTCACCCTGGCCAACCGGCTGCTGCCGGCGCTCCGGGTGGACGTGCCGGCGCCGAGGTCGCTGCGCCGCGACGGCGACCTGGCCGTCCGCCGGGTGTCCGATCTGGACCGGGGCACGGTGGCGGAGGTGCGCTCCGCCCTCGGCCGGGAGGGCTCGGTCGGGGTGATCGCGGCCGACGAGCGGGCCGCCCGGCTGCGGTCGGTGCTGGCGGCGGCCGGGATCGCCACCACCGACCCGGCACAGCCGGACCCGGCGGTGCGGGTGAGCGTGGTGCCGGCGAGCCTGGCCAAGGGCCTGGAGTACGACCACGTGGTGGCGGTGGAGCCGGCCGAGATCGTGGCCGCCGAGCCCCGCGGGCTGCACCGGCTGTACGTGGTGCTGACCCGCGCGGTGTCCCGGCTCAGCGTGGTGCACGCCCGGCCGCTGCCCGGCCCGCTGGCCACCCCGGCTCCCCGTGCGGAGCCGGCGACCGGGCCGGCGGCGGCCGGGGCGGGGTCCGGGGGACGGCCGCCGCGGGAGGGCGCGTGATCGTCGAGGGTCGGATCGTCACGCCCGACGGGATCGTCGACGGGCGGGTACGCGTGGAAGCGGACCGGATCGCCGGGATCGAGCCCGGCGTGACCGGCTCCGACGCCGTCATCGTCCCCGGGTTCGTCGACCTCCACCACCACGGCGGTGGCGGACACACGGTCACCGGGGGCGACCCGGACGCGGTGCGCGCCGCGGCCGACTTCCACCTGCGCCACGGCACCACCACCCTGCTGGCGAGCCTGGTGTCCGCACCACCCGGACAGCTGCGCGCCGCCACCGGCCGCCTGGCGGGGCTGGTCGCCGAGGGCGTCGTAGCCGGCGTCCACCTCGAGGGCCCGTACCTGTCACCGGCCCGGCGCGGCGCCCACCACCCGGCCCACCTGCGCGCTCCGTCCATCCGGGAGCTGGACGAGCTGCTGGCGGCCGGCGCCGGGGCGGTCCGGATGGTCACCCTGGCGCCGGAGCTGCCCGGCGCGGTGGAGGCGGCGGCGTGGCTGGTCGAGCGCGGGGTGGTCGTCGCCGTCGGGCACACCGACGCCACGTACGCGCAGACCCGGCGCGCGGTCGACGCGGGCGCGCGCGTGGCCACCCACCTGTTCAACGCCATGCGGCCGCTCCACCACCGGGATCCCGGCCCGGTGCCGGCGCTGCTCGGCCAGCCCGGCGTGGTTTGCGAGCTGGTCGCCGACGGGGTGCACCTGCACGACGCGGTGCTGGCCCTGGCCGCCCGCGCCGCCGGGCCGGCGGGCGCGGCGCTGGTGACCGACGCGACCGCGGCCGCCGGGATGCCCGACGGCTGGTACGAGCTGGGCGGCTGGCCGGTGCGGGTGGAGGGCGGCGTGGCGCGGCTGGTCACCGGGGACGGCACCCCCGGCGCCCTGGCCGGCAGCACGCTCACCATGGACGCCGCGCTGCGCCGGGCGGTCCACGCCGGTGTCCGGCTGGTCGACGCGGTCGCGATGGCCGCCACCACCCCGGCCGGGGTGCTCGGGCTGGCCGGGACCGTCGGCGCCCTCGCGCCCGGGTGGCGCGCCGACCTGGTCGAGCTCGACGCCGACCTGCGGGTGCGCCGGGTCATGCGGGCCGGTGCCTGGGTCGCCCCTTAACCGGCCGACCGGCGTCCGGGTCGCCCCCGTCAGCCGCACCTGGCTCGCCCGTCACCGGCGGATCCGGGGTCAGCCGCGGGCGGCGCGCCAGCGGCGGGCGCCGTACCAGGCCACGCCCACCGCCAGCACGCCGGCGCCCGCCAGCACGCTGGCCAGCGGCAGGGTGACCGCCAGCACGACGCACCCGACCAGGCCCGTCGCCGCCACCGCCTGGACGGGCAGCCGCCGGCCCGGCTCGCGACCCAGCGTGAGCGCGGAGGCGTTCGTGATCGCGTAGTAGACCAGCACGGTGACGCTGGAGAAGCCGATCGCGTGCCGGATGTCCCCGGTGGCCACCACCGCCGCCACCACCGCGCCCACCGCCAGCTGCGCCCGGTGCGGGACCCGCACGCGGGTGTGCACGGCGTCCAGCGCCGCCGGCAGGTCCCGCTCGCGGGCCATCGCCAGCACGGTGCGGGCCACCCCGGCCAGCAGCGCGAGCAGGACTCCGGTCACCGCCACCGCGGCGCCGGCCCGTACCACCACGTCCAGGCCGGACAGGCCGGTGGCGTCGGCCACCGCGGCCAGCGGCGCGGTGCTGCGGGCCAGGCCCCGCGGTCCCAGCACGGCCAGCGCCACCACCGCCACGGCCACGTACACGGCCAGGACGGCGCCCAGCGCCAGCGGGACCGCGCGGGGGATGGTCCGCCGCGGGTCGCGGACCTCCTCCCCCAGGGTGGCGATCCGCGCGTACCCGGCGAACGCGAAGAAGATCAGGCCGGCGGCGGTGAGCACGCCGTACCCGCCCGCGCCGTCGCCGGCCGCGACCCGCCCGGCCTGCGCGTCCCCGGCCACGGCACCCGCCACCACCACGGCCGCCAGCACCGCCAGGGTCACCGCGACCAGCCACCCGGTGGCCCGGGCGGTCTTCTCCACCCCGGCCAGGTTCACCGCGGTCAGCGCCACGACCGCGGCCACCGCCACCACCCGTGCCCCGTCCGGCCACAGGTACGCGCCGATGGTCAGCGCCATCGCCGCGCAGGAGGCGGTCTTGCCGACCACGAACCCCCAGCCCGCCACGAACCCCGCCAGGCCGCCGAGGCGCTCCCGGCCGTACACGTAGGTGCCGCCGGAGCGCGGGTACCGGGCGGCGAGCCGGGCCGAGCTGGTGGCGTTGCAGAACGCCACCAGCGCCGCCACGCCCAGGGCCGCCAGCAGCGCCGGGCCCGAGCCCGCCGCGTCGGCGGCGGGCGCCCACACGACGAACACGCCGGCGCCGAGCATCGACCCCAGCCCGATCACCACCGCCTGGCGTACGCCCAGACGGCGCGCCAGGTCGGTCACAGGCGCCACCGCGGCAGGTGGAGCGTGCGGTCGATCGCGATCCCGAGCGCCAGGCCGGCCAGGCCGTCGGACAGCCAGTGGAAGGACAGGTACGTGCTGGTGACCAGCACGATGACCACGGGCGCCACCCGGACGGTCCACCGCAGAGCGGGCGGCGGGGCTCCCCTGCCGTACCCGCGCAGCAGCACCGTGGCAAGGGTGAGCAGGACCCCGTACCAGACGACCGTGTTCACCACGTGACCGGAGGGGAAGCCGGCGTCGTACTCGGCGGGCGGCAGGGGTCCGAGCAGCGCGACCGTCCGTTCCGGAGGCAGCGGCGAGCTGGGTGCGCCGCGTTCGGTGAGCGCCTTGACCGCCAGCACGGTCGGCACCACCAGCAGGGTGGCGGTGGCCACGTAGAGCAGGGGGCGGAGGGTACGGCCGCGCCACGCGGCGAGGCCCGCGGCGAGCACGGCCAGACCGAGGAGCGCCCCGCCCTGGCCGAGCCGGTTGGCCACCCGGGCGACGCGGTCGGCGGCCGGCGGCCGGTGCGCCTCCGACCAGGCGCGTACGGCGAGGTCCAGATCGATCAACGGGCCGCCGACGGCGAGCGCGACGGTGAGCGCCGCGAACGCCGCGAGCGCCGCGGCGATCACGACCAGGTCCCGACGCACGCTGGCACCCTATCCCGCGGGCCCGTGGCCGCGCCGGGTGTCACGCTTGCCACAACCGGCCGGGGGGCGCCGTCCCGCGCGCCACACTGGTCACGTGCGTGTCACCTCCGCCCTCATCGACCCGGCGCTGCTCGACCTGCCGTGGTCGACGCCGCTGGAGCGGTGGGGCCCCGACCACCTGGTGGCCCTGCCGCGCGGCCTGTCCCGCCACGTGGTGCGGTTCGTCCGCCTGCACGGAACGGTGTACGCGGTGAAGGAGACCGGCCAGCGCGCCGCCGAGCGGGAGTACGCCCTGCTGCGCACTTTGGAGCGGCTGGACGTCCCGGCCGTGCGCGCCGCGGCGATCGTCGCCGACCGGACCGACGAGCACGGCGCCCCGCTCGACCCGGCGCTGGTCACCCGCCACCTGCAGTTCTCCCTGCCGTACCGGGCACTGTTCTCGCAGACCCTGCCGCCGGACACCCTGGACCGGCTGCTGGACGCGCTGGCCGTGCTGCTGGTGCGGGCGCACCTGGCCGGCTTCTTCTGGGGCGACTGCTCGCTGTCGAACGTGCTGTTCCGCCGGGACGCCGGGGCCTTCGCCGCCTACCTGGTGGACGCCGAGACGTCGGCCCGCCATCCGTCCCTGTCGGACGGGCAGCGGGAGGAGGACCTGGAGATCGCCCGGGTGAACATCTTCGGGGAGGCGCTGGACCTGGCGGCCGCCGGGTGGCTGCACCCCTCGCTGGACCCGGAGCGGGTCGCCGACGAGGTGGTGGCGCGCTACCGCCGGCTGTGGCACGAGCTGACCTACGAGCAGGTGGTCGCGCGCGACGACCGGCACCACCTGGAGGGCCGCATCCGCCGCCTCAACGAGCTCGGCTTCGACGTGGCGGAGGTCACCATGTCGACGGCGGACGGCGGGTCGTACGTGATCCGTCCGAAGGTGGTGGAGCCGGGTCACCACGCCCGGCGGCTGCTGCGGCTGACCGGACTGGTGGCCGAGGAGAACCAGGCCCGGCGGCTGCTCAACGACCTGGACACCTACCGGGCCGAGTGCCGGGAGTGCGACGAGGTGCGGTCCGCCCACCGGTGGCTGACCGAGGTCTTCGAGCCGGTGGTCCGGGCGGTCCCGCCGCACCTGGGTGGGAAGCTCGAGCCGGCGGAGCTGTTCGTGGAGGTCACGACCCACCGGTGGCGGCTGTCGGAGCGGGCCGGCCGGGACGTCGGCCTGGCCGCCGCGGTGGAGTCGTTCCTCAGCGAGGAGCTGGTGCACCGGCCGGACGAGCAGGCGGTGCTCGTCGGAGCCGGTACGATCGCCAGAGCGCCGACGTAGCTCAACCGGCAGAGCAGCCGCCTTGTAAGCGGCAGGTTGCGGGTTCGAGTCCCGCCGTCGGCTCCCACCCCCCACCTCCGCGCCGATCTTGGAGGTGTGGTGGCGGACATATCCGTCATACGGGATCAGTCCGCCACCAGACGTCCAAGATCGGCGCGGCGGGGGTCGAGTGGCCACCGGATCGGGTACCCGTGGCGGTTGGCCCGCGGGCCGGCACCGTCTAGGTTTACTGGCACGGGTGCGGGGGTTCGCCACCGCAGCCGGTCTCTCTCTACTCGGATCGTCCGGCACGTTCCTGCCGGTGGAAGGGATGGCCCGCGATGGCTACGGTCAAGTTCGACAAGGCTACCCGGATCTACCCGGGCAGCAAGACCCCCGCGGTCGACAAGCTCGATCTGGAGATCCAGGACGGTGAGTTCCTGGTCCTGGTGGGCCCCTCCGGGTGCGGCAAGTCCACCAGCCTGCGGATGCTCGCCGGGCTGGAGGAGGTCGACGAGGGCGCGATCTACATCGGAGACCGCGACGTCACGCACCTGCCGCCCAAGGCGCGGGACATCGCGATGGTGTTCCAGAACTACGCGCTCTACCCGCACATGACGGTCTTCGAGAACATGGCGTTCGCGCTCAAGCTGCGCAAGGTCCCGAAGGCCGAGATCAAGAAGAAGGTGCACGAGGCGGCGAAGCTGCTGGAGCTGGAGGAGTTCCTCGACCGCAAGCCCAAGGCCCTCTCCGGGGGCCAGCGCCAGCGGGTGGCGATGGGCCGCGCGATCGTCCGCGAGCCCCAGGTCTTCCTCATGGACGAGCCACTGTCCAACCTCGACGCCAAGCTGCGCGTCCAGACCCGGTCGCAGATCGCCACCCTGCAGAGCAGGCTCGGCACCACCACCGTCTACGTCACCCACGACCAGGTCGAGGCCATGACCATGGGGCACCGGGTGGCGGTGCTGCTCGACGGCGTCCTGCAGCAGGTGGACACGCCACGGGCGTTGTACGACAAGCCGGCCAACGTGTTCGTCGCCGGCTTCATCGGCTCGCCGGCCATGAACATCAAGACCGTGCCGCTCACCGACGAGGGTGGCGTGTTCGGCGACATGGTCGTGCCGCTGACCCGCGAGCAGGTCGCGGCCGCGCGCGAGAACGGTGGCGGCGACCGGGTGACGATCGGGTTCCGGCCGGAGGCCACCAGCCTGGTCGGGCCGTCCGACGGCGGCATGCCGGTCAAGGTCGAGCTCGTCGAGGACCTGGGCGCGCACGCCAACGTGTACGGCTACGCCGAGATCAACGGGCAGGAGGAGCGGTTCGTCGCCACCATCGAACGGGAGCTCATGCCCCAGATGGGCGACACCGTCCACTTCAAGCCCAACAAGGGCCACCACGCGTTCCACGCGGTCACCGGCACGCGGCTGTGACGACCCGGGCGCCGGACCACGTGCCCGGCGGCCTGACCGGTCGGGCCCCGACCGGTCAGGCCGCGGCCGGCCGCGCCGCCGCGCGGGCGGCGGCGCGGCGGCGGGCGATCTCCGCGAGCGCCACGGCCGCGGCCACGCTGGCGTTGAGCGACTCGACGTCCGAGGACATCGGGATGGACACGGTCAGGTCGCAGGTCTCGCCGACCAGCCGCGACAGCCCACGCCCCTCGGATCCGACCACGACCACCAGCGGGCCCACCGCGAGTTCCAGGTCGTAGACGGACGCCTCCGCGTCGGCGTCCAGCCCGACCACCATGAACCCGGCCTGCTGGCACTGCTTCAGCGCCCGGGTCAGGTTCACCACCCGGGCCACGGGCAACCGGGCGGCCGCGCCCGCGCTGGTGCGCCAGGCGGTGGCGGTGACGCCGGCGGCCCGCCGCTCCGGCAGGAACAGCCCGTGCGCACCGAACGCGGCCGCCGACCGGATCACCGCCCCGAGGTTGCGCGGGTCGGTCACGCCGTCCAGCGCCACCAGCAGCGGCTCGGGGCGCTCCGCGGCGGCCGCCAGCAGGTCCTCGAACGGCTCGTACGCGTACGGCGGCACCTGCAGGCCGACGCCCTGGTGCAGCACCCCTCCGGTCATCCGGTCGAGCTCGCCGCGGGTCACCTCCAGCACCGGGATCCCCCGGTCGCCGGCGGTCCGGACGATCTCCGCGATCCGGTCGTCGACGTCGATGCCCTGGGCCAGGTGGACCGTGGTCGCCGGCACGTGGGCGCGCAGCGCCTCCACCACCGGGTTGCGCCCCACCAGCAGCTCGGGCGCGCCCTTCGGCGGCACGGAGCGCCGCCCCGGCGCCACCCGGGCGCGGCCGCCGGTCGTCCGCGTGCCGCCCGGCCGGCCGACCTTCGGCGCGCGGCCCTCGGCTTCCGCCGCGCGGCGCTCCCGCTCCTGCTTGCGGGCCGTGCGCCTGGGCACCGGCTCGGTGCCGGAGTACGCCTTGTGCCAGGGCCGCTCCTCCGCGGGCAGGGTGCGGCCCTTGCCGGCCAGGCCGGCCCGGCGCTTCCCGCCCGAGCCCGCGGCCGGCTTGCCCTTGGGGGTGGTCCGCCGCCCGCGCCGCCGGGAGTTGCCCGCCATCAGCCTCCCACCGTCCACCTCGGGCCCTGTGGGGTGTCCTCGACCACCACTCCGGCCTGCTTGAGCTGGTCGCGGACCGCGTCGGCGGTCGCCCAGTCCCGGCGCTGCCGGGCCGCCTCCCGCTGCTCCAGCGCGATGCGGACCAGCGCGTCGACCACCGGGCGCAGCTGGTCGCCGTCGCCGGCCGCGAAGGCCGGGTCGAGGGGATCCAGCCCCAGCACGTCGAGCATGCCCCGCACGTCCGACAGGGCGGCCCGCAGCGCGTCGTCGTCCCCCTCGGCGTACGCGGTGTTACCCCGGCGTACCGCCTCGTGGACGACGGCCAGCGCCCGCGGGGTGTTGAGGTCGTCGTCCATGGCCTCGACGAACTCCCCGGCCGGTGCCGTCGCGGCGCCCGACCCGACCCGCTCGGCGGCGCGCTGGACGAAGTTCTCGATCCGGCGGTAGGCCACCGCCGCCTCCCGCACCGCCTCGTCCGAGTAGTCGATGCCCGACCGGTAGTGCGCGGACGCGAGGTAGTAGCGCAGCTCCACCGGGCGTACGCCGAGCGCCGCCACGCTGGCCAGGTCCACCACGTTGCCGTCAGACTTGCTCATCTTGGCCTCACCGAGGTTGAGCAGTCCGTTGTGGACCCAGTGGCGGGCGAAGCCGAGCCCGGCACCGCGGGACTGGGCGAGCTCGTTCTCGTGGTGGGGGAAGACCAGGTCGAGCCCGCCGCCGTGGATGTCGAACTCGTCGCCGAGGTAGCGGCGGGCCATGGCGGAGCACTCGATGTGCCATCCGGGCCGCCCCGGACCCCAGGGGCTGGGCCAGGCGGCGTCGGCCGGCTCCTGCGGCTTGGCGGCCTTCCACAACGCGAAGTCGCGCGGGTCACGCTTGCCGCGCGGGTCGGCGTCCCCGGCCGGCTGCATCTCCTCCGGGCGCTGCCCGGACAGGGCGCCGTACTCCGGATAGGTGGCGACGTCGAAGTAGACGTCACCGGAGCCGTCGGTCGCCGGGTACGCATGACCGCGTTCGATGAGCGTCGTGATCAACTGCTGCATCTCGAGCATGTGCCCGGTGGCGCGCGGCTCGTACGTGGGCGGCAGCGCGTTGAGGGCCCGGAACGCCTCGGCCATCGCGCGCTCGTTGGCGTACGCGATGGACCAGAACGGCCGTCCCTGCTCGGTCGCCTTGGCCAGGATCTTGTCGTCGATGTCGGTGACGTTGCGGATCAGGGTGACCTGGTAGCCGGAGTGGCGCAGCCACCGGTGCAGGATGTCGCACGCCACCGCCAGACCTCGCAGGTGGCCCAGGTGGGGGCCGGACTGCACGGTCAGCCCGCACAGGTAGATCCCCACCCGGCCGGGGCGCAGCGGGGTGAACTCCCGTACCTGTCGGGTCGCGGTGTCGTACAGGCGCAAGGTCACCCTGAAAGGGTAGCCCCCGCAGGGGCCGCGGTGGCGTCGTCGGCCGCCGTCGCCGGGGGGTGACACCGGCCGGCGACGCCGGGCGGCGTCGTCAGGCGGCGCCGTCGCGGGAGAACGGCTCGGCCGGGGTGACCGTCAGGTCGGCCGGCCCGCCCGCGACGGGACCGTCGACCGGCTCGGTCCGCTGCCGCGTCCGCCGGGTACGCATCCAGCCGACCAGGTCGCGCCAACGCCAGTCCGGCTCCGCGTCGCCCGCGGCGGCGCGGGGAGCCACCGACACCGCCGCCCCGAACAGCACCACGCTGACGGCGGCGAGGTACACCCCCATGCCGACCTCGAGCGCGAGACCCTCCTGGACCCGCAGGTCGGCCCCGCCGTAGATGCCGCTGTACCGGGTGAAGTTGACCGCCGCCGCCGCCAGGGTCAGCAGCAGCGTGGCCGCGAGGGCCACGCCGGCCAGCCGGGCCACCCGCCGGACGCCGTGATCGCCGAAGAGGGCGACGACGAGGGCCACGACGAGCGCGAGCGTCCCCGCCATCCAGATGACCCCGAACCCGTAGCTGCCGATGAGGCCGACGGACAGGGACTCGTCCTCGCGGAACACCGGCCCGAACCCCTCGGCGCGGATGACCTGCCACTCGCGGACCATGGCGACGAAGGCCACCACGCCCGCCGCGACGGCGAGCGGGTAGGCCAGGTAGCGGCGCAGCTGCGCGGCGGTGAGCACGATCGTGAACGGGTCGTGCGTGTCGCTGCCGCCCCACTCCACCACGCTGGCGCCAGGTCCGGGGGCGACGGCCGCGTCCCGCCGGCCCTCCGCACCGTCCCGCCGGCCGGACCGGGCCTCGTCGCCACCGGTCCCGGCCTGCTGCCGTCCGACCCCGGCCGGCGAGCCGGCCGCGGTGTCGCCGGGCCGGACAAGGGCGTCGTCGTGTTCCATCGCGGCATCATCGCACGCGCCGACGGATCTGTCCGGCTGCGGCGGCCGGAGTCGGGGCGTACGAGCCGGTGACCGGCCCGGGCGGCGGCTGACCGGCCGGGGCGGCGGCCACCTTGCACGGACGGCATGGCGCCGCTATGGTTCACTGCATGACTAATGAACCGAGGAACAACTGAAGCGGCATGTTCGACGACCGGAGCCCGATCTACCAGCAGGTCGCTGAGCGGATCAAAGAGGACATCCTCAGCGGCGCGCTGCGCGAAGGCGACCAGGTCATGTCCACCAACCAGTACGCCGCCTTCTACCGCATCAACCCGGCCACCGCGGCCAAGGGCTTCCACGAGCTCGTACAGGAGGGGATCCTCCACAAACGGCGGGGCATCGGCATGTTCGTCAGCCCGGACGCGCGCGAGCGACTGCTCCGCGAGCGTCGGGCCCGCTTCTTCGCCGACCTGGTGGACCCCATGCTCGCGCAGGCCCGGCTGCTCGGCATCAGCACGGCGGAGATCATCCGCTACATCCGAGAGAACAGGGGGAACAAGTGACCCACCCACGTGCCGACCGGCGTGCCGCGCCCGCCGTGGAGATCGACCGCCTCACCGTCCGGTATGGCCGGACGACCGCACTGGACGGCCTGGGCCTGCACCTGGACGGTGGCCGCATCTACGGCCTCATCGGGCGCAACGGTTCCGGCAAGACCACCCTGTTGTCGGTGCTGGCCGCGTTCCGCCGGCCCACGTCCGGCGCCGTGCGCGTGGCCGGCGAGGACCCGTTCGAGAACGAGCGGCTCACCGGCGACATCTGCCTCGTCGGGGAAGGTGGCCACGTCCTCTCCGAGCGCATCGAGCGGGTGTTCGCGCTCGCCCGGGACCTGCGACCGCGCTGGGACGACGGGTACGCGCGCCGGCTCGCCGACCGGTTCGAGGTGCCCCTGCACCGCACCCCGCGGCAGCTGTCCCGTGGCCAGCGCTCCGCGGTGGCCTGCATCCTCGGTCTGGCCAGCCGCGCGCCGCTGACCATGTTCGACGAGTCGTACCTCGGCATGGACGCCCCCGCCCGGTACGCCTTCTACGAGGAGCTGCTCAACGACTACACCGCCCACCCCCGGACGGTGATCATCTCCACCCACCTGGTCGAGGAGTTCGCAGGCCTGTTCGAGGAGGTCATCATGATCCATCGTGGCCGGCTGGTGGTGCACGACGGGGCGGACGCGCTGCGCGCCCGTGGCGCCACCCTCACCGGGCCCGCGGAACAGGTCCAGCGGGCCGCGGCCGGGCTGACCACCCTGCGCGAGCGGCAGCTGGGCGGCATCCGCGAGGTCACCGTCTACGGACCGCTCGACGAGCAGCGCCGCCGCGCCGCCCAGGCCGCCGGGGTGCACGTGGAACCCGTACCGCTGCAGGATCTGTTCGTCCACCTGACCGCCGGCGACGGCGACCGGACCCTGGCGGAGGTGCGGCGATGACCACGGGCACACACCGGCCGGCCACCGCCCCGCCCCGGCCCCCGGTCCCGGTCCGGGCGGTGGTGCGGACCATGCTGCGCGAGCAGCGGTGGCTCGCCCTGACGGCGCTGCTGCTGCCCGTGGCCGCCGGCGCGATCACCCTCCTGGTACGGGCGTTCGCCGACGTCGATGGCAGCGTCTGGGAACCCGGGGGGACGGCGTTGCGCTGGATGATGCTCGTGGTCGGCGCGACGGCCACGCCGCTGTACCTGCCGACGTACGTCGCCCACGGCGTCACCCGCCGCAGGTTCACGGTCGCGGCCACGCTGGCCGCCGGTGGCCTGGCCGCGGCCGCCGCCGCGTACCTCGCCGCGGGGCTGCTGGTGGAACGGGTGCTGTCCGTGGCCGGCGGCGCCGGGGCACCTCGGCTGGCCAACGCGCACCTGTTCGACTCCACCGGCCAGGTGCACCTGGTGGTGGCCGAGTACGGGCTGGCGTTCCTCGCCTACCTGGTCACCGGCTGGCTCCTCGGGTCCGTCTACTACCGGTACGGCGGTTGGCGCGGCACGCTGCTGGTACCCCTGGCGCTGGTTCCCCTGGCGGCCGTGGAGGTGCTGATCAACGCGGTCGACGAGCTGGCGGGGCTGCTCGGCACCGGGCCGCACCTGGCGGTGCCGCTGGCGGCCGGCCTCGGCCTGGCGGTGGTCGCCGCCGGCCTGCTGGCGGTACGCGTGGTCGTCCGCGACGCCCCGGTCCGCCCGGCGACAGGACGGTGAGCACCGGGGCGGTGGGCGGGAGGTCCGGCCGGACCTCCCGCCCACCGCCCCGGACGGTCAGTACACCCGCGACCCGATGAAGTCGTCGAAGTGGTACCCGACCGGGTCGGGGAAGTTGCGCTCCTCGAACACCCACCGCTGCCGGGTGCTCGACCCGCAGTCGAACAGGTGCAGGGACGGCCGGGTCAGCAGCGGGTTGTTGAAGCCGAGGCAGAGGTCGTCGTGGCCGTACGGCTTGATCCGGTCACCGGCGAACGTCCACTGCTGGTTGGGACCGCCGTGGCAGTCGTAGATCTGCACCGTCCTGCCGGCCGCCACCACGCCGCCCTTGACGTCCAGGCACCGGTCGTGTGACAGCTCCGAGTGCAGGGTGCGGCGTTCGGCGTCGTACCAGAACCCCTGGTTGCGGCCGCCGTGGCAGCCGTACGACTGCTGCGTGGTGCCGTTGCGGGAGTTGTACCCCTTGCCGTCGACGCAGCCGCCGGTGCCGAGGTTGCGCAGCTGCCGGAACTCCAGCAGCCCGGGGATGAGCACGGCCGAGCCGGTGCTGGCCGGGTCCACGCAGGTCGCCGTCGGCAGGCCGGAGTCCCAGAACGCGGTCATGCACTGGGCGAACGCGCCGTGGCCACGGTAGTTGGGGTGGAAGGACTGGCGGGCGGCGTTCTCGTCCCACACCCCCAGCTCGATGAACAGGCCGCGCGCCCAGGTGTTGTCCGTGCACACCTCGTGGCCGTGGAACAGCCGGCTGGCGTCCAGGTAGCGGACCCCGGACGCGAGGGCCGCCTGCCGCAGGGCGGTCTCGAACATCGGCACCGCCTTGTTGCGGGCGAACGCGGCGTCGTGCAGGTAGATCAGGCACCCGCCGGAGTACCAGCCGGGGAAGTTCGGGTTGTCCTCCACGTCCGGGCTGATCGGGCTCGGGTACGACATGAACACCAGCTCGTAGTCGTCCTCGGCGTACCCGGCGTCGGTCATGGTCTGCCGGATGCTCGCCAGCGCCTGCTCGACCTGCTGCCGGCTGCCGTCCACCCGTACCGCCCACTGGTTGGAGTACGTCGGGTAGCACGGGCCGAGGAAGAAGATCCGCCGGATCGTGCAGTCGGTGGCGACGGGGCCGAACTCGATGGTGCCCGCCCCGTTGGCGCCGACCACGACCCACAGCAGCGTGATGCGGGTGTTGCGGGCCTTGATCGCGAGGTAGTCGCCCTGGTTGAGCTCGTCGTACTGGTGCGCGCCGGACCCGTACACCAGGTGCCGGGCCTCGGCCCCCGAGCAGGCCAGGTTGTACCGCTCGTCGGCGGGGATGCCGGTACGGAACAGCGCCTGGTCCAGCGACCGGTCGCACCAGTTGTCCGGGCCGTGGGTGCCGGGTTCGTAGGTGCCGACGCCCTCGCCGGAGATCTCGCTGTCGCCCATGGTGACCAGCGAGGTGAGGCGCTGTTCGAGCGGGCGGATCTCCGGGCTGCCGTACAGCTCGACCGCCTCCGCGGCGCGGATCTGCTCCAGGTGCTCCGGCAGCGGCGCGATCGGTGGCCGGTCGGCGGCGGTGACGGTGACGGCGCCGGCGGGGGCGCCCGGCGCCAGCGCCACGACCAGGCCGGTGACGACGGCGGCCACGGCGAGGCGGCCGGGACGGCGGCCGCGGGCCTGACCGGGCTGCGGGTGGCGGCGCACGGTCTCCGGGTGCGGGCGGCGCGCGCCGGGGGTGGGCGTGTGCATCGGTCCTCCTGCGACGGCGGGGTCGGCCGCCGGGCCCGGCGGCCGGTTACTGCACGGTAACCCGATCCGGACATCGAGGGAAAGACGTCGCGCGATCGCCCGATGGCGCTGAACCGTCGCGGACCGGCCGGCGCGGCGCCCTCACCGGGCCGCCGGCACACTGCCGGCTTTCCGGTCATCGGCGACCTCCGGCCGGTTAGGCTGTGCCTGACGTGCGCTTCCGCCCGGCCCGCCGTACGGGGAGCGCGAAAGGGGGAACCGTGAGGCTGTCCATCCTGATGCCGGTCTACAACGAGGAGAGCCACGTCGCCGAGGCGGTCAAGCAGACACTGGCGGTGGACTATCCCTGCGACATCGACCTGATCGTGGTGGACGACGGCAGCCGCGACGGCACCGCCGACGTGCTGGCCAGGTTCGACGATGCCCGGCTGCGGGTGCTGACCCACCCGCGCAACTACGGCAAGGGCGCGGCCATCCGCACCGGCGCGCAGCACGCCGACGGTGACTACCTCGTCATGCTCGACGCGGACCTGGAGTACGACCCGCAGGATCTCCCCAAGCTGCTGGCCCCGGTGCTCGACGGCCGGGCGAAGGTGGTCTACGGCAACCGGGTCTTCGGGTCGCACACCGCGTACTCGTTCTGGTACGTGGTCGGCAACAAGGCCATCACCACCGCCGCGAACGTGCTCTACAACTCCTACCTCGGGGACCTGGAGACCTGTTTCAAGCTCATGCCCGTCAGCCTGTTCCGCTCGCTGGACATCCGCTCGCGCGGGTTCGGCATCGAAGCGGAGATCACCGCCAAGCTGCTGCGGCGGGGCATCAAGCCGTACGAGGTGCCGATCAGCTACCGCGCCCGCAGCCGCGAGCAGGGCAAGAAGATCACCTGGAAGGACGGGGTGGAGGCGCTGTGGATCCTGGGGCGGGAGCGGGTGCGCCGCCTCCGCTGACACCCACCGCGCACCGGCCTTGGCCGCCGGTCAGGCCCGGACCGGGTCCCGCCGGCTCACGAAGATGTCCAGCGAGCGGCGCAGCCCGGCCGCGTCCAGGCCGTGCCAGTGGCTGTGGTGCGCCGGGGTGCCGTAGCGGCGCAGGTCGGTCCGGCCCACCCCCAGGCTGAGCAGGCGGTGCGGCAGGTCGGACAGGGCCGCGGCGACGGTAGGCGCCGAGGTGCCCGACAGGTACGGCTCGACGAGCACCACCTCGGCGGGGTCGCCGACGAGGGCCCGCAGCCCGGTGGTGTCGAACGGCCGCGGGGTGTGCGTGTAGGCCACGGTGACGTCCAGGCCACCGATCGCGCGCAGCAGCGGGCCCAGCACCGGACCCACCGCCACCACCACGGGTGCGGCCGGGCCGCCGCGGTGCACCACGTGCAGGCCGGCGCCGCCCAGGTGGCCGAGGTCGTGGGCCTGGCTGGACAGCCGCAGGTAGGTGCGGTCGCCGCGGGCGGCCGCGGCCCGCAGCAGCGGCTCGACCTCGTCCGGGTGCCCGGGCACGTGCACCGTCCAGCCGTCCAGCGTGTCGATGAGCGCCACGTCGCCGGGCGAGAAGTGGGTGTAGCCGTAGGCGGACCCGTCGTACGAGGCGCCCACGCTCACCACGACCGCGCCCACACCCTGGTGGCCGAGGTCCAGCTTGAGCTGCTCGTACACCCGGTCGACGGTGAACGGCGCGTACGAGTGCACGACCGGCCGCAGCCCGGTCAGCGCCATCCCGCCCGCCACACCGATCATGAGCTGCTCGCGGATGCCGACGTTAACCACGCGGTCGGGGTGGCGCGCCGCCGCGGCGGCGAACAGCCCGGCCGAGATGTCGGCGAGCACGAGCGCGACCCTCGGGTCCTCGTCGAGCAGGGCGGTCATGGTGTGCACGAACCGGTCACGCATCGCTGACCCCGCTCACCTCGGCGACGACCACGTGCGGGCGGCCGTCGAACCGCCACCGGACCGCCGCCTCGACCGCGTCGTGGTCACGTGCGTCCACTGTGGTTGCCGTCCAACCGTGGGCGATGAAGCGGGTGGTGATCCCTCCGGGCCACCCGTGGGTGGCCGACCGGTTGTCGACCACGACCGCGGTCAGGTTGTCCAGGCCGGTGGCACCGGCGTACGCGATCGCCTCGTGGTTGGACCCCTCGTCCAGCTCGCCGTCGCCGAGCAGCACGTAGACGTCCGGCCGGGTGAGTCCCCGCGCCCGCAGTCCCAGCGCCGTGCCCACGCCGAGGCACAGCCCGTGGCCGAGGGAGCCGGAGGAGATCTCCACGCCGGGGACCAGGGTGCGGTCCGGGTGGTGGCCGAGCCGGCTGTCCGGTCCGGCCAGGTCGTCCAACCAGTCCACGGGGAAGAACCCCTTGGCGGCGAGCACGGCGTAGTACGCGTGCGGGCCGTGTCCCTTGGAGACCAGGAACCGGTCGCGGTCCGGGGCGTCCGGGCGGGCCGGGTCGATCCGCAGCACGCGGTCGTACATCACCCAGATGACATCCAGTGTGGAATGCCCGCTCGCCTCGTGCTTCTCGTCCCCGGTCAGGCGCCGCAGCAGGGGCGTGAGCAGCGCCACGGCGTCGGAACGTCCCGGCGCCACGTCGGTGGTCGCTACGGTCATGACGCTACCCTGCAACCTGAAGTTCGGTTGATGTCAAGCGGTCGAGGAGCGTCGATGTTGACGATCGGGGAGCTGTCGGCCCGCAGCGGTGTCGCACCGTCGGCCCTGCGGTACTACGAGCGGCTGGGGCTGATCCAGTCCCGCCGCACCAGCGGCAACCAGCGCCGGTACGAGCAGGCGACGCTGCGGCGGGTGGCGTTCATCCGGATCGCCGCCCAGGTGGGGCTGTCCCTGGAGGAGATCCGCGACGCCCTGCGGTCGCTGCCCGATGCCCGTACCCCGACCAGGGCGGACTGGGAGCGACTGTCCCGGCGCTGGCGCAGCCGGCTCGACAACCAGATCGCGCTGCTGCAGCGGCTGCGCGACGACCTCACCAGCTGCATCGGGTGCGGCTGCCTGTCGCTGAAGACCTGCCGGCTGTCCAACCCCGGCGACCGCCTCGCCGCCGAGGGCCCCGGGCCGCGGCGCCTGCTGTCGGCCGCCCGCCGGTGACCCCCGGCGGCGGGGTCAGGTGCGGGGTACGAGGAGCAGGACCTTGCCCAGGTGCTCGCTCGCCTCGACCACCCGGTGCGCCTCGACCGCCTCGGTCATCGGCAGCCGCCGGTCGATCACCGGCCTGATCGCACCCGCGGCCACGAGCGGCCAGACCTGCTGGTGGACGGCGCGGACGATCCGCGCCTTGTCGGCCAGCGGGCGGGCGCGCAGGGTGGCGCCGCCGACCACGCCCCGGACGGCCATGAGCCTGCCGAGGTCGATCTCGGCCCGGCGGCCACCCTGCAGGCCGATGATCGCGATCCGGCCGTCGGGGGCGAGCGCGTCGACGTTCCGGGACAGGTAGGAGGCACCCATGATGTCGAGGATCACGTCGGCGCCCCGACCGTCGGTGGCCTCCCGGGTGGCGGCGACGAAGTCCTCCCGCTCGTAGTCGATCACCAGGTCGGCGCCGAGCTCGGTGAGCGCCGCGTGCTTGGCCGGCCGGGCCGTGGCGATCACCCGGGCGCCGACCGCCTTGCCGTACTGGATCGCGAACGTGCCGATCCCCGACCCGCCGCCGTGCACCAGCAGCGTCTCCCCGGCGCTCAGCCCCGCCCGGTCGGAGACGTTGGACCACACGGTGCACGCCACCTCCGGCAGCGAGGCCGCGTCGACCAGCGACACGCCGCGCGGGACGGGCAGGATCAGCTCGGCGGGCACGGCGACCCGTTCGGCGTACCCGCCGCCGGCCAGCAGCGCCGTCACCTCGTCGCCGACGGCGAGGCCCGTCACGCCCTCGCCCACCGCGGCGATGACGCCGGCGCACTCCAGCCCCGGGTACGGCGGGGCGCCCGGTGGCGGCGGGTAGTGGCCGGCGCGTTGCAGCAGGTCCGCGCGGTTGACCGCGCTGGCGTGGATGTCGATCAGCACCTCGCCAGGGCCGGCGACCGGGTCGGGAACCTGCGTCCAGGCGAG
This sequence comes from Natronosporangium sp., assembly GCA_035306365.1. GTDB lineage: Bacteria > Actinomycetota > Actinomycetes > Mycobacteriales > Micromonosporaceae > Natronosporangium. The sequence goes on along the minus strand of DATGOE010000181.1, from coordinate 3,876 downwards.
CACCTCCGGGCCGCCGGGCCGGGTGATCGTCACGGCGTACATGCCGCTCAGTGTGCCGTGCCCCGACCGGCCCGGTCAGCCCACCCACATCCCCCGGACGGTCAGGCCCGGCTACGCGCGCGCGGGCCCGGCTACGCGCGCGTGCTGATCTGCTGGACCGCCCAGGCGTTGCCGTCGGGGTCGCTGAAGAACGCGAACCCGACGTTGTCCAGCGGGTGCGGCACCGGCCGCGGGTTCTCGCCGAGGATCTGGATCTCGCTGACGTCGACCCCGCGCGCCGCCAGCTCGGCGCAGGCGGCCTCGAGGTCCGGCACGACCAGCTGCAGGCCCTTGAGGGAGCCGGGCGGCATCTCCGGGACCGCGCCGTGCCCGATCACGATCGAACAGCCGGACCCGGGCGGGGTCAGCTGGACGATCCGCCCGTCCTCGCCGACGCGGGTGTCGTGGTCGACGCGGAACCCGACCTGGTCGGCGTAGAACGCCTTGGCCCGGTCGACGTCCGACACGGGCACCACGACCACCTCGAGAGTCCAGTTCATGGCCGCATCCTGCCAGGTGACGCCGACGTCCGTCCGGCGGTCGCGGTCCCTGGCCGGCCGTGCGTCCGGCCAACGCTCCAGTGCGTCCCATAGGACTTGGAGCGTGCCCGGCACGATCCAACGACCGCTGGAGCGTCCAGGCTGCGGTCGCCGGAGGGTCGGCGTCTGGCAGACTGGTTACCGCCGGAGGCGACCGCTCGGACGGTGCCTGTGCCGGCGCGGGACACGCACGGAGCAGACCCCGACAGGGGTCGGGATCCGGCTGTTTCCGCAGCTCAGGAGGGTTCGCCTAGTGGCCGATGGCGGCGGTCTTGAAAACCGCTAGGGGCGCAAGCCTCTCGTGGGTTCGAATCCCACACCCTCCGCCTCGCGGCGCTGACCTGTGGCGTACGTCCTTCCGGTCGAGCCGGCGAACGGGACCCCGACGCCAGCCGTACCACCAGACCCCTGCCGGTGCCGACCAGCCGGACGTGAGGACCGGATCCCCGCCATGCTCTGCGGCGCACCCGACCGCCGTGGTCCGGCCACCATACTGGGTATAATACCCAGTATGGTCCAGGAGGAGCGCGACGCATGAGCGTGCGACACGCACTGCTGGCGCTGCTGAGCGAGGGACCCAAGTACGGGCTGCAGCTGCGCCAGGAGTTCGAGCAACGGACGGGCGAACTGTGGCCCCTCAACGTCGGCCAGGTCTACACCACCCTGCAGCGGCTGGAGCGCGACGGTCTGGTCGAGCCGGACAGCAGCACGCCGCCGGCCCAGCAGCGCCGGTACCACATCACCCCCGTCGGCAGGCAGGAGCTCGACGAGTGGCTCCGCACGCCCCCACCGGCCGTCTCGCCACCCCGGGACGAATTGGTGATCAAGGTGATGGTGGCCTCGCGGGTGCCCGGAGCCGATGTCCAGGACGTCATCCAGGCCCACCGCCGGCGGCTCGTGGAGACCATGCAGCAGTACACCAACCTCAAGGCGCAGGCGCCGGAACACGACGTCGAGCTGGCCCTGGTCGTGGACGCCGAGGTGTTCCGGATCGAAGGCATGCTGCGGTGGCTCGACACCGCCGCCGCCCGCCTCCGCCACCGGGCTCCCCGCCCGGCAACCGACCGGGAGGTCAGCACCACGGGCCGGCGGGTAGCGCGAAGGGTGGTGCGGCGGTGACCGCGGTGCTGGAGATGAGAGGAGTGTCCAAGGTATACGGCGTACCTCCGGTGCAGGTACGTGCGTTGGTCGACGCCGATCTGACGGTCCGCGGCGGGGAGCTGGTGGCGGTGATGGGGCCGAGCGGATCGGGCAAGAGCACGCTGCTGGCCGTCGCGGGCACCCTCCAGACCCCCACCGACGGCGAGGTACGGGTGGCGGGGCGGCCGCTGGCCGGGATGTCCCGGGACGAGAAGGCAGCGCTGCGGCGACGTGTCATCGGCTTCGTCTTCCAGGACTTCAACCTCCTCCCCGGCCTCACCGCGACCGAGAACGTCGCTCTCCCGCTGGAGCTCGACGGGGTCGGCCGCCGGGCCGCCCACGCCGCCGCGCGGGAGCTCCTGGGCGAGCTCGGACTGGCCGACCGTGCGGCACACTTCCCCGACGACCTCTCCGGCGGCGAACGACAGCGGGTGGCGATCGCGCGCGCCCTCATCGGCGACCGCCGGCTGCTGCTGGCCGACGAGCCCACCGGCGCGCTCGACTCGGTGGCCGGCGAGACGGTGATGCGCCTGCTGCGCGCGGCCTGCGGACGCGGGGTCGGGGTCGTGCTGGTCACGCACGACGCGCACCTCGCCTCGTGGGCCCATCGGGTGGTGTTCCTGCGGGACGGACGGATCGTCGACCAGACGACGCCCCCGGCCGGCCCGGAGTCGCTGCTCACCACCGGATCGGCGGGATGACCACGTTGCCGTTCACCAGAGCGCTCGCCGCCCGCCGGGCGATCCTGCGATGGGCGTGGCGAATGTTCCGGCGGGAGTGGCGCCAGCAGCTCCTGGTGCTGGGCCTGCTGGCGGTCGCCGTCCTGGCCGCGGTGGCGAGCGTCGCGGTGGTCCACGGCATCGCGGTGCCCAACCAGGCGACCTTCGGCGACGCCCGCGCGCGGCTCGTCCTGGACGCCTCCGACCCCGCACCGGTGGCGGCCGGGCAGCCTGGCTCTCGCAGGCGCGCTGCTGGGTGTCGTGTGCGCGTACCTGGTGGCGGGGCCCGCCAACCCCGGTGGTGACCTCACGCGGGTGCCCGTCGCCCACCTCACCACCGTCGTGCTCGGAGTACCCGCCCTGGCCGCCGCGGCCGGCTGGCTGTTGTCCGGCCGGGAGCCGCCCGCACTGGCGCGGGCCGCAGTGGAGTAGCACGAGGGCCCAGACGGGAACGTCGCCACCTCAGGCGAGGATGGCCGGGTCGGTGAGTGCCGCCATGTCGCCGGCCGCGTCGCGTACCTCGACGCGCACGAACCTCGACGCGCACCAACACCGGCTCGGCCGCGCTGGTGCGCCACTCGCCTGAGACGTATGGTGCGTTACGGGTGCGCGACGACGCCATCGGTCACCCCGGCAGCGTACGGGACGCCCGCCCGTACGACCGGAGACCCCACCGTGCCCAGAGCCACCGCGCGGGTGCGTGCCCGCGGCCCGCGTCGGCGCGGCCTGCTAGCGTCCCCGCATGTTCTCGTCGCCCCAGATCACCCTGTACTCGCGGGACATCCACCGCGCGCTCGAGTTCTACGCCGGGCTCGGGTTCACCGAGACGTTCCGGTACGCGCCCCACAATGAGCCGCTGCACGTGGAGCTGAAGCTGGACGGGTTCACGCTGGGCATCGCCGACGTGGAGGCGGCCCGCAACGATCACGGCCTGAACCCGAACCTCGACGGCCAGGCGGTCGAGCTGGTGCTCTGGTGCGACGACACCGACACCGCGTTCGCCCGGCTGACCGCGGACGGCGCACCGGTGCTGTCCCCGCCGCACGACTGGCTCAGCAACCTCCGGCTGGCGTGGGTGGCGGACCCCGACGGCAACCCGATCCAGCTGGTGGCCCGCCGGGCCTGACCGACCGGACCGCCACCCGCGGTCCCGGTCAGCCGCGAAGCTCGTCCCGCACCTCCACGCCCGCCTCCTCGGCGTACCGGACCGCACCGGGGTGCAGCGGCAACGGGCTGCGGGAGAGTGTGCCGGCCACCAGGTACGGCTCGCCGGCCTCGTAGACCTGCGTGATCTGCTCGACGTTGCCGTACAGCGTCTTCGTGATCTCGTACGCGAGCTCCTCCGGGAAGTCCGACCTGACCACGACCACGTTCCACAACGCCACGGTGGGCGTGTCCTGCTCGACGGTGGCGTACGTGCCCGCCCGGATGACGTGCGG
>DATGOE010000180.1:0-9705 GCA_035306365.1 Natronosporangium sp. | reverse complement strand
GTACGAGATCTGGCGGCCGACCGCGCCCGGCACCGCCCACCTGGCCCGACGTGCACCGTGCGGGACGGCCGGGTAAAGTGGTCTCGGCCCGCGGGTGTAGTTCAATGGCAGAACATCAGCTTCCCAAGCTGACAATGCGGGTTCGATTCCCGTCACCCGCTCCGATCCGACAGGCCCTGGTCAGGAGGCGAGTCCTCACCAGGGCCTTCGATGTTGCAAGGTGATCTGCGGCGTGCCGGCGTGCCGAGTGCAGTGGCGACAACCGCTGAGCCGGTGGTCGCGCCACCAGCGCGCCGTTGAGCCGGACCGGCCGGGCCAGCCGAGGCCGTCAGCGGCCACCCCACCGACCCGTCGACCGGGTCCGCCGTGCGGCCGACCGCGTCCTGCCCACACGGCCAGCTTTCCCCCCGGTCCGGACCACAGGTGGTCTCGCGGGCCCGCCGATCGGGCATGCTGATGGCCGGACCCATGAAACTCCCGCTGTCCGGGGGCAGGCGCCCCCTGAGCCCCGCCTCCCGTGCCGGCCTCGGCGCGGCGCTGGTCCTGCTCGCCCTCGTCGCGGCGGTCGAGCTCGCCGACGGCGACCAGCCCAACTACATCGGCCTCATCGCGGCGGTGCCGCTGCTGGCCGCCGTGCTGGCGGGCTGGCGCATGGTGCTCGCGGTCGGAGGGCTGGCGACCCTGGTGGCGGTGGGCTTCGCGTTCGGGGTCGCGATGCCGTCGCTGCAGACCGGGGTGAACGTGGCCGGCGTCGGGCTCTCGACGGCGATCGCCGCCGTGGTGTCCATGATCCGGCAGCGGCAGGCGGAGCGGATCGCCGAGCTGGCGAAGCTCGCCACGGTCGCGCAGCAGGCCGTGCTGCGCCCGCTCGCCCACGAGCTGGGCAGCCTCTCGGTGGCCGGGAGGTACGTGTCGGCCACCGCGGCCGCCGACATCGGCGGCGACCTCTACGAGGCGCTGGAGACGCCGTACGGGGTCCGGATCATCATCGGGGACGTCCGCGGCAAGGGCCTGGAAGCGGTCCGGCTCGCGAGCATCGTGCTCGGGTCGTACCGCCACGTCGCGTTCGAGCGGCCGGACCTCCGTACGGTCGTGGCCGACCTGGACCGCACGGTGGCCCGTTCGGTGGGCGAGGAGGACTTCGTGACCGCCCTCCTGCTGGAGGAACGCGGCGGCACACTGACGATCGTCAACTGCGGGCACCCGGCTCCGCTGCTGCTGCGCCGCGGCACCGTCTCGAGACTGGACCCGCCGGCGACCGCCCCGCCGCTCGGCTTCATGCCGGTGGTCCGGCCGCGGGTGGAGCGGCTGGAGCCGGCCGACCGCGTGCTGATGTTCACCGACGGGCTGGACGAGGCGCGGCGGGACGGCGAGTTCTTCCCGATCGCCGAGCGCGCCTGGGGACTGCTCGGCCACGGTCGGGTCGACCACGGTCTGGCGTCGCTGGAGGCGGCGCTGGTCGACTGGGTGCGCGGCCGGTTGGACGACGACATCGCGCTGGTGCTCATGGAGTACGCCGGTTCGGAGCCCTCCTCGGAGGCCGCGTCGCCGAGCTGGGAGCTGGACGCCAGCAGCCACAGCGCCGCCGGCCCGTGACCGGCGGCGCGGGTCAGTCCGCGGCCGGCGGGGCGTCGGCGGTCTCGCGACGGTCGGCGGCGTGGCCGGGGCCGGACCGCTGCCTCCGCACGCGCACCAGGCCGACGTAGCGGGTCCGGTTCTCCGCCCGGTGCCGCCCCACGTACGCGCGCGCGCCGCGTGGGTCCCACCACGCGGCCAGCAGACCACCGATCACCGCCACACCTCCGGTTCCGTGCTACCGGACCCAACGTGACCCGCCCCGGGACGGTAACGGCCGGTCACACGGGCGTGGTCCCGGCCCGCCCACCCGCACCGGCCGGGGCGGGGCGGGGCGGCGCCGCACCACCGGACGGTGGCCGGGATCACGGCCGGCCGGACGGGCGGCCTGACCGCCCGGTGTGCGCCTCCGGTAAGCTAGTTACTGTCGGGTAACAACGGGAGGACCGGATGAGTCACTACCGCAGCAACCTGCGTGACCTCGAGTTCAACCTGTTCGAGGTGTTTGCGGACGCCGGGGACGGCCAGCCCGTCTACGGTCGGCCGCCCTTCTCCGACATGGATGAAGCGACCGCCCGCGAGATCCTGGTGGAGGTCGAACGGCTCGCCCGGGAGGACCTCGCGGCCAGCTACGCGGCCGCGGACCGCGATCCCCCGGTCTTCGATCCCGCCACCCACTCCGTCCACGTGCCCGAGCCCCTGCGCCGGTCGTACGAGGCGCTCCTGGACTCGGAGTTCTGGCGGATGGACCTGCCGGAGTCGCTCGGCGGCTCGTACGCACCCCGCCGGCTGTGGTGGGCCATGGCCGAGCTGCTGCTCGGCGCCAACGCCCCGGTGTGGATGTACGCCTCCGGGCCGTCGTTCGCCCACACGCTGGCCCGGGAGGGCACGCCGGAGCAGCAGCAGTGGGCGAAGCTGTTCGTCGAGAAGCGCTGGGGAGCCACCATGGTGCTGACCGAGCCGGACGCCGGCTCGGACGTCGGCGCCGGCCGCACCCGCGCCATCCCCCAGCCGGACGGGTCGTGGCACCTGGAGGGCGTCAAGCGGTTCATCACCTCGGGCGAGCACGACCTGGCCGAGAACATCATCCACTACGTGCTCGCCCGTCCCGTGGGCGCCGGGCCGGGCACCAAGGGCCTGTCCCTGTTCATCGTGCCCAAGCACCTGTTCGACCCAGCCACCGGCGAGCTGACCGGCCGCAACGGCGTGTTCGCCACCAACCTGGAGCACAAGCTCGGGCTGCGGGCGTCGGCGACCTGCGAGCTCGCGTTCGGCCAGCACGGCGTGCCGGCCAAGGGTTGGCTCATGGGTGGCAAGCACGAGGGCATCCGGCAGATGTTCCTGGTCATCGAGTACGCCCGGATGATGGTGGGCACGAAGGCGATCGCCACGCTGTCCACCGGGTACCTCAACGCGCTCGACTACGCCCGCCAGCGGGTCCAGGGTCCGGACATGCTGCGGGCCATGGACAAGACCGCGCCGCGGGTGACGATCATCCACCACCCGGACGTGCGCCGCTCGCTGCTGCTGCAGAAGTCGTACGCCGAGGGCCTGCGCGCCCTGGTCTGCTACGCCGCCACCTGGCAGGACAAGATGTGGACGGCCGACCAGGCCGGTGACGCCGAGGCGTTCAAGGCCGCGGAGCGGATCAACGACCTGCTGCTGCCCATCGTCAAGGGCGTCGGATCCGAGCGGGCCTACGAGCTGCTCGGGCACGAGTCGCTGCAGACCTTCGGCGGCTCCGGGTTCCTGCAGGACTACCCGCTGGAGCAGTACCTGCGGGACTCCAAGATCGACACCCTGTACGAGGGGACGACCGCCATCCAGTCCCTCGACCTGTTCTTCCGCAAGATCGTCAAGGATCGCGGCGTGGCCCTCATGACCGTGGCGGGCGAGATCCGCGAGTTCATCGACCGCGACGGGGAGCTCAAGCCCGAGCGGCAGGCGCTGGCCGAGGCGTTCGACCAGGTGCAGGCCATGCTCGGCACCATGACCGGCTGGCTGCAGGAGTACCAGGCCGGCGAGGAGCGGGTGCTGTACAAGGTGGGGCTGTCCACCCGCCGGCTGCTGCTGGCCCTCGGCGACCTGCTGGTCGGGTGGCTGCTGCTGCGCCAGGCCGAGGTGGCGCTCGCCAAGCTCGACGGCGCGGACGGCGCCGACCGGGCGTTCTACGAGGGCAAGGTGGCGGCGGCCCGGTTCTTCGCGCGGGAGGTGCTGCCCCGGCTCGCCGCCGACCGGCGGGTGGTCGAGGGCACCACACTCGACGCCATGGACCTGCCGGAGGAGGCCTTCTGAGCGTCGATCCGCCGGAGGAGGCCTTCCGGGCAACCGGGCCGGTGGGCCGGCTCACGGGCCGGTGGGCCGGCAAACGATCAGCCGGCCCACCAGGCAGGTGGGCCGGCTCACGGGCAGTTGACCCACTCCTCGGTGCCGTCGGCGAAGACCTGCCGTTTCCACACCGGCAGGCGGGCCTTCACCTCGTCCACGAGCCGGGCGCAGGCGGCGAACGCGTCGGCCCGGTGCGCGCACGCCACCGCGGCGGCCAGCGCCACCTCCCCGACGTGGAGGACCCCGATGCGGTGGGAGACCGCCACCCCGCGTACCTGCGGGTCGGCCGTGATCTCCGCGGCGACCTCCTTGAGCACCGCCTCGGCGCTGGGGTGGGCCTCGTACTCCAGGAGCGTCACCTGCCGGCCGTGGTCGTGGTCGCGGACCACGCCGGCGAAGCTCACCACCGCCCCGGCGCCGCGGTCGGCGACCGCCCGCTCGTGCGCACCCACGTCGAGCGGCTCCCGGGTTACCTGGATCATGGCTTCTCCCTCGGTAGCAGCGGCAACGGCACCAGCGGCACCTCGTCCCCGGGCCGGCCGTCGACGCCCGGACCGATCACCGCGAACCCGACCGCGGCCGCCAGGCCGCGCAGCATCGCCGACCCGGTGTGCGGCAGCGGGTACGCGGGTCCGCCGTCGCGGTCCAGCCGCACCAGCGCCAGGTGGGTGTCGCCGCCGCGGCCGGGCACCGGCGCGGCCAGCCGCACCCGCGGGAACGTGGACAGGTCCGGAGCGGGTCGGCCGAGCCATCCGGCCACCAGCGGACCGACCAGCGTCACCATCCCCACCACGGCGGACTGGGGATTCCCCGGCAGGCCGGCCAGCAGGGCGGTGCGGCCGTCCGGGGCCGGCAGGGACGCCAGCAGCATCGGGTACCCCGGCCGGACCGCCACCGCGTCGACCAGCAGGGTGGCACCCAGGCGGGCCAGCGCGCCGTGCAGGTGGTCGACCGGGCCGCGCATCGTGCCGCCGGTGGTGCAGATCAGGTCGGCGCCGTGGTCCAGCGCGGCGGAGATGGCGGCGACGTGGGCGTCGAGGGTGTCCACGACCAGCGAGACCGCGCCGGACTCCGCGGTGGCGCCGAACCGGCGCAGCCAGGCCGGCACCTGGGGGCCGAGCGCGTCGCGCACCCGCCCGTCCCCCGGCAGGCCGGTGGTGAGCAGCTCGTCACCGAAGACCAGGACCGCGCTCCTGGGCGCCCGGCGCACGGACAGCGTGTCGTACCCGGCCGAGGCGGCCAGGCCCACCAGCCCGGGGGTCACCGGGCTGCCGGCGGGCATGAGGACCTCACCCGCGGTCGCCTCCTCACCCGGCTGGCGCCAGTCCGGCCGTTCCCGGGGGGTGCCCCGGACCAGGCCGTCGCTGTCCACGGTGGAGTTCTCCACCCGGATGATCGCGGTGGTGCCGACCGGCACCATCGCGCCGGTGGCGATCTCGACGCAGTCGCCGTCGGCGGTCAGCGGCGCGGGCCGCTCACCGGCCAGCACCCGGCCGACCGGCCGCCAGGGGCCCTCGCCGCGCACCGCCCAGCCGTCCACGCTGGAGGTGGGGAAGGCGGGCAGGTCGGTACGGGCGGTCAGCGGCTCGGCCAGCACGAGCCCGTCGGCGTCCGCCAGGGGCACGGCGACCGGTGGCGGTGCGGCGTCCCGCCCCGCCGCCCAGGCGGTCTGCAGGGCCTGCCGCCATCCGGTCGCGTCCACGCGCCGAGCCTAGCTCGCGCCGCCGTCCGGTTCGGCGAGTCCCCGCAGCACCAGCGGCAGCCGGGTGGCGCCGCCCGCGGTCACGGTGACCGGCACGCCCCAGTCCTGGCGGGTGAGGTGGCACGCGGCGTGGGGCGCGTCCACGTCGCACGTGGCCGCCTGCGCCACCACCTGCAGCACCCCGGCGGGGACGTCCGGGTCGAGGACCAGGGTGCGGGTCAGCTCGGTGCCGCCCCCGGCGCCGTCGCGCAGCAGTTCCGCCGGTGACGCGGTGACCTCCAGGCGCGTGGGCGGGCCGAAGGTGTCGTCGAGCTTCTGGCCGGGCGCGGGGGTGAACACCACCTCCAGCCGGACCTCGCCGGGTGCGAGCGCGGTGGGGGGCCGTTCGGTGCGCATCCGGCGGGCGGCCGCGGCCTCGGCCACGACGTCGGGGCGCAGGCGGGTGAGCCGGTGCGCGGCCGACTCGACCACGAGCAGCTCCCCGGACCCGGACACGAGCACGTCGCTCGGTTCGGCCAGCCCGGTGGCGACGGTGGAGACCGTCCGGGTGTCCGGGTCGTACCGGCGCACCGCCCCGTTGTACGTGTCCGCGACGAGCACGCCGCCGTCGGGGTGGACGGCCACCCCGAGCGGGTGCTGCAGCAGCGCCTGCTTTGCGGGCCCGTCGGCGTGCCCGAAGTCGAACAGCCCCGTCCCGACCGCGGTGTGCACCTCGCCGTCGCGGACCACGCGCAGGGCGCTGGTCTCGCTGTCGGCGATCCACAGGGCCGTGCCGTCGGGGCTGGTGGCCAGGCCGGACGGCTGGGCGAACCACGCCTGGTGGAGCGGCCCGTCGCGCAGCCCCTCCACGGTGGTGCCGGCCCACACGCCGGCGGTGCCGCCGACCGGGTCGAACCACCACAGCTGGTGGATGCCGGCCATCGCCACGATGACCCGGTCGCGGTACCACGCCACGTCCCACGGTGAGGACAGGTCGACCGCGGTCGCCTCGTGGGGTTCGAAGTCGACGGTGCCCCGCCACGGCCGGCCGGTGCCGGCCACGGTGCGTACCTCGACTCCGTCCGGACCGGACCTGAGCCGGACGCCGCGCAGCAGGTGGTTGACCGTGTCGGCGACGATCACGTCGTACCCCACCCGGCGCGCCACCTCCTCCGGCAGGCGGCACAGCCCCTGCGGCTCGTTGAACCGCGCGGCCGCGGCGTCGCCGTCGGTCCGCCCCCGGTCGCCGGCGCCGATCCGCCGCCGCACGGTCGTGGCGTCGGCCTCCAGCTCCACCAGACTGTGCCGGGCGGAGTCGGAGACGAGCAGGCCGCCGTCGGGCAGCACCACCGCCTTGCCCGGGAACCGGAGCGTGGTGGTCGCGGCCGGCGGCGCCTCGACCGGCAGCTCGGAGCCGCGCAGGGTCCCCCGGCGGCGGTGGGTGGCGACGAGGTCGTCGACGAGCCGCATCAGCCCCGGCAGGTGGCCCTCACCGGCCATCATGGCGACCAGGTACCCCTCGGGGTCGATGACGGCCAGGGTGGGCCACGCCCGGGCGGTGTACCGCCGCCAGGTCACCAGGTCCGGGTCGTCCAGCACGGGGTGGGTGACGCCGTACCGCTCCACCGCCGCCGCCAGCGCCGCCCGGTCCCGCTCGTGGTCGAACTTCGGGGAGTGGACACCGATGACCACCAGTACGTCGGCGTACTTCTCCTCCAGCGGGCGCAGCTCGTCCAGCACGTGCAGGCAGTTGATGCAGCAGAAGGTCCAGAAGTCGAGGATGACGATGCGGCCGCGGAGATCCTTGATCGACAACGCCGCGCCGCCGGTGTTCAGCCAGCCCCGTCCGCGCAGCTCCGGTGCCCGTACCCGAGTCATCCTCACATCCTGCCGGACACCGGGACCCTCGACCGGCGGAGGGGCTACGGCGTCGCCTCGACCGGCGGGGTCACCGGGGGCTCGTCGGCGCCTCCCACCGGCTCGAGGCAGAACACGTCACCGGTCTCGTCGACGGTGATCGCGTGCTGGTCGGGGTACCGGGGGCAGTCCTCGATGGCCTCCACCTGGACGACGATCTCGTACGCGTCGGCTTCGGAGCAGTCGGCCGGGCGGGCGAGGTCACCCTCCCGGACCACGCACTTGCCGACGGCGTACGTCGCAGCATCGCCGCGCAGGTTCTCCAGCAGCCACGGGATGCTGAGGGCCAGGCCCACGATCAGGGCGGCACCCAGCAGTGCGGCGGCGATCACGCCGTAGAGGGGCAGACCGGTACGGGCCGGGTCCTCTCCGGCGGCCTCGCTCGGGGCAGTCGTGCCCGGTGCCTGCGGGGTCGCCTCCGCGGGTGCCGCGGGGGACCCCCACACGCTGCTCCAGCTGTGCGGCTGCGCGGTCTCCGGTGGGGCAGGTCGGGTCGGCGGCGCCGTCGCGGAGGCGGTCGGCGCCGACGGCGGCCACGACGGCACGGTCGCGGGGTCGCCACCGGCGCCGGCGGGGGCGTCCGGCGGGACGGCGGTCGTCGCGCGAGCGTCGGCGGTGTGGGGCGGACCGGTGGGGCTCGCGAGGTCGGGTGAGGCGGGGGAATCCGGGGCCGCCGCGGCGGGAGAGTCCTGTGGGACCGCGGTCTCGTTGGCCGCCGGCGCCGCAGGAGCGGAAGCGGCCGGAGAGGCCGGCGGGGCCCACGGGCCCGCGGTGCCGGTCGCCGGCCCGCCGGGGACGCCCGGGGCGGCCGGCCCGCCGGGGCGCCCCGGGGTGACCGGCGCCCCCGACCCGGCCGGCGCCGACGGCGCGGAGGGCCCGGACGGTGCGGAGGGCCCGGAGGGCGCGGCCGGCGGGACAGGGCTGAGCAGGTCGCTGTAGACGGCCGCCCCGATCGGCCGCTGCCGCGGTGTCCGCGTGGGCAGGGGCGAGTCCACCTCGTTCTGGGAGATCGGCGTCCCGTAGACCCGGGGGGAGGGCGCGGGGGGTGGCGGGTCCCCCTCCCGCCGCTCGACCCGGTTCGCGGCCGGCACGGCGGCCGTGGCGGTGACCGCGCCGGTCGCCGGCCGGACCGGAGGAGCGGCGGGCGCCGGCGGTGCGGGAACGGCCTCAGCGGAGCGACGGTCCGGCGGGGCCTGCGGAGTCGGCGCGGGGCCGTGCCGCTGCTCGACGCCGTGCCCGGGCGGCTCGGAGCCCGGTCGCTGGCTGGCCGCATCCGGTGGCGGTACCGGCCGGCCGGGGGTGAACAGGTCCGCCGGGCGTGGCCCGGGTGGCGTGGCGGGGGCTGGCGGGTCGAACGGCGTGGCCGGCGCCGGCGTCGGTGTCGCCGGGGGATCCGACCACGGCCCCGTCGCGGAGCCCGCCGACCCGGACGGTCCCGGGTCCCCCCGGGAGGGCGTGGTGGGCGGGTGCGGCGGCTCGGTGCGGGGTTGGAACAGGCTTCCGGGGGCCGATGCCGCGCCGCCGGCCGGCGACGACGGACCCGACGGCGCTCCTCCCACCGGCGGTGGGAACGTCTGGGCCGGTGGCGTCGAGGCCGGTCCGGGCGATGGGAACGCCGCCGTCGGCGCCGGGGCCGCCGCTGCCGGCGGCGGGGATCCGCCTTCGGGGGGCCGGAAGCCCGCGGTGGTCGGCGGTGAGGCCGGGGCCGGCGGACCCGACGTGTCAGCGGCTGGCCGGCTCGTGGCGGTGGCCGGCGAGGTCTGGGCCGGCGGGGTGGGTGGCGCGGCCGGTGGGGGCGGCGCGGCCGGCGGCGGGGGGTACGGGCCGAACAGGCTCGCTGCCCGGGTCGGCGCCGTGGTCGCCTGGCCGTCCTGGCTGTCGGCGGTGACCGGCCCGCCGGACCGCTGGGGCGGCGCACCGCCGACCGACGCTGATGCGGAACCCTGGTCCCCGCCGTCGGAGCGTCCCAGGATGCCGGGCACCGAGGCCGTGGCCCGGACCCGGGCCGGGGCCGGCGAGACCACCTCGTGGCGCGGCCCGGACGTTGGCGGCGCCGGTCGGTTCTGCGCGTCGTCGGTGCCGGGCGGTCGGTGGTCCGGGTGGCCCTCGGACGTCATGGGCAGCGCCTCCTCTGCCTGTCTGCATGCCAGCCGCGACCGGTGCACACGACCGCGACCAGGGTGGCGGCAGTCAACAACCGTACC
>DATGOE010000179.1:0-4009 GCA_035306365.1 Natronosporangium sp. | reverse complement strand
GTTCGCCGACGACTGGCTGGCGGCCCACCCGGGCACCGACGGCGCGCTGGCCATGGCGATGGGGCACGTCATCCTCAGCGAGTTCTTCCGGGACCGGCAGGTCGAGTACTTCACCTCGTACGTGAAGACCTACACCGACCTGCCGTTCCTGGTCACGCTGCGCGAGCACGGCGACAGCCACGTACCCGACCGGTTCCTCACCGCCGCGGACCTGGGGGACACCAGCGACGGCGCCGCCCACCGCACCGTCCTGCTCGACTCCGCCACCGGAGCGCCGCACGTCCCCAACGGGTCGCTCGGCTTCCGCTACACCGACGCCGGCCGCGGCCGCTGGAACCTCGACCTGGGCGGCGTCGACCCGGTGCTCACCCTGCTCGGCCGGCACGACGAGGCGGTCACCGTCGACCTGCCCCGGTTCGACACCGGCCCGACCGAGGGTGGCTCGACGGTCCGCCGCGGCGTGCCCGCGCTGCGGCTGTCCGGCCGCCTGGTCACCACCGTCTTCGACCTGCTCATGGCCCAGTACGCGGTGCGCCGCGACGGCCTGCCCGGGCAGTGGCCGACCGGGTACGACGACCCGTCGCCGTACACGCCGGCCTGGCAGGAGCGGATCACCTCGGTGCCGGCGGCGGCCTGCGCGCGGGTGGCCCGCGAGTTCGCCCGCAACGCGGAGCTGTCCCGCGGCCGGTCGATGATCTGCATGGGCGCCGGCACCAACCACTGGTACCACTCCGACCTCATCTACCGGTCGTTCCTCACGTTGCTCATGCTGTGCGGCTGCCAGGGGGTCAACGGCGGCGGCTGGGCGCACTACGTGGGACAGGAGAAGATCCGACCGATCGCCGGCTGGTTCACCCTCGCGTTCGGACACGACTGGCAGCGGCCCGCCCGGCTGATGGCCGGGACCTCGTACTGGTACCTGCACTCCGACCAGTGGCGCTACGAGCGTGTCGGCGCGGGCGAGTTCGCCACCCCGCTGGGCCGGGGGGTGTTCGCGGGACGCGCGTTCGCCGACTGCCTCACCCAGGCCCACCGCCTGGGCTGGACCCCGTTCCACCCGGCCTTCGACCGCAACCCGCTGGACCTGACCGACGAGGCGCGCCGGGCCGGCGTGCCGGTCGCCGACCACGTGGTGGCGCAGCTGCGGGCGGGGACGCTGCGCTTCGCCAGCGAGGACCCCGACGACCCGCGCAACTTCCCGCGGGTGCTCACGGTCTGGCGGGCCAACCTGCTCGGCTCCTCCGGCAAGGGCATGGAGTACTTCATGCGCCACCTGCTCGGCGCCGAGGACGCCGTGCGCGCCGACGAGTCGCCGCCGCACCTGCGCCCGGACGAGGTGGTGTGGCGCGAGACCGCGCCGCGCGGCAAGCTCGACCTGCTCACCGCCATCGACTTCCGGATGACCAGCACGTGCACGTACGCCGACGTGGTGCTGCCGGCGGCGACCTGGTACGAGAAGCACGACCTGTCCACAACGGACATGCACCCGTACGTCCACTCGTTCAACCCGGCGATCGCCCCGCCCTGGCAGGCGCGCACCGACTTCGACACCTTCACCATGATCGCGCGGGAGTTCTCCCGGCTGGCCGCGCGCCACCTCGGCACCCGCACCGACGTGGTGGCCGCGCCGCTCATGCACGACACCGTCGACGAGACCGCCCAACCCGGCGGGCGGGTCCGGGACTGGCGGGCCGGCGAGGCCGAGCCGGTGCCCGGCCGGACCATGCCCAAGCTGGTGGAGGTCGAGCGGGACTACCCGGCCGTGGCCGACAAGATGGCCGCGCTCGGGCCGCTGGTCGACACGCTCGGCGTCACCGCCAAGGGGATCACGTTCACCCCCGCCGCGGAGGTGGAGCGCCTGCGCCGCGTCAACGGCGTGGTCCGCGACGGTCCCGGCGCCGGCCGGCCGTCGCTTTCCCGGGACGTGCACCTGGCCGAGGCGATCCTCGCCCTGTCCGGGGCGACCAACGGCCGGCTGGCCGTCCAGGGCTGGCGCCGGCTGGAGGAGCGCACCGGGGTACGCCTGGCCGACCTCGCCGAGGAGCGGGCCGAGGAGCGGATCACCTTCGCCGACACCCAGGTCCAGCCGCGGGCGGTGATCACCTCGCCGGAGTGGTCGGGCGCCGAGGCCGCCGGCCGCCGGTACTCGCCGTTCGTGGTCAACGTGGAGCGGAAGAAGCCGTGGCACACGCTGACCGGGCGCATGCACGTCTTCCTCGACCACGACTGGATCGCCGAGTACGGCGAATGGCTGCCGACCTACCGGCCGCCGCTGGACTACCCGCGGCACCTGGGCGACCAGCGCCTCGGCGACGGGGGCCGGGCGGAGGTCGTGCTGCGCTACCTGACCCCGCACTCGAAGTGGTCCATCCACTCGGAGTTCCAGGACAACCTGCACATGCTGCGGCTGTTCCGCGGCGGCCCGGTGATGTGGATGAGCCCGGTGGACGCGGCGCACCTGGGCGTGGCCGACAACGACTGGATCGAGGCGTACAACCGCAACGGGGTGGTGGTGACCCGGGTCGTGGTCACCCACCGCATGCCCGCCGGCACGGTGTTCATGTACCACGCCAAGGACCGGCACCTCATGACCCCGCGCTCGGAGATCTCCGGCTGGCACGGCGGGTCGGACAACTCGCCGACCCGCGTCACCGTCAAGCCCACCCACGTCATCGGCGGCTACGGCCAGTTCACCTACGGCTTCAACTACTACGGGCCGACCGGGTCGCAGCGCGACGAGCTCGTCGTGGTGCGGCGGCGCTCGCAACAGGTGCGGTTCTGAGGAGCCGGCGCCGGAAGGAGCGGACCCGATGAGGATCATGGCACAGGTCGCGATGGTGATGAACCTCGACAAGTGCATCGGGTGCCACACCTGCTCGGTGACGTGCAAGCAGACCTGGACCAACCGCCCGGGCGCGGAGTACATGTACTTCAACAACGTCGAGACGAAGCCGGGACTGGGCTACCCGAAGGGGTACGAGGACCAGCGGCGCTGGCGCGGCGGCTGGGCCCTGGACCGCAAGGGCCGGCTGCAGCTCGCCTCCGGCGGGCGGCTGCGCAAGCTGCTGTCCATCTTCAGCAACCCGCACCTGCCGCCGATCGACGACTTCGGCGAGCCGTGGACCTACGACTACCGGACCGTCATCGACGCACCGTTGGGCACCCCGAACCCCAGCGCCCACGCCGTGTCCGCGTTGACGGGAAAGGACGTGCGGCTGGAGTGGGGCAGCAACTGGGACGACGACCTGGCCGGCTCGACCACCGTCGCCGCCCGCGACCCGAACCTCGCCGGCCTGCAGGAACGGGTGCGGATGGAGTTCGAGCAGGTGTTCATGTTCTACCTGCCGCGCATCTGCGAGCACTGCCTCAACCCGTCCTGTGTGGCCAGCTGCCCGTCCGGCGCGATGTACAAGCGCACCGAGGACGGGATCGTGCTGGTCGACCAGGACCGCTGCCGCGGCTGGCGGTTCTGCGTGTCCGGCTGCCCGTACAAGAAGGTCTACTTCAACCATCGCACCGGTAAGGCGGAGAAGTGCACGTTCTGCTTCCCGCGCACCGAGGCCGGCCTGCCCACGATCTGCTCGGAGACGTGCGTGGGCCGGCTGCGCTACCTGGGGCTGTTCCTGTACGACGCGGACGCGGTGCTGCCGGCCGCGGCGACCCCGGACCCGCGCGACCTGTACGCCGCCCACCTGTCGGTGTTCCTCGACCCGACCGACCCGGATGTGCAGGCCGAGGCGACCCGCCAGGGCATCCCCGCCGACTGGATCGACGCGGCCGTCCGCTCGCCGGTGTACGCGCTGGCGGTGCGGCACCGGGTCGCCCTGCCGCTGCACCCGGAGTACCGCACGCTGCCGATGGTCTGGTACATCCCGCCGCTGTCCCCGGTCGCCGACGTGGTGCACGCCCAGGGGTACGACCCGGCCGACCCGGACCGGGTGTTCGCCGCGGTGGACGCCCTGCGCGTCCCGCTGGAGTACCTGGCCAACCTGTTCACCGCCGGGGACGT
>DATGOE010000178.1:0-10905 GCA_035306365.1 Natronosporangium sp. | reverse complement strand
CGCTGGACCTTCTTCCACAGCACGGCCGACACGTCGTACCCGTACAGCCGGTCGAGGATCCGCCGGGCCTCCTGGGCGTCGACCAGGTCGCGGTTGATCTCCCGGGGGTTGGCCACCGCCGCCTCGATCGCCGGCCGGGTGATCTCGTGGAACACCATCCGCCGCACCGGCACCTTCGGCCGCAGCGTCTCCACCAGGTGCCAGGCGATCGCCTCGCCCTCACGGTCCTCGTCGGTGGCCAGGTACAGCTCGTCGGCCTCCTTCAGCAGCGCGCGCAGCCGGCTGACCTGCTTGGTGCGGTCGGGGTGGACGACGTAGATCGGCTCGAACCCGTCGTCGACGTTGACACCCAGGTACGCCCACGGCTCCTTCTTGTACTTCTCCGGCAGCTGCTTGGCGCCGGCGGGGAGGTCGCGGATGTGGCCCAGGCTCGCCTCGACGATCCAGCCCGGCCCCAGGTAGCCCGAGATGGTCCGGGCCTTCGCCGGGGACTCGACGACCACGAGTCTGGCGCTCTTGTCGGTGGCGGTGCGCGGCACAGCTCTCCTGCAGGTTCTTCGGTCTGGCGGACGTCAACCGTAGCCGTTGTCACCGGCTGACGACATCGGCGACACGGTACACCGCGACCGGGGGCGGTGTTACCGACATGCCCGGTCAGGGGTCCCCGCCGCGGCGGCGGCGGCCGGCCAGGCGCCGGGTGGGACGGCCGGCGGGGCCGGTCCGACCAGCTCGGCGAGGCGGTCCAGCGCCCGCCTCCCGGTGACAAGGTACGCCGGCCCGCCCGCCCGCGGCCCGAGCAGCTCGGCCGGCAGGCCGGCCGAGCGCAGCGCCGCCCCCACCGCCGGCCAGCAGGCCCGGTCCCGCGCTCCCAGCCCCAGGGCGAAACCCTCCGCGCCGGCCGCCGGGTCGGGGGGCGCCGGGTCGGCGCCCGCCGGCTCCACGGCCTCGGTGGCCGTGCCGGCGGCGGCCACCCACAGCCGCAGGGCGTGCCCGGACAGGTACAGCGGCTGCGGCACCCGCTTGCGGTCCCCCTCGCCCGACCACGCCGCCGCCAGGGCCGACAGCCGGGTCGAGTACGCGCTGCGGACGGCGAACCGGCCGTCGCCGAGCTGCTCCCAGGAGGCGGTCAGGCCGCGCCGGACCAGCTCGGCGACGAGCACGTGGACCCGCCAGGCGGCGTCCACCACCACGCTCACCCGCGCGGTCCCGCCCATGCGCCCCAGCTCGGCCGGCCCGGCGAGCAGCCCGGCCAGGTCCGCCGGGGTCGGGTCGCTGGCCTCGACCCCGAACAGCGACGGCTGGCGGTGCACGCCGGGCCCCGCGGCGTCAGTTGGCGGCGGGTTCCCGTACCGGTGCCTGCTCCGGCTGGCCGGGCGACACCATGATCGGCTTGCGCTTGCTGAAGACCACGGCCGCGACCACCACCGCGGCGGCGACCACCGCGATGACCACCCGCAGCGCGGTGTCGCCGCCGTCGCCGACGCTGGCGGCGACCACCGCGGGCGCGATCAGCAGCGCCACCAGGTTCATGACCTTCAGCAGCGGGTTGATCGCCGGCCCGGCGGTGTCCTTGAACGGGTCGCCGACCGTGTCGCCGATCACCGTCGCCTCGTGGGCGGGTGAGCCCTTGCCACCGTGCGCGCCCTCCTCGACGAGCTTCTTGGCATTGTCCCAGGCACCGCCGGAGTTGGCCAGGAACACCGCCATCAGCACGCCGGTGATGATGGCGCCGGCGAGGTACGCCGCCAGCGCCCCGGCGCCCAGCCCGAAGCCGACCGCGACCGGTGCCAGCACCGCCAGCAGCGCCGGGGTCATGAGCTCCCGCTGCGCGTCCTTGGTGCAGATGTCGACCACCTTGCCGTACTCCGGCCGCTGCGTGCGGTCCATGATCCCCGGCAGCTCGCGGAACTGCCGGCGCACCTCCATCACCACCGCGCCGGCCGACCGGGACACCGCGTTGATGGTCAGGCCGGAGAACAGGAACACCACCGCGGCGCCGACCAGCGCGCCGACCAGGTTGCGCGGGTTGGCCAGGTTCAGCAGCTCGTCGATGGACAGCGCCTCTCCGGCGTCGGCCAGGGCGCCCACCACCAGCTCCCGGTAGGAACCGAACAGCGCGGTCGCGGCGAGCACCGCGGTGGAGATCGCGACACCCTTGGTGATCGCCTTGGTGGTGTTGCCGACCGCGTCCAGGTCGGTGAGGATCCGGGCGCCCTGCTCGTCGATGTCGCCGGACATCTCCGCGACCCCCTGGGCGTTGTCGGAGATCGGGCCGAAGGTGTCCATCGCCACGATCACCCCGACCGTGGTGAGCAGCCCGGTGCCCGCCAGGGCCACCGCGAACAGCGACACCGTCAGCGAGCCGCCGCCCAGCAGGAACGCCCCGAACACCGCCAGCCCCAGCACCAGCGCCGAGTAGACGGCCGACTCGAAGCCGACGCTCACCCCGGCCAGGATCACGGTGGCCGGCCCGGTCAGCGAGGTGGTGCTGATGTCCCGGACCGGGCGGCGGCCGGTGCCGGTGAAGTACCCGGTCAGCGCCTGGATGGCCGCGGCCAGCAGGATGCCGATGAGCACCGCGACCACGGCCAGCACCGGCGGGCTGACCGGCTCGGAGTCCCCGTCGCCGAGGCCGATCGCGGCCCGCCACTCGTCTCCGTGCAGCTCCGCCCAGGTGTCGGGCAGGAGCGCGAACGCGGCGGCCGCCACCAGGACCGCGGCCAGGCCGGCGGAGATGAAGAACGCCCGGTTGATGGCGGTCAGCCCGGACCGGTCGGACCGGCGCAACCGGGTCAGGAACACCCCGACGATCGCCACCAGCCCGCCCACCGCGGACACGACGAGCGGGAAGACCAGCCCGTCGACGCCGAACGCGAACCGGCCCAGGATGAGGGCGGCCACCAGCACCACCGCGTAAGACTCGAACAGGTCGGCCGCCATGCCGGCGCAGTCGCCGACGTTGTCCCCGACGTTGTCGGCGATGGTGGCGGCGTTGCGCGGGTCGTCCTCGGGGATGTGCTGCTCCACCTTGCCGACCAGGTCGGCGCCCACGTCCGCGGCCTTGGTGAAGATGCCGCCGCCGACCCGCATGAACATGGCCAGCAGGGCGGCGCCGAAGCCGAAGCCCTCCAGCACGATCGGAGCGTTGCCCTGGTAGATCAGCACCACCAGCGACGCGCCGAGCAGGCCCAGCCCCACGGTGAGGAACCCGACCACGCCGCCGGTGCGGAAGGCGATCTGCATGGCCCGCTCCCGGCCGCCCTCCTTGAGCCGGGCGGCCGCCGCCACCCGGAGGTTGGCGCGGGTCGCCAGCGCCATGCCGGAGGCGCCGATGGAGGCACTGAACACCGCGCCCACCACGAAGAACAGCGACCGGCCGATCCTGACCGCGGTGTCGTTGTCCGCCACCCCGTGGGTCGGCAGGAGGTACAACAGGAACACCGCCGGCACGACGAACGCGGAGACGGTCTTGAGCTGGCGGAACACGTACGCCGCGGCGCCCTCCTGCACGGCACCGGAGATCTCCTGCATGGTCGGGGTCCCTCTGTCGGCCCCAAGCACCGCCCTGACCAGCCCGAACGCGAAGGCGAGCGCCACCAGGGCGATCACCACGGCCACGACGATGTACGTGACGTTCGTGCCGGTCAGGGAGAGGCCGTCTGCGGCGAGCGTGCTCCCGGACATCCTCGTCCCTCCTGATGACAACCGATCCGCGTAACTCTACTGTCCGCGCACGTGCCCGGTGGCAACCGGGCGGGCGTGCCGCCCAGCGGCGGTACGCCCGGCCGGCGCGGACGCCCCTGTGGCTCCCCCGGCCACGGACACACCGGCCGGCGTGGGACGGACGGCCGCCCGCGGCCGCCGGGATCCCGGCGGCCGCGGGCGGTCGCCCCTCACCGCCAGCCTAAGCGGCGCCGGACCGGCCACGTCATGCGCACCTCACCGGGAGCCACCTGCAGGTCGTCCACGAGGCCGGCCAGCACCGTCTCGGCCATGTCCCCGTCGCCGCCCGCGGGGTCACCCGCCCCGGAGGAGGTCGCGCCCGGCCCGCCCGGGCCGGACGGGTCGTCCGGCCCGGCGAGGTCGATGACCCGGACGACGTACGGGCCGTCGTCGGTCATCTCCACCCGTACCGGCTCGTCGATCCCCTCCCGCTGGTGCCGGGCGACGGCCCGGGCACACGCCTCACCGATGGCCAGGCGCACCTCGTCCAGCAGCTCCTCGGCGACTCCGGCACGCTGGGCGACGGCCACCCCCACCAGGCGCGCCGTGCGGACGTACCGCGGGGCGGGGGTGAAGGCCAACCGCACCACCGCCATCAGTCCGCCCCGGACGTGGCGGCCTCGACCGAGTCGTGGATCGCGAAGACGCGGTCCAGGGCCGTGATCCGAAAGACCTTCAGCAGCTTCTCGTTGGTGCACACCAGGGTCAGCTCGCCCCCGGCGGTGCGCAGCCGGCGCAGCGCGCCCACCAGGACGCCCAGGCCGGACGAGTCGAGGAACTCGACCCGGTCCAGGTCGACCACCACGCGCCGGTGGCCGCCGTCGATGAGCTCGACGAGGCGCTCGCGCAGCACCGAGGAGGTGTAGACGTCGACCTCACCCCGGACCTCCACCACGGCGTGTCCGGCGACCTCGCGGGTGGCCAGCGCCAGCTCCATCGCCCACCTCCTCGACCACATCTAAGCATCAGCCGGCACGTCTGGGCATCAGCCGACGGCCGCCGCAACGTACCCGTCGGCGCCGCGCCCGACGCGCCCGGCGGGCCCAACTGTTCACCTGCGCGTCATCCGGCGGTGGACCGGCGTCGGCGCAATGTTCGCGAGGTGTTGCCGCCGCGTTCACCCGGCACGGAGCCGGCGGTCACCTGGCGTCCCTAGCGTCCGAGCCGACGGGCCGGTCCGGTGCCGGTCCGGCAGCACACGACACCACTGGTGGCAGGCGATCCTGCCGACGGACGGAAGGGTCAAGACGACGTGATCTCCCACAGGTACCTGCGCGTCCCCGCGGTCGCGGCGCTGCTCACGCTCGGGCTCGCGGCGTGCGGAGACGACAACGGCGGTGGCGGCGGCAGCGGCGGCGAGCTGTCGGGAACCGTCGCCATCGACGGCTCGAGCACCGTGGCGCCGCTGTCCGAGGCCGCGGCGGAGCTGTTCATGGAGGAGCGCCCGGGCGTCCACGTGACGGTGGCGACCTCGGGCACCGGGGGCGGGTTCCAGCGGTTCTGCAACGGTGACACGGACATCTCTGACGCGTCCCGCCCGATCTCGGACGAGGAGACCGCCGCGTGCGAGGCGGCCGGCATCACGTACGAGGAGCTCATCGTGGCCAACGACGCGCTGACCGTCGTGGTCAACCGGGACAACCCGGTCGACTGCCTGTCGGTCGAGCAGCTCGCCGCGGTATGGGACGCGGGTTCGACCCTCACCAGCTGGGGCGAGATCCCCGGGCTCGCGGTGGATTTCGACGAGCCGCTCGACCTCTACAGCCCGGGTACCACGTCGGGGACGTACGACTACTTCAACGAGGTGGTCACCGGCGGAGACAGCCAGCGGTCGGACGGGTACAGCGACGTCGGGGAGAACGACAACACCGGTATCACCGGCGTCGAGGGGAGCCTCGGCGGCATCTTCTACGTCGGCTACTCGTACTACCTGGAGAACCAGGACCGGGTGAAGGCGCTGCAGATCGACAACGGCAGCGGGTGCGTGGCGCCGTCGTTGGAGACCGTGCTGGACGGCACCTACACGCCGCTGAGCCGGCCGCTGTTCATCTACCCGAGCGGTGCGGCGCTGGAGCGCCCAGAGGTCCGGGAGTTCGTCCGGTTCTACATCGGGCACGCGGCCGAGATCGCCGAGGCGCGGGGCTTCGTCGGCCTGACCGACGAGCAGGCCGCGGAGTCGCAGTCCCGGCTGGAACGGCTGATCGGCGGCTGAGCCGGAAGGGACGGACCGCTACTCATGGCACTGAGAGACGGCACATGGCACTGAGAGACGTCGCGGCCGCCGGCGCGCGGGCGGGGCGGCCCCGCCCGCCGCTGGCGGCCGCGAGGCCGCGTCGAGGCGAGCGGGTCATCGCCGGCCTGCTGGCACTGTGCGCGGCGGTGTCGGTGGCTGCCACCACCGCGATCGTGGTGTCACTGCTGGTCCCGACCGTCGGGTTCTTCGACGAGGTGTCGCCGGTCGAGTTCCTCACCGGGACGGCGTGGCTGCCGGCGCGGCCCGACCCGGCGTTCGGGGTCCTGCCGGTGGTGGTCGGCACCCTGCACGTGGTGGTCTGGTCGCTGCTGGTGGGCGTCCCGGTCGGCCTGCTGTCCGCCATCTGGCTGGCCGAGTACGCCTCCGCCCGCTTCCGCAGGCTGGTCAAGCCGGTCCTGGAGCTGCTGGCCGGCATCCCCACCGTCGCCATCGGCCTGTTCGCGTTGCTGTTCCTGCGACCGCTGGCGGAGACCGCGCTCCCGTTCCTGCCGTGGTCGGGCCCGTTCTCGATCGGCGTCGCCGGGGTCGCGGTCGGCCTGCTCACGATCCCGATCGTCGCGTCGGTGTCCGACGACGCCCTGCGGGCGGTGCCGCGCAGCCTGCGCGAGGGCGGGTACGCCCTGGGGGCGGGCAAGCTGGCGGTCTGTCTGCGGGTGGTCGTGCCGGCCGCGGTCTCCGGCATCGTCGCCTCCATCGTGCTCGCCGCCTCCCGCGCCGTCGGGGAGACGATGGTGGTGCTGCTGGCGGCCGGTGCCAACCCGGACCTCACGATCGATCCCACGCGGTCGGCGCTGCCGATGACCGCCTACATCGCCCACTCCGCCACCGGTGAGATCTCCACCGGGACCGTGCGGTACTACTCGATCTTCGCGGTGGGGTCGCTGCTGTTCGTGATGACGCTGCTCATGAACGCCGCCGCCATGCGCCTCGTCCGCCGCTTCCGGGAGGTGTACGAGTGAGGGTCTCCACTCCACCCCGCAGCCGCCTGGCGGTCGCCGGCGCCCGGGCCGCCGTCACCGGCGTGCTCGGGCACCGCCCGCTGCGCGACCGGGTGGCCGACGCCGCCTTCCGCGCGCTGCTCCTGCTGGCGATCGCGGTCGCCATGCTCGGGGTCGTCACCCTGGTCGTGTGGTCCATCGTAGAGGGCCACCACCGGCTCGACGCCAACCTGTTCACCCAGGGCCCGTCCTCGCTGCGGCCGGAGTCGGCCGGCTTCCGGCCGGCGATCCTCGGCTCGATCTACGTGGTCCTCGGCGTGCTCGTGCTGGTGGTCCCGCTGGGCGTCGGCGCCGCCGTCTACCTGGAGGAGTACGCCGACCGCACCCGCTGGTGGAACCGGCTGATCGAGCTCAACATCCAGAACCTCGCCGGCGTCCCCGCGATCGTGTTCGGGATCCTCGGCCTGGCGTTCATCGCCCGCGGCCCGCTCGACCTCGGGTTCGTCGCCGCCGCCGGCTCGATCACGCTGGCGTTACTGGTGCTGCCGACGGTCATCATCGCCGCCCGGGAGGCGATCCGCGCGGTCCCCACGTCGATCCGGGAGGGTGCGCTGGCGCTGGGCGCGACCAGGTGGCAGGCGGTCAGCCGGCAGGTGCTCCCGGTGGCGTTCCCGGGCATCCTCACCGGCGTCATCCTGGCGGTCTCCCGGGCGATCGGCGAGGCGGCGCCGCTGATCATGGTCGGGGCCGTCACCTTCGTCACCTTCAACCCCCGGTACTTCGAGGGCGGATACACCACGCTGCCGGTGCAGATCTTCGCCTACGCCAAGCGGCCCCAGGTGGAGTTCCAGGAGCTCGCCGCGGCCGGCGTGCTGGTGATGATGGTGCTGGTGCTGGTCATGAACTCGGTGGCGATCTGGCTGCGCAACCGGTACGAGCGGCCGTTGTAGGCGGCACCGGTCACAGTGCCCGGTGGTACCGCCAGGTCACCGGTCACGCGTCAGAACACGAGCCGGATCTCGCCGTCGGCCGTCTGCTCCAGCCGGGGCAGCACCGGGGTGGCGGCGTCGCGTGTGGACGCGGCCGCCAGCACCGCGGCGATCGAGTCGTACGCGGACAGCTCGCGCAGGGTGACCGACGTCGGCGGCAGCATGAGGATCCGCCCGGACTCGAACCGCCGCAGCGCCTCGGCGGGCGCCAGCCACTCGGTGCGGTCCGCCTCCCCGGAGACGTCGGCCGGCTCCTGCCCGGGCGGCAGGGCGGCCACGAAGAAGTACGTGTCGTACCGGCGCGGCTCGAACTCCGGCGTGATCCAGCGCCGCCACGGCGCCAGGTCGGCCGGGTCGAGCCGTACCCCGGTCTCCTCGGCGGTCTCCCGGACCGCCGCCCGCACGACCGCCTGGGCCTGCGGCTCCGGCCGGCCGAGCCGCGCCGCCCACCGGCCCGGCAGGGGGGTGCCGTCGGCGTCCCGCGGGTCGACCGACCCGCCCGGGAACGCGTACACACCCGAGGCGAAGGCCATGCTCGCCGCCCGGCGCAGCAGGTAGACCTCGAAGCCGGTGGCGGCCGGGCGCAGCAGCAGGACGGTCGCGGCCGGGCGGGGCGTGACCGGCGTCGCCCCCGACTCGTGGAACCGCCGCGCCTGGGCGAGCAGCCGCTGCATCAGGTCGGTCACGCCGGGCTCCCCCCGGGCTCCGCCGGCCGGTCGGCCGTACCGGCGGCGGCACGCCGCAGGAGCGCCTCCTTGTGGACGGCGACGGCGGCGCGGTCGAACAGGACGAACCGGATCCGGCGCACGTGCCGCAGCTCGGGTGCGGCCGTCACCACCGCGTCCACCGCCACCTCGGCCGCCTCCGCGATCGGGTAGCCGAAGACACCGGTCGAGATGGCCGGGAACGCCACCGAGGTGAGGCCGCGATCGTCCGCCAGCGCGAGCGCGCCGCGGTAGCAGGAGGCCAGCAGCCGGTCCGCCGGTTCGTCCACGCCGTACACCGGCCCGAGGGTGTGGATCACCCACGGGTTGGGCAGCCGGTGGCCGCCGGTGATGACGGACTGGCCGGTCCGGATCGGGGCCAGCGGGCGGCACTCCTCCGCCAGGCCCGGTCCGGCGGCGCGGTGGATCGCGCCCGCCACCCCACCGCCGGGCCGCAGCTGGGCGTTGGCGGCGTTGACGATCGCGTCGATGCCCTCCTGCCGGGTGATGTCACCCTGGACGGCCTCGATGACGACCCCGGCGACGGTCACCGCCGCCACGGCGTCCGGTTCCGGCCCGCTCACCGCCGCCTCCTCAGTCGACTCTCACCACCACCGCGGTGCCCTGCCCCACCCCGATGCAGGCCGCGGCGACGCCGTACCCGCCGCCGCGGCGGCGCAGCTCGCGGCAGACGTCCACGATCACCCGCGGTGCCGAGGCGCCCAGCGGGTGGCCGATGGCGATGGCGCCGCCGTTCGGGTTGACCCGCTCGGTGTCCAGCTTCCCCACCTCCGACGCCAGCTCGTGCAGGCAGGACAGCACCATCGCGGCGAAGGCCTCGTTGATCTCCCAGACCGCGATGTCGGATGCGGACAGTCCGGCCCGCGCGAGCGCCCGGGCGATCGCGGGCACGGGCGCCACCGAGAACCGGTGCGGCTCCACCGCCACGGTGGCGGTCGCCACCAGCCGGCCCAGCGGCGTGACGCCGAGCTCGGTGGCCAGCTCCTCCCGCCCGACCAGGACCGCCGCCGCGCCGTCGTTGATCGGGGAGGCGTTGCCGGCGGTCACCGTCCCGTCCGGAGTGAACGCGGGCTTGAGCGCCGCCAGCGCCTCCGCCGAGGTGTCGGTGCGGATCGACTCGTCCCGCACCACGTCGCCGACCGGCTCGACGAACCCGTCGTGCAGCCCCTTGTCCCAGGCGGCGGCGGCACGCTCGTGCGAGCGCAGCGCCCACTCGTCCTGCTCCCGCCGGCCGATGCCGAGCTCGGCGGCGACCGCCTCCGCGCACTCCCCCAGCGACCGGGTCCAGTGGCGCGGGAACTTCGGGTTGACCATCCGCCATCCCAGCTGGGTGGACACCAGCTCCAGCCGGCCGGGGAACGGCACGTCCGGGCGGGCCAGCACGAACGGGGCCCGGCTCATGCTCTCCACCCCACCGGCGAGCACCACCTCGGCGTCACCGGCCCGCACCGCGCGGGCGGCCTGGATGACCGCCTCGGCGCCCGAGGCGCACAGCCGGTTGACCGTCACCCCGGGCACGCTCGGCGGCAGCCCGGCCAGCAGCGCCGCCATCCGGGCCACGTTGCGGTTGTCCTCGCCGGCGCCGTTGGTGTCCCCCAGGATCACGTCGTCGACCCGGGCGGGGTTGAGACCGGGGTGGCGGGCCAGCAGCGCGGCCAGCGGGATCGCGGCCAGGTCGTCGGTGCGGATGCCGGACAGGCCGCCGCGGTGCCGGCCGAAGGGGGTGCGTACGGCGTCGATGAGGTAGGCGTCCACGCGCCGAGCCTACCCGCACCGCGGCCGCCGGCCGCCGGCCTCGGGCGCTACGACTCCTTGACCGCCAGGGCCTCGACCGTGTGGGCGACGTCTTCGAACGCGTCGCAGGCGGCCTCCAGCTCGTCGACGACCTCCTTCATCTTGAGCACCGTCAGGGCGTCGTACTCGCCGGAGAACAGCCGCACCAGCAGCATCCGGTAGGCCCGGTCACCCTCGTTCTCGAGCCGGTTGCACTCGATCCAGTACTCCCGCAGGTGGCGCGTCCTTCGCAGCCGAGGCATCGCGTCGGCGGTCGCCTCGGCCTGCTGGTTGAGCACGTCGATCAGCTCGTGGGCCTCCCGCGGCAGCGCCGGCAGCTCGGTCAGCCCGTACAGGTAGACGAGGGTGCCGGCGGCCTCCAGGTGGTCCATGACGTCGTCGAGGTGGGAGCCCAGGTGGTAGATGTCCTCGCGGCGGCGCCGGCCCGACCGGCGGGCGTTGATCCGGCTGTAGATCTCGTGCGTCACCCGGTCGCTGTCGTG
>DATGOE010000177.1:0-18647 GCA_035306365.1 Natronosporangium sp. | reverse complement strand
CAGCGGAGCCGAGTGCGGCAGCTCGAACTCCTCCGCCCGCCCGGGTACGGCGAGCCAGGCCGACTCGCCGGTCAGCCACAACGAGACCCGGGCGCCGGCGGCGACGGCGGTCGCGGCGACCGTGAACGCCTGCGCGCACCGCTCCGGGGCGTCGGTGCCGGCGGTGGCCTTGACGACCAGTGTGCGCGCCATGGGCGACAGCATAGGATCAACGCCACGGGGGTGCGGCGACCGGCCGGCCCCGGAAGACAGGCGGTGTCATGGTCACCGAGATCGGGTTCGTCGGCCTGCTGGTGGCAGGGTTCGGCCTGCTCGCCGGCGGGCTGGTCTACCTGGCCGTGAAGGTGGGGCGGGGCGGATGAGTCAGGCGCTGCCACCGCCGTGGTTGGACGCTCCACCGGTGACGCCGTACCCGTACCGGGACAGCCACGATCCGGCCGGTGGCGGGCCGGACCCGCATCCGGCGGTGCTGGCGCTGCTGCCGTTCGTCGGGCTGTGGCGGGGGCGGGGCCGCGGCGGCTACCCGACGATCGAGGAGTTCGACTACGGCCAGGAGATCCGCATCAGCCACGACGGCCGCCCGTTCCTGGCGTACGAGTCCCGGGCGTGGCTGCTCGACGGGCACTCCCGGCCGGTACGGCCGGCCGCGCGGGAGAGCGGCTGGTGGCGGCCGGTGGTCCGGGCCGACCGGCCGACCGGTGAGGTGGAGGTGCTGATCACCACGCCGACCGGGATCATGGAGCTGTACTACGGCCGGGTCGAGGGCCGGAAGCTGGAGATCGCCACCGACGCGGTGATGCGGACGGCCACCGCCAAGGAGGTCACCGCCGGCCACCGGTTGTTCGGCATCGTCGACGGTGCGCTGCTGTACGCGCACGAGATGGCCGCGGTCGGCCACGGGCTGACGCCGCACCTGTCCGCCCGGCTCACCCGGGTGACCGGCTGAGGGGCCCGCCGCGCCCGCGTCCAGCCGGCCCGAGGGCGACCGGCCCGCCGGCCGGCCACCGCCGGATGGTCAGTCGCCCGGCGACCGCAGCGGAAGCGGCGCACCCGTGACGGCCACCGGCACGCTGTCGGCGTACACGTCGGGGCGCACCCCCACGTGGGTGATCTCCGCCTGTGGCGGGACGTCGAACCCGATCCGCGCGGTGGCGCTGTCGCCCGGTTCCAGGGTGCCGAACGGCTCCGCCTCGCCTCCGGCCGGGAGGAACCGCACGCTTCCCGGCCCGTACAGGACCAGCGCCTGCGCCGGCACCGTCAGCGCCTCGTCGCCCAGGTTGTGGACCGACACGGCGACCTCGCACACCCGCCCGTTGAGGGAGTTCTCGCGGTCCTCGCCGCACCGCAGCTCGTGGACCACGAACACGGCCGGCCCCGCCTGGACCGGGTCGCCGAGGTACCGCTGCCCGGCCGGGACGTCCTCGTGCCGCACCGACAGGTGCACCGCCACGGCGATCGCGGCCGGCCCGAGGAGGAGGATCGCCAGGCCGGTGAGGGCGACCGTCAGGGTCAGGGTGGTGCGGCGCAGCCGCCGGAGCGGCGGCCGCCAACGGCGCGTCTTCGGCATCGGACCCCCCGCGGTGCGTGACGCACAGACACGCTAGTCACCGACGCGCACCGCCGCGGCGTACCGGCGGGTAGCCGCCCGCGCGTGGGGCCGTGCCCAGCCGCGGGGGACCGATGCTCAGCGGCATGGGGCCGTGCCCGGCCGCGATCGGGCGTGCTCAGCGCGGATGGCCGAGCAGGTCGTGGATCGCCGGGGTGTGCGGCGAGGGCGACAGGGGGACACCGTCGAGCTCACGCACGGGCGCGCAGCCGCGCACCGACGAGGTGAACCACACCCCGGCCGCCGAGCGCAGCTGCGCCGGGGTCACCATGCGTTCCTCGGCGGTGAAGCCGAGCTCGTCGGCGTGGTCCAGCAACCAGCGGACGGTCGTGCCGGCGAGCACACCGGTGGCCTCGGGGGGCACCGTGCACATGACCGTGCCGTCGAGCCAGACCAGGCTGGAGGTGGGTCCCTCGAGGGCGTAGCCGTCGGTCGAGGTCCACAGCACCTCGTCGGCGCCCCGGCGGCGGGCCCAGCGCAGTGAGGCCATGTTCACCGCGTACGACAGCGACTTCGCCCCGCCGAGCAGCCACGGGGCGTCCCGGCGCGCCCCGGCGGCGAACCCGAGCGTGGCGGTCACCACCGCTACCCCGTCGCGCCGGCTGCGCCGCAGGTCCTCCGGGACCGGGGCGACGGTGGCGTAGACGGTCGGCGGCCCACCGGGCTCGGGGCCGCGGGTGCACACCAGCCGAAGCGCGCCCTCCTCCGCCTCCGGCCAGGCCGCGCACGCGGTCGCCACCAGCTCCTCCAGCTCGTCCCGCCGGGGGAGGTCCAGGTCGAGGGCCCGCGCCGACCGGGCCATGCGGTCGAGGTGTTCGGCGAGCAGCCAGGGACGCCCCTGGCGGACGTGCAGGGTCTCGAAGACGCCGTCACCGCGCAGGACGCCGAGGTCGTCCCCGCGCAGGACGGGGTGGTCGGCCGGCACCACACCCAGGCCGGGTACGGCCACGATGCGTTTGGTCACCCGGGCAGCCTATCCGGGCTCTTCCCCGCCCGAGGTGAGAGCTTCCACGATCTGTCGGGCCAGCGGCTCATGCTTGGCGTACGCGTACGGGAACGCCGACTTCTGGACCGACTGGGCCGCCAGCGTCAGCGGCATGTCCTGCCATCCCGGGACCCGGGCGAGCGCCTCGTAGAACTTGCCCGCCGCGTACTCCGGGTTCATCAGCTCCGCGACCGGACCCCAGCCGGTGCTGGCACGTTGCTGGAACAGACCCACCGAGTCGTGGTCGTACCCGGTGCCGTCGTGGGGGTGCTCGAACGACTCCGGCCACGCGGGGTTGGCCAGGTTCAGCAGGTTGCTCTCCTGCAGGGCGGTGGCGACGGCGATGACGTACGCCTCCTCCGGCATGCCGACCCGCTGGCCCACGGCCACGATGGTCGCCGCGTGGTCCATCTGCCGCTGGCTCAGACCGCCCACGGGCGGGGTCCCGTACCGGGGAACGCCGAGCGGAGGCCCGCTGGCGGGCGTGGGCGCGGGCGCGGGGGCATCGTCGGCGGCCGGGTCGGCCTCCTCCGCGGCCGCGGCGTCCGCGGGCGTCGCGGGGTCCTCCCCGTCCGCCGGGGCCGTGCGGGGGGCGGAGCGGGACGCGGCGTCGAGGCTCTGCGCGCGCTCGAGGAGCTCTCCGGTGCCGGGGGAGGGGGTCCCCGACACCGTGCCACCGCGCAGGGTGGTGGCGGTTGCGGGATGGGTGCGCTCCGCGCTGCTCGACAGCGCGGCTACCGCGAGGAACAGCATCGCCATGATCACGGCGGGGCGCCGGGCGCGCCAGCCGCCGGGTGCCCGCGCCGCCGGGGACGAGCGGCGGCGCCGCCGGGCGAACGGCCGGACGTGGTGCCGGCC
This sequence comes from Natronosporangium sp., assembly GCA_035306365.1. Lineage (GTDB taxonomy): Bacteria > Actinomycetota > Actinomycetes > Mycobacteriales > Micromonosporaceae > Natronosporangium. The sequence continues at coordinate 15,198 of DATGOE010000177.1, read as the reverse complement.
GCGGTAGGACCACCTCCGCCAGTACCGTCGAGCTGCCTCAAGCAGGTGCCGGGGGGGTTGCACGCGGTCACCATAAGCGGCACCTGGCGGAGAAATCCCTGGTCAGAGGGGGTGTGCTCGGTCACTGTTCGGCTCCGTGACCGCGACGGACGAGCCCAACGACGACGGGTGCGGGGCAACACCGACCTCCCCGGAAAGTCCGATATGTGGCCCGAGGCGGGCAGTGTCGGGGACGGGTCGGGCGGCGCGTCGGGGTGCCGTGGAGGCGGTTCGCCGGGGTGCCCCGGGGCGGTTCGCGGGGTGTCGGGACGGTCCGCGGGTGCCGGCGGGACGGGTCCGCGGGAGTGGTGTCGGGGCGGGTCGGATGGTCGGCGGCGGCCCTTCCGCCGACTATGATCGGATGGTGCCGGAGACGCTGGCCGATGTGCTGAGGTCGCGCGGGCTGCGCATGACACCGCAGCGGCAGCTCGTGCTCGATGCCGTCCGCCAGTTGCGGCACGCCACCCCCGAGCAGGTCCACCAGTCGGTGCAGCGGGTCGCCGGGTCGGTCAACATCACCACCGTCTACCGCACCCTGGAGCTGCTGGAGGAGCTGGGGCTGGTCAGCCACACCCACCTGTCCCACGGCGCCCCGACGTACCACGCCGCGGAGGAGCACCAGCACATCCACCTGGTGTGCCGCGGCTGTGACCGGGTGGAGGAGGTGGACCTGTCGGTGCTGCAGCCCCTGGCCGACCAGCTCGCCCGCCGTCACGGGTTCACCATGGACATCCGGCACGTCGCCCTGTTCGGCACGTGCGCCGACTGCGGGGGAGGAGCGCGATGACCATCCCGAAGGCGGTCACGGTCGGGGTTCTCGACCCGACGTCGCCGGACGCCGGCGTACCCGCGCACTACGGCGACCCCGCGCGGGAGCAGCGTGCCCTGGCCACCGGCGTCGGGGTGGTGGACCGCTCGCACCGGGCGGTGGTGGCGGTCCCCGGACCGGAGCGCCTCAGCTGGCTGCACAACCTCACCACGCAGCACCTGCTCAACCTCCGGGCCGGCGAGGGCACCGAGACCCTGGTGCTGACCCCGCACGGGCACATCGAGCACCACGTCCACGTCCTGGAGGACGGCACGACCACCTGGCTGGACACCGAGCCGGCCGGGGCGGCGCCGCTGCTGGAGTTCCTGGCCCGGATGCGGTTCCTCACCCGGGTCGAGCCCAGGGACGCCACCGCGGAGCTGGCGGTCCTGTCGCTGCTCGGTCCGCAGGCCGACGAGGCGCTCACCGCGCTCGGCTGCGACCGGCTGGACCCGCCGGACGTGCTCGCGGTACCCGGCCCCAAGTTCCCGAACGGGACGGTGCCGCCGCGCCCGACCTCCCGGTACGCGGCGCGGCCGCTGCCCTTCGGTGGATGGGCGCGCCGGGGGCGGCTGGGCGTGGACCTGCTCGTGCCACGGGAGGCTGTGGACGAGGCGTGGCGCGCACTCCGGTCGGCCGGGGTACCGCCGTGCGGGCTGTGGGCGTACGAGGCGCTACGGGTGGCCGCCCGCCTCCCCCGGGCGGGCTTCGAGACCGACCACCGCACCCTGCCGATGGAGATCGGCCTGGTGGCACCCGGGGTGCACCTGGAGAAGGGGTGCTACCGGGGCCAGGAGACCGTGGCCCGGGTGCACCACCTCGGCCGGCCGCCACGTCGCCTGGTGCTCCTCCACCTCGACGGGGTCGCCGACGAGCTGCCGTCGCCGGGGGCCGCGGTGACCCTGTCCGGTCGTGCCGTGGGCTTCCTCGGCACCGTGGTCCGCCACTACGAGCTCGGCCCGGTCGCGCTGGCGGTGCTGCGTCGCAGCGTGCCCGATGACGCGGACCTGCGGATCGGCGGGACCGCCTGCGCCGTCGACCCGGGCGGGGACACCGAGGGCTGAGCCGCTTTCGCAGCGGTGGGACGATGTCGGGCATGGGACCCGGAACTCTCATCACGGTGGCGCCCACCGGCGCCGAGGTGGACAAGGCCAAGGTACCGGCGCTGCCGGTGACCCTGGACGAGCTGATTGCCACGGCGAAGGACTGCCGGGCCGCCGGTGCCGCCGTCATCCACGTGCACATCCGCGACGACGAGACCCGCCCGACGCTGGACCTGACCCGCCTGCGCGACACCGTCGCCGCGCTGCGCTCCACGACCGACCTGGTGGTGCAGCTGTCCACCGGTGGTGCGGTCAGCGACAGCGAGGCGGACCGGCTGCGGGTCCTCGACGCCGCGCCGGAGATGGCCTCCTGCACCATGGGCACGGTCAACTTCGGCGAGGACGTGTTCGTCAACCGGTGGGAGTTCATCGTCGCCCTCCACACCCGGATGCAGGAGCTGGGTGTGGTGCCCGAGTACGAGATCTTCGACCTCGGTCACCTGTGGTCGCTGGAACGGCTGCTGGACCGGTACGGGCTGCCGCACGGCGGCCACGTCCACGTCGACCTGGTGATGGGCGTCCCGGGCGGGATGCCCGGCACCCCGGAAGCCCTCATCGCCTGCGCCTCCGCCCTGCGCCATCTGCCGGAGGGCACGACGTTCTCGGCCACCGGCATCGGCCGCACGACGCTGCCGGTGATGCTGGCCTCCCTGTCGGCCGGCGGACACCTGCGGGTGGGCATGGAGGACACCCTCTCCTACGCCCACCGCCAACCGGTGGAGTCCAACGCCCAGCTCGTGCGGCGCGCGGCGGAGCTGGCGCGGCTGGCGCAGCGGCCGCCGCTGTCCCCGGACCAGGCGCGGGAGCTGCTCGGCATCTCCGCCCCGGCGGGGAGGTAGGGTCACGGCCGTGTCGGCGACCTATCGGGGCGGCGTTGTGCTGGCCCAGGTGGTGCGGTCGGGTTTCGTCGAAGGGCGGCACCACGGATCGGTGGTCGTGCTCGACGCCGGGGGCAAGGTCGTCGCCTCCGCCGGCGACGTGGCGTCCCCGGTCTTCCCCCGCTCGTCGAACAAGCCGATGCAGGCGGTGGGGATGTTGCGGGCCGGGCTGCGCCTGACCGACCCCGCGGACCTGGCGGTGGTGTGCGCCAGCCACCACGGCGAGGAGTTCCACGTCGCCCGGGTCCGGGCGGTGCTCGCCGCGGCCGGGCTCGACGAGACGGTCCTGCAGTGCCCGCCCGACCTGCCGCTGCACGAGCCGACCAGGGACGCGCTGCTGCGTGCCGGCAAAGGACCGGCGCGGATACGGATGAACTGCTCCGGCAAGCACGCCGGCATGCTGGCGACGTGCGTGGCGGCGGGCTGGCCGGCCGGGACCTACCGGGACCCGTCGCACCCCCTGCAGCGGCGGTTGCGGTCCACTGTAGAGGAGCTGGCGGGTGAGCCGGTCACCGCGGTCGGTGTGGACGGCTGCGGCGCGCCCCTGTTCGCGGTGTCGCTGACCGGCCTCGCCACCGCGTTCCAGCGGCTCGTCGCGGCACCGGCGGGCACTCACGAGCGCACCGTGGCGGATGCGATGCGGGCGCACCCGTTGCTGGTGGGCGGGACGGACTCGGCGGACTCGCGGCTGATGGCCGGCGTTCCGGACCTGCTGGTCAAGAGCGGCGCCGAGGCGGTGGTCGCGGCGGCGGCGCCGGGGGTCGGTGCGGTGGCCGTCAAGGTGGACGACGGTGCCGCGCGGGCGCGGATGCCGGTGCTGGTGTCGGGGCTGCGCCGGCTCGGGCTGCGCTCACCCGTCCTCGACGAGCTCGCCGCCACCCCGGTGCTCGGGGGCGGTGAGCCGGTCGGCGCGGTGACTCCACTGTGGTGAAGTCCGAACGATCCGGTGGTGGTCGGTAGAGTGTTCGGTCCTTTTTCGCCCTTCTGACCGGTCCCGACGAGGCGGCCACGCATGGTAACCTCCCGCGCTATGACGTATACCACCCCAACACAGCCGGGCGGCCCGACGGCGCCGCCCGGGCCACCACCCCCACCCGCTCCGCCGAGCGGCTTCTTCGGGCGGCTGTTCGACGTCCGGTTCCGCGGGTTCGTGACCCCGATGGTCGTCCCCGTGCTGTACGTGCTCGGGATGATCGGGATCGGGATCGCCTACCTGATCTACGTCGTGGGGGCCTTCAGCGTCAACGCCAGCTTCGGTGTGCTCGTCCTGCTCATCATCGGTCCGATCATGGCCATGATCGGCCTCCTCTTCCTGCGGCTGACGCTGGAGTTCTACGTCGCGCTCACGCGGCTGTCCGAGGACTTCCGCGAGTGGCGTGCGGAGTGGCACCGCCGTCAGACGTCCTCTTGACGGGCGTCCCGGACACGCGGTCGGGCACCGGCGCCCGGGGCGGTGGGGCCCCGTCGGGGTGGCGGACGCGCTCGGAGTCACCGTGGTGGAGGGCCCGACCGGTGTGTCACCGGGCGGGCCGCACCGGACGGGGGCGTGCGCCGTCCCGGGGGCCTGCGCCGGTCTGGGGGCCGGTGCCCGGAGCGTGACCGGGCGAGGCCGGCGACCACCGCTGCGAGGCGACCACCGGCTGCGGCACCCGGTGCCACCGGGGCACGGGCGCTGTGGCGCGCGTCTCGCTTGCTTCAGCTAGCAGTCGCTTGCAGTTGCTAGCACCCCCGGGTAGTGTCCGGCGCGTGACCCGTACCGCCGACCCGCCCGACCCCGGTCGTGGGGTCGGTGACTTCATCCGCGACCTGCGCCGCAACGCCGGCGTGTCACTGCGCCAGTTGGCGCGCAAGGCCGGCGTCAGCAACCCCTATCTGTCGCAGGTGGAGCGCGGCCTGCGCCGGCCGAGCGCCGAGGTGCTCGCGCAGATCGCCCAGGCGTTGCGGGTCTCCACGCCGGTGATGTTCCTGCGCGCCGGTCTGCTGGACGCTCGCGAGGGGCAGAGCGTGACCGCGGCCATCGCCGCGGACGCGGACCTGACCGTCGCGCAGAAGCAGACCCTGATCCAGATCTACGAGACCTTCCGACGGGAGAACGCCCGGGGGGACGACACCAGTCAACAGGGGGAGACATGAGCAAGCGAGACCTGCCCGCCGCCGTCTACGCCGCGGCCGGCGCCGGTGACCTGGCCCTTCGGCGGCTGCGCCGGCTCAACCGCAGCGCCGGCCGGACCGTGCGGGCCGCCGCCGGGGCCGCCACCGACCTGCGGGGGCGCGCGACCGACCTGCGGGAGCGGATGACCGACCTGCGGGAGCGTGCGAGCGACCTGCGGGGGCGCGCGAGCGGCCTGCGGGAGCGGGCGACCGCCCTGCGGTCCTACCGGATCGACCGCGCGCGCGTCGACGCCGAGCTCGCCAGGTTGCGCGAGTCCGCGCGGCGCGGCGGGACGATGCTCGTGACCGGGGCGGCCGCCGCGCAGGAGCGTGCGGTCGACGGCTACCGCCGCCTGGTCGCGCACGGCCGGCGCGTGATGTCGGGCACGGGTACGGTTTCCGACGAGCCGGTGGCCGCGCCGCTGCCGGCCGCGGCCGAGGAGACCGCCGACATGGCGGCGGACGGGACGGCGGCGGGCCGGGCAGCCGAGGACGAGGCTGCGGGCGGCGAGCGGTCCGCCGCATGAGGGCCGATTCGACGCTGCGGGAGTTTCGGGCATAGGATCCCCATATGTGGCATCACGCGGTCGTGGCGGTCGTCAGCGCTCTGATCACACTGCTCACGATCGTTCTCGGGCTGGTCGCCTTTGTGCACTGCGCGACCCAGCGCAGTGACGCCTTCCCCGCCATCGGCACGCTGCAGAAGCCGGCCTGGCTGGCGATCATCGGCGTCTCGGTGGTGTTCGCGATGCTCAACAGGTACGGCTTGGGGCTCTTCAACCTGATCGCGATCGCGGCCTCCGCGATCTACCTGTTGGACGTACGGCCGGGGCTGCGGGACGTCACCGGCGGGAGGGGCTCCTGGTAGCCGGCAGCTCCCGGTAGCCGGGGGCGCCACCACGGCCGCCGGGTAGGCTCCGGCGGTATGGGCGTGACGCACCACGGCCGCACCGAGCGGCTCGACCTCGCCGATCCCACGCTGCGCGAGTGGCAGTGCACGGTGCTCTACTCCGGCCCGGAGGGGATCGTGCTGGACCGGTCGGCGTTCTACCCGGGTGGCGGAGGCCAGCCTCCCGACCACGGCGTGCTGCTGTGGCAGGGGGTGCAGACCCGCATCGTGGACACCCGCAAGGGTGACGACCTGTACCTCATCCCCGCCGAGGGCGACCCGGTCCCGCCGCCTGGCACGGCGGTGACCGGGGCGGTGGAGGACGAGCGCCGGACCCTGCTCATGCGCACCCACTCCGGGCTGCACGTCCTGTGCGGTGTGGTCTTCCGGGACTTCGGCGCGCTCGTCACCGGCGGCAACATGCAGCCGGGCGAGGCGCGGATGGACTTCAACCTCCCCGAGATCCCGCCGGACTTCAAGAGCACCCTGGAGGAGCGGGTCAACGCGGAGATCGCGGCGGACCGCCGGATCGAGATCCGGGTGCTGCCGCGCGAGGAGGCGCTGGCCATCCCGGACATCATCCGCACCCAGGCAAAGCTCATCCCCCACGACGAGCCGCAGATCCGGATCGTGGACATCGTCGGTCTGGATGTGCAGGCCGACGGTGGCACCCACGTCGCCTCCACCGCACAGGTGGGACGGGTCCAGGTGACCAAGGTGGAGAGCAAGGGCAGGGCCAACCGCCGGGTCCGCCTGCGGTTGGTCTGAACGGACGGAGGAGCACGATGACCACCCCGGCCCCGGCGTACCCGGTCGCACTCACCGTCGCCAGCACCGACTCCGGCGGCGGTGCGGGGATCCCCGCCGACCTGCGGACCTTCCACGCCCTCGGGGTCTTCGGCACCTGCGCGGTCGCGGCCACGACGGCACAGAACACGCTGGGTGTGCACGCGATCGACGAGCTGCCGGCACGGGCGCTCACCGACCAGATCGACGCGGTGGCCTCCGACATCCCGGTCGCGGCCGCCAAGACCGGGGCGTTGCCCAGCGCCGCGCTGCTGGAGGCCGCCGCCGACGCGCTGCGTCGCCACGGCGTGACCGCGCTGGTGGTGGACCCGGTGGCCATCTCCAAGCACGGTGACCCGCTGCTCGCCCCGGAGGCCGTCGAGGTCATGCGCGACCGGCTGCTGCCGCTGGCGGAGGTGGTCACGCCGAACCTGCACGAGGTGGAGCTGCTCACCGGGGTCAAGGTCGCCGAGCCCGCCGACCAGCGGCGCGCGGCCGAGGCGCTGCTCGGGTACGGTCCGCGGTGGGTGCTCGTCAAGGGCGGCCACCTGCCCGGCAGCGCCGACGCGGTGGACCTGCTCACCGACGGCACGCAGGAGTACCGGCTGGCGCGTCCCCGGATCGACAACCGTCACACGCACGGCACCGGATGCACCCTTTCGGCGGCGATCACCGCCTACCGCGCCCGGGGACTGGACGTGCCGTCGGCGGTACGGGAGGCGAAGGAGTTCGTGACCGGGGCGATCCGGTACGGCTTCCCGCTCGGCCACGGCATCGGGCCGGTCGACGTGCTGTGGCGCACCCGCGAGGCGGCGTCGTAGTCCACCCTCGCCGGCCCGCGCCGCCCGGTGATACGGCCGGGCGGCGCGGGCCGGCGGGGGTGGCGGGCACCCGGCGACCTGTCCGCCCTCGACGGTGCGGAACAACTAGGGTGCCTGCTATGACGCCCCCCTCACAGGTCCGGCGGATCGCCGCCCTGCGTGCCGCCGCCCCGATCGCCCTCGTCGCCACCGTCCACCTCCTCGCGGTGGAGCTGTTGCGGGCCGCGACCCCGCTGCTCGACCTGGCCTCGGCCCGTATCGGGGTGGTGGGCGCGGCCGGGGTGGCCACCGTCCTGTTCGTCGCGCCGGTGCTGCCGGCCGCCGTGGTGGGGCGGCTGGCCCCGGTGCCGGCCGTCGCGGGAACCGTCGGGCTGGTCCTGCTGCTGCGCCTCGTGGCCCAGGCCCAGGACCCGGCGACGCTGGCGGTCGTCGGAGCCGGCGCCGCCGCCGCGGTGGCCGCCCTGGTGGTGTCGGTACGGGTCGCCCGCGACGGCGTGGCCGCGGCCGTCGGCATCCTGCTGGGCACCGTGGCGGACCTGGCGCTGCGCACCGCGTTTGCCACCTGGGACCCCATCGTCCGGCCGGGCGTGGTGCCGTGGCTGGTGGTCGCGGTCGAGGCGGCGGTGGCGGTGGGGGCGCTGGCGCTGCTGCGGCGACCGGACACCGCCAGCGGGCCGCCGCTCCGGCGCCGGTGGGCCCTCGGCCCGTACCTGGCGCTGTACGTCCTCGGGTTCGGCAGCGCACCGGTCGCCGCGGCGCACGGCGGGGTGCCGCTGCCGCTGGCGGGAGCGGTGCTGGTCCTGGCCGCCGTGGTCGGCGTGGAGCTTGTGACCCGCATGCGCCTGCCCGGCGGAACCGGCGCCATCCCCGAGCCGGACCGCTGGTTCGCCGGGCTCGCGGCGCTGCTGGGGCTGGTGGCCGGCGTGGTGGCCGCGTACTGGGCGACCGGCGCGGTGGCGCTGGTGGGCCTGGCGGTGGCGGCGGTGGCGGCGGCGGTCCTGCTGGCGCGCGCCCTGACCCCCCGCGAGGCCGCCGCCACCGGTGCGCGCGGCCGGACGGTCGGGACCGCGGCGGCCGCGGGTGCCGCGGGCCTCGGCTACCTGCTGCCGGTGATGGTCTACCAGGTCCACTACGAGCTGGAGTTCCCGTTCGACAACCGGTACGCGCTGGTCGCCGCCGCGGTGCTGCTGGGGGTGGCCGGGTCGGGAGCCAGGCCACGGGAGCGGGCGGACGACCGCCGGCCGGTGCGGGCCCGTCCCGCGACGGTCTCCGCGCTCGCCGCGGCGACGCTGCTGATCCCGCTCGCCGTGGCGGTGACCCGGCCGGCCGTGCCCGAGGCCACCCACACCGGCCCGGACCTGCGACTGATGAGCTGGAACGTCATGTACGGCCGGCACCACACCGGCGGGGTGGCGGACCCGGAGGCGGTCGCCGCGGCGATCGAGGCGGCCGCCCCGGACGTGGTGCTGTTGCAGGAGGTCAGCCGGGGCTGGCCGATCGGCGGCGGGGTGGACATGCTGGAGTACCTGTCGCGCCGGCTCGCCATGCCGTACCGCTGGTCACCGGCGGCCGACGGCCAGTTCGGCAACGCGGTGCTGACCAGGCTGCCGATGCACGAGGTGGCGGCGGCGCGGCTGCCGTTCGTCCAGGGTCCGATGGAGCGCTCCTACCTCGCGGTGACGCTGCGCCTGGACGGCGACCGCGAGGTCCGCCTCGTCAACGCGCACCTGCAGCACCGCAAGGAGAACACCCCGACGCGGCTGGTGCAGACCCGGGCGTTGCTGGACGCCTGGGGCGGCCGGCCGGCCACGGTCATCGCCGGCGACTTCAACTTCTGGCCGAGCTGGCCGGAAGCCGGCCTGTGGGAGGAGGCCGGTTTCGTCTCCGCCCAGGACGCCACCGGCCACGGCGGCGAGTTCACGGTGCCGAGCGACGCGCCGGACAACCGGGTGGACTGGATCTTCGGGACGCCGGATGTGTCCTTCTCGGACTTCGAGATCCTCACCGGGGTGAGGGTGTCGGACCACTTCCCGCTGCTGGTCACCGTGTCGTTCGACGGTTGAGAGCGCGCCGCTCAACCTGCCCGGGGCCGCGGGTCGTCGGCGACCCGCAGGGACTCCAGCAGCTCGACCTCGCCGGACACCTCCAGCACGTCGAACGGCACCCGCCCGGACAGCGCCAGCACCAGGTCGCTGGCGGTGCCACGGGCGTGCGCCCGCGCCCGCGGGTCCTCGTGGTCCAGCCAGCTACCGGTGTCCAGCAGCGCCAGTCCGCTGCCGCGCAGCCGCACGAACCACTCGTGGTCGGGGTCGGTCGCCACCAGGTGCACGACCCCGAACCGCTCGGTGGGGTCCCGCCGGCGGCCGGCCGGCAGCAGCGTGTCGAGGACCTCGGTGACGCCGTCCGCGGCCAGCTTGGCCTCGATCGGCTCCACCCGGCCGGCGGCGGTCTGGGCGTCCCATCGGTGCACCGCGGTGAAGTGCGCCATCCGCCGTTGCCAGAAGGACGCGTCCTTGGGTCGGGGCGCCCAGTTCCAGGCCGGCTGGTGCGGGTCCAGCGACTCCAGCAGCTGGAGGAGCTGCGCATGCTCCTCGGCCCACCACTGGATCGCGGTCGCGTCCGCGGGAGGGGGTGGGGTGGGCGGTGGTTGCTCCGGCCGGCTGGTGACGCCCCGGCTGACGTGTGAGCGGACCTCGCGGTAGTGGGCACCGACGTGGTGGATGAGGTCGAGCACGCGCCAGCCCGCGCGCGAGGGCACCGGCGTGGCCAGGCCCTCCGGCGCGGCGGCGGCCTGCTCCAGCGCGAGCCGCATGGCCTGGCCGTCCGCGCGCAACGCGGACAGCCACAGCTCCCTGGTGCCGTGCGTCCTCGCCATCGCCTCTCCTGGAGTCTGCGGACCCTTCCCGTGCTTCTCAGCCTAGGCTGGGTGCCGTGCCCGACGTTAGCGCGCTGCCGCCCGGCGTAGCGGACCCGACCGCTGTCCACCGGTTGGACACCTACACCACGCTCGGCCTGGGAGGCCCGGCCCGGCGGGTGGTCGCGCTCACCGATACGGACGAAGTGATACAAAGTGTACGGGCACTCGCCGCCGAGGGGGAACCGACCCTCGTCCTGGGCGGCGGCAGCAACGTGGTGATCGCCGACGAGGGCTTCCCCGGCACCGTGGTCCTCCTCCGCACCCGGGGCATCCGGGTGGTCGAGGCGGACCCCGGGACCGTGACGGTCGAGGTCGACGCCGGCACGGTGTGGGACGAGGTGGTCGCCACCGCGGTGGCGGAGGGCTGGTCCGGCCTGGAGTGCCTGTCCGGCGTTCCCGGGTCGGCCGGCGCCACGCCCATCCAGAACGTCGGGGCCTACGGGCAGGAGGTCGCCGAGGTGATCACCGGCGTACGGGTGCTGGACCGGCACACCGGGCAGGTGGTCACCCTGCCCCCGGACCGGTGCGGGTTCGGGTACCGGACCAGCGTCTTCAAGCGGTCCGACCGGTGGGTGGTGCTCTCGACCACGTTCCGGCTGCGCCGTCGGGCCGCCTCCGGGCCCCTTCGGTATCCGGAGCTCGCCGCCGCGGTCGGCCGGCGCACCGGACAGGTGGCGCCGCTGGCCGAGGTCCGCCAGGCGGTGCTGGACCTGCGCCGGCGCAAGGGCATGGTGATCGACCCGGCGGACCCCGACACCCGGTCGGTCGGGTCGTTCTTCACCAACCCGGTGCTCGACGACGCCGCCTGGCGGCGGCTGCGGTCCCGGACCGCCGAGCCGCCGCCGTCCTGGCCGGCCGGTGACGGCGCCGTCAAGGTGAGCGCGGCCTGGCTCATCGAGCGGGCCGGCTTCCCCAAGGGGTACGGGAACGGCGACGGCGTGGCCATCTCCGGCAAGCACAGCCTCGCGCTGACCCATCGCGGCGGTGGCACCACCGCCGCGTTGCTGGCGCTGGCACGGGAGATCCGCGACGGGGTCCGGGACCGGTTCGGCGTCACTCTCCACCCCGAACCGGTACTGGTCGGCTGCACCCTCTAGGGGTCCGGCGGAACCGGCGTCCGGCGGTCGTTACGTCTGCGGATCGGTGACGCGGTGCAGCTTGTGCTGTGCGGCCTGGGCCAGGGGTCGCACCACCAGCCGGTCGATGTTGACGTGGTGCGGCCGGGTGACGCACCAGGCGATGCAGTCGGCGATGTCCTCGGCGACCAGGGGCTCCGGCACCCCGGCGTACACCGCCTCCGCGGCCGCGGCGTCCCCCCGGAAGCGGACCAGCGAGAACTCGTCCGTCTTCACCAGGCCGGGGTCGATCTCGATGACCCGCACCGGCCGCCCGCACAGCTCCAGCCGGAGCGTCTCGGCGACCGCGGTCTGGGCGTGCTTGGCGGCGGTGTACCCGCCGCCGCCCTCGTAGACGATCAGGCCGGCGGTGGAGCTCATCACCACGATCGTGCCGGCGCCGGACCGCTCCAGCGCCGGCAGCAGCGCCTGGGTCACCCGCACCGTACCGAGCACGTTCACGTCGTACATCCACTGCCAGTCGTCGATGCGGGCGGTCTCGACCGGATCCATACCCAGGGCACCGCCGGCGTTGTTGACCAGTACCGTGACGGGCTCCGGGACAGCGGCGGCCAGCGCGGCGACGGAGTCGGCGTCGGTGACGTCACAGGTGACGGCGCTGGCGGAACCGCCGGCCTTCGTGATCTCCGCCACCAGGCGGTGCAGCCGGTCGGTCCGCCGCGCCGCGGCGACCACGTGGAACCCCTCGGTGGCCAGCCGGCGTGCGGTCGCCGCGCCGATGCCGCTGGAGGCGCCGGTCACCACGGCCGTGGGCAGCTCGCTCATACCGGCATCCTGCCAGCCGCCGCTGCCGTCGCCCGCCGCGGAGGGACTGCTCCGGCCCGCAGTCGGCGACCTGTGGGAACAGCGTCCCGGGTGCGGTGGTTTCATGGGTAGCGGTGCATCCGGACCGGGCCCGCGTGGCCGTGGTGCGGGGTGCCCGCCCGGCCCCACCCCCCGACCCGAAGGAGCCACGTGCGGCGCATCGCGACGATCTCGGTTCACACCTCCCCGTTCGACCAGCCGGGCACCGGCGACGCCGGTGGGATGAACGTCTACATCGTGGAGGTCGCGCGTCGACTGGCGCGCTCCGGCGTCGAGGTGGAGATCTTCACGCGCGCCACCTCCAGCGGGGCCACCCGGACCGTCGAGATGTTCCCGGGCGTGTGGGTCCACCCGGTGGTGGCCGGACCGTTCGACGGACTGGCCAAGGAGGACCTGCCCTCCCAGCTGTGCGCGTTCACCCACGGCGTGTTGCGGGCGGAGGCCGCGCGGACGCCCGGCTGGTACGACCTGGTCCACTCCCACTACTGGCTGTCCGGTCAGGTGGGCTGGCTGGTCAGGGACCGGTGGGGAGTGCCGCTGGTCCACACCGCCCACACCCTGGCCCGGGTGAAGAACGCCCGGCTGGCCGAGGGTGACCGGCCCGAGCCGCACACGCGGGTCATCGGCGAGGAGCAGGTGGCGGCGGTGGCCGACCGCCTGGTGGCCAACACTCCCGCCGAGGCCCTGGACCTGACCAGGCTGTACGGGGTGGCGCCGGAGCGGGTGTGCGTGGTCCCACCGGGTGTCGACCTGGAACGGTTCCGGCCGGCCGCCTCCGACCGCCGGGACCGGGTGCGGCGCGACGCCCGCCGGTCGCTGCGGCTGCCCGAGGACGGGCTGCTGGTCACGTTCGTCGGCCGGCTCCAGCCGCTGAAGGGTCCGGACCTGCTGCTGCGCGCGGTGGCGGAGCTGTACGCCCGCGACCCCGAGCTCGGCGCCGGCGTCAACGTCGCCGTGGTCGGCGGTCCCAGCGGCAGCGGCCTGGAACGGCCGACCGCACTCCCGGAGCTCGCCCGGGAGCTGGGGATCGCCTCGCGGGTGACGTTCCTGCCGCCGCAGCCGGGCGACGTGCTCGCCGACGTCTACCGGGCCTCGGACCTGGTGGCGGTGCCGTCGCACAACGAGTCGTTCGGTCTGGTCGCGCTGGAGGCGCAGGCTTGCGGTGTCCCCGTGGTGGCGGCCGCCGTGGGCGGCCTGGTCACCGCGGTCCGTGACGGTGTCTCCGGGGTGCTGGTCGACGGCCACGACCCGGTGCGGTGGGCGGGCGTCCTGCGGTCGCTGTTGGCCGCTCCCGGCTGGCGGGCGGAGCTGGCGCGCGGGGCCGTCGCGCACGCCCGCAACCTGTCCTGGGACCGGACGGCACAGCGGCTGCTCGCCGTCTACCGTGAGGCTGTGGCAGCCAACCGCGCCCGCCTCTCCTCGCAGCTGGTGGGGTCGTGAGGTGCATCCGGTGAGACCCCGGCACGGGTTTGCCGGACCGTCTGGTGAGGTCGTGACATGAACCACGCCGACCGGGTGGCAGCTCTCATCGAGCAGGTGTGTGCCGAGCGGGAGCTGCCCTGCGAACGCACCTCGGAGCGCTCGTACGCCGTCACGCTGCCCGGCGTCCACAAGCTGAAGACCGTCTGCAACCTCATCGTCGGCGAGCACGCGCTGCGGATCGAGGCGTTCGTCATGCGGCGACCGGACGAGCGCCGGGAGGAGCTGTGGGCCTGGCTGTTGCGGCGCAACGCCCGGATGTACGCGGTGGCGTTCTCCATCGACACCAACGGCGACGTGTACCTGACCGGGCGGGTCGGCCTGGCCGGGGTGACCGCCGAGGAACTGGACCGGATCCTGGGTGCGGTGCTCACCTACGCGGACGAGTCCTTCGACACCATGCTCGAGATCGGGTTCTCGGACGCGATCCGGCGGGAGTGGGCGTGGCGGATCAGCCGGGGCGAGTCCACCGCCAACCTCGCCGCCTTCCGCCACCTCGCCGACGGTTCGCCGCGACCGCCGGGTGGCTAGACTCCGGCCATGGTGAGGAACGTCGCCAGAGCGGTCGCGGCCGCGGCCGGCGCGTTGCTCGCCGCCGCGGTCGCGCGGGAGCTCAGCCGGCCGGCCGACCAGCGGACGTGGCACGGCTCGGTGGCCGGCGTTCCGTACGACCTCCGTCCGCCCACGGTGGAGAAGATCCGCCGCGCGTTCTGGAACCCGGACGATCCGCGGCTGTTCACCCCGCACGTGTTCGGGGTGGGGTGGTCCGTCAACCTGGCGCGGCTGGTGGAGATGCTCCGGCCACCCACACCGGACGAACCGGTCCGGCCGGCCGCGCCGGACGAGCCGGCCGCGTCATCCGACGCCGATGCCTCCGACGCACCATCGAACGCGCCCGACTCCTCCGACGAACCGTCGGCGGCACCCGGTCCCTCTGGCGGGCCTTCGACGCCGCCCCACTCCTCCGACGGACCGCCGCCCGGCGACGGCCGGGCCGACGCCGCGTAACGCCGGGCTGACTGTTGGCGTTGTGACCAGCGACGCATCCGATCCGGTTGTCGCTGAGCCGGACGCTGACGTACCGTTCCCTACGCATACCGCTGCTTGGTGAAGGAAACCGGGGATGCAGCAGGGGGTTCTTCGGTTTCCTGCCTGATCCGCCGAAGGTTCGTCGGCAGATCGCCCGGGCAGCGTCGGGGGGCGGGTGGCTGGCCGGCCGCAGGGGACGGCCGCCACCTGACAACCGGCGGGGTTGCGGGCGGCGTCAACGGGGGTGGGCGCCGCCCGCCCCGCCGGAGTCTAGAGTCCAGCCCATGAGCGGACCGTTGACCGGACTCGCCGTCGTGGAGCTGGCGGGCATCGGTCCGGCGCCCTTCGCCGCGATGGT
>DATGOE010000176.1:0-2308 GCA_035306365.1 Natronosporangium sp. | reverse complement strand
TGGCGGTCGGGAAGCCGGCCACCGGGGGCGTCGGTCCCAGGTCGCGCGCTGCGGACAGCTCCGCGGCCACCCGCCTCGCCGACGGTCGCCGCCCGGGGTCGGGGGACAGGCAGGCGGCGACGAGGTCGCCGACGGCGGCCGGCAGCCCGGCGACGGGCGGCACCCGTGGCAGGTCCCCGCTGCGGTGCGCGGCCGCGGCCTGCTGCCAGTCGTCCAGCCGCGCGGGCGGCACGCCGGCCAGCAGCTCGTAGAGCAGCACGCCGAGCGAGTACACGTCGTTGGCCGGGTGGGCGGGTGACCCGTGGAGGCGCTCGGGTGCGGTATAGGTGGGCGTGCCGGCGAACCGTTCGCCCGTGACCGCGCCCGCCAGCGCGGCGATGCCGAAGTCCAGCACCTTGGCGCCGTCGGCGGTGAGCATGACGTTGCCGGGCTTGACGTCCAGGTGCACCAGGCCGGCCTGGTGGGCGGCGTCGAGGGCGGCGGCGACCTGGGCGCCCACGCGCGCCGCCTCCGGCCACGGCAGCGGCCCGCCGGCCAGCCTGCGCGCCAGGTTCTCGCCCTCGACCAGCTCCATCACCAGGTACGGGACGGGTGGCGCACCCGGTCGGCCCGCCCGGCCGTAGTCGTACACGTGCGCCACGTTCGGGTGGGTGAGCCGGGCGGCCGCGCGCGCCTCGCGCCGGGCGTCCTCCGCCGCCCGCGGGTCGGCGGTCGGTGCCCCCACGAGGACCTTGACCGCCACGGGCCGGTCCAGGATTTCGTCCCGGGCCCGCCAGACCTGCGACATGCCGCCGGACCCGATCGGCTCCAGCAGCACGTACCGGTCGGTGAGGCGGCTTCCCGCGGTCATGTCGGGCACCCGTCCAGTCTGCGCACGACGCCGCCTCCCGCCCAACCGGCCGGGTCAGTCCCGGGGCAGCAACGGCCCCAGCGGACCCAGATCCAGGTTGAGGTCGTCCTCGGTCAGCCCGAAGTGCTCCCGAAGCGCCGCCATCTGCTCCTCCAGTGCCAGCAGGGTGGCGCCGACCCGCTCCACCTGCTCCGCAGTGAGGTCGTCGTGCTCGAGGCGGCGGATCGCCTGGCGTTCGACCAGTTGACGCAGCAGCTCCACGACGGTGAGGACGAGCGCGGCCAGCCCCTTGCCGTGGTCGCCCGTGTCCAGCGCCAGCCGCAACCCGCCGGGTCCGGCGTCCACCGGGCCGGTCACCGGGGATGCTCCTCGTCCACGTCGGCGGGTGCCGGTGCGAACAGGTCCGGCCGTACCGACGACAGCAGCGCCCGCAGGGAGATGTGGACGAGGTCCACTTCGGCGATCGTCAGCGTGAGCTCGCCGCACACCACGACACCGCGGGCGAGCACCCGGTCCAGCAGGTCCACCAGCGGCACCCGCTGGTCGGGGGGCGCGACCGCCGCGCGGTGCGAGGTGTAGATCACCGACGGCGTCGCCACCTGCCGGCTCACCCGTCCTCCTCGGGCTCCATCTCGACGAACGAGTACGCCGGCCACGGTCCGGTCAGGCGCATGGCGAGGTTGTCGTGGGCGAGGTCCAGGCGACGCACCTCGGCCCGGAAACGCCCGGCGAGATCCGTGTCGACCAGGTAGGACGCGTTGAGCACCGGTGCCGGCCGCGACGCGTGGCCGCTGGCGGCCGGTGTCTGGTGGCGGGCGGCGGCGGCCAACCGTGACAGGTCGGCGTGGATCTGGTCGACGGCGGCCGCCACCGCGTTGCGGGCCGCCCGCCGGGCGGCGTGCTCGGCGCGGCGGCGCCACAGGTATTCAGTGCCGGGGCCCGGCGCGTGAGCGCCGGGGTCCCGGCGCCCGGGGTGTTCAGTGCCGGGGCCCGGCGCGGCTGCCGGGTCGGGTGCCGGATCCGACGGCCGTTGCCCGTGTGCGATCGCCGGGGCGGACGCCGCGGGAACCGGCCGCGGGGGAGCCGGCGCCGGCGGCGAGGGTACGGCGGTCGGCTCGGGGCGCAGCAGGTACGCCTGCACACCCCACTCCTCGCGACCCGCGACCGCCTCCAGGCAGTCCAGGAGCGTGACCGCGTGCCGGCGGAGCATCTCACGTACCCGCAGGTCGTCACGGTAGACGGTGGCCAGCCGCAGGGGAGCGGTCGCACCGGCGTGGGCGCAGGCGGCGACGACCTCGTGGTGGCGGCGGGCGGCGTGCTCCAGCCACCCGGCGTCGCGTAGCCGCTGTTGCAACGGGTCGTCGCCGGCGGGCAGGTCCACCGACCCGACCACGGCGGCGAGCCGGCCACACTCCACCAGGCGTACCGGCTCGTCGGCGACCCCGGTGACCGCTGGCG
>DATGOE010000175.1:0-6770 GCA_035306365.1 Natronosporangium sp. | reverse complement strand
GGTGGACGCGCAGGAGGCGCTGCGGATCGGCCTGGCCGACAAGGTCGTGCCCGCGGCCGAGGTGTACGCCGAGGCCGTGAAGATGGCCCGCGCGTACGTCGGTGGCCCGGCGCAGGCGCTGCGCGCCGCCAAGCTCGCCATCGACGGTGGCCTCGACCGCGACCTGGCCGGTGGCCTGGCCTGGGAGAGCCAGCTGTTCGCGGCGCTGTTCGCCACTGAGGACAAGCGGGAGGGCATGGCGGCCTTCGTGGAGAAGCGCCAGCCGGAGTTCCGCGGCCGCTGACCCGGCGCCGCCTCGGTCCCTGCGGGTACGGGCGCGATAAGCTGCGCGGATGGCAGGCACGGGACGGATCGAGGGCCACGGTGGGGCGCTCGCCCTGGCCACGCTGCGCGCCTATGGCGTCGCCGAGATGTTCACCCTCTCCGGTGGGCACGTGTTCCCGCTGTACGACGCCGCCCACCGGACCGGGATGCCGATCTATGACGTGCGCCACGAGCAGTCGGCGGTGTTCGCCGCCGAGGCCGTGGCCAAGCTGCAGCGGCGGCCGGGGCTGGCGGTGCTCACCGCCGGGCCCGGGGTCACCAACGGCGTGTCCGGGATCACCACCGCCCACTTCAACGGCTCGCCGCTGGTGGTGCTCGGCGGGCGGGCGCCGCAGTACCGCTGGGGCTCCGGCAGCCTGCAGGAGATCGACCACCTGCCGCTGGTCCGCGCGGTGACCCGGCACGCGGCGACCGTGATGTCCACCGAGGAGATCCCCGACCAGGTCGCGACCGCGGTCCGCGCGGCGCTGACCCCCCACCGGGGCCCGGTGTTCGTGGACCTCCCCCTGGAGGTGGCGTTCTCCACCGCCGAGGTGGCCGAGCCGGTCGCCGTACCGGTGCCGGTCGTGCAGCCGGATCCCGAGGAGGTGGCGAAGGCCGCCGCGGTGCTCGCCGGCGCGCAGCGGCCGGTGGTGGTCGCCGGGTCGGACGTGTACGCCGGCGGCGCGGTCGAGGCGCTGCGCGCGATGGCCGAGGCGCACCACACGCCGGTGTTCGCCAACGGGATGGGCCGGGGCGTGCTGCCGCCCGAGCATCCGCTGGCGTTCTCGCGCTGCCGCCGCACCGCGCTGGCCGGTGCCGACGTCGTGGTGGTCGTCGGCACCCCGCTGGACTTCCGGCTCGGGTTCGGCGACTTCGGCGCCGCGCAGGTGGTGCACGTGGTGGACGCGCCCTCGCAGCGGGCCACGCACGTCAGCCCGGCCGCCTCGCCCGCCGGTGACCTGACGCTGATCCTGTCCGCCCTGGCCGAGCAGCCCGCGCCGGTGGACCGTGCCGGCTGGGTGGCCGAGCTGCGGGAGGCGGAACGGGCCGCGGAGGCCCGGTACGAGGAGGAGATGGCCGCCGACACCGAGCCGATCCGGCCGGCGCGGATCTACGGGGAGCTGCGTCGCGTGCTCGACCGGGACGCGGTGACCATCGGGGACGGCGGGGACTTCGTCTCCTACGCCGGCCGCTACCTGGAACCCGCGGTCCCCGGCACCTGGCTGGACCCCGGGCCGTTCGGCTGCCTCGGCACCGGCATGGGGTACGCGATGGGCGCCCGGATCACCTACCCGGACCGGCAGGTGTGCGTGCTCATGGGCGACGGCGCGGCCGGATTCTCCCTCATGGACGTCGAGTCGCTGGTGCGCCACCGCCTGCCGGTGGTGATCGTCGTGGGCAACAACGGGATCTGGGGACTGGAGAAGCATCCGATGCGGGCGATGTACGGGTACGACGTCGCCGCGGACCTGCAGCCGGGGCTGCGCTACGACGAGGTGGTCGCCGCACTCGGCGGTGCGGGTGAGACGGTGTCTGCGCCCTCGCAGCTCGGCCCGGCGCTGCGGCGCGCGTTCGACGCGGGTGTGCCGTACCTGGTCAACGTCATCACCGACCCCACCGACGCCTACCCCCGCTCCGCCGTCCTCGCCTGACCGCGGGGTTGTGACATTGATTACCGTCCAGTAGGCTCGGCACCGGCCACTCATCGAGGAGGGTTGACATGACCCGACGCCGGGCCGTCCACAGTTCTCTCGCGCTGCTGCTCGTGCTGGCCGTCTCCGGGGTCGGCGGCGTCGCCCAGGCGGGGCCGCCGCCGTTCGCCGGCAAGCCACCGCAGTACTTCATCGACGAGACGAAGCTCCCGTTCGACGCGCTCCCCGGCCTGCCCAGCGACCGGTACTGGGGGGTGCACGCCGGCGCCGGCTACCGGATCGAGGTGCCGCACGACTGGAACGGCGACCTGGTCATGTGGGCGCACGGGTTCCGCGGCGACGACCTGGAGCTGACCGTGGACAACCACCCGCTGCGGCCGTTCCTGCTCGCCAACGGGTACGCGTGGGCGGCCTCCAGCTACTCCAAGAACGACTACGACGTCGCGGTCGGCGTCAAGGACACCCACAAGCTGACCAAGCTGTTCAACGGGATCGTCGGCACCCCCGACCGGGTCTACCTCACCGGTGCGTCGATGGGTGGCCACATCACCGCGGTCGCGATAGAACAGTACCCGAACACCTACGACGGCGCGTTGCCGATCTGCGGCGTGCTCGGCGACCACGAGCTGTTCGACTTCTTCCTCGACTACAACCTCGTCGCGGCGGCGCTGGCCGGCGTGGACACCACGTTCCCGCCCGACCCGGCGCACTGGACCGGCGTGGCCATCCCGCAGATCGTCACCACGCTGGCCACCGCCTGGCCGTCCGGACTGACGCCCGACGGCGAGAACCTCAAGGCCATGACCGAGCTGCGCTCCGGCGGCGAGCGGCCGCTGTTCGACGCCGCGTTCCTGCGGTGGGCGACGTTCCTGCTGGGCTTCGGGTCGCTGGACGGCACCGTGCCCCGCTCGCCGGGGGTGGTGGTGGACAACACCGACACCGTCTACCAGTTCGACACCGACCCGGCGCTCAGCCCGGCCGAGCAGGCCCTCAACGAGTCGGTGCTGCGGGTGGCGCAGGACCCGTCCGGCCGCGTCCGCCAGGGCCTGGCCAACGTGCCGGTGGTCGACGGCACCCCGCCGGTGCCGGTGCTGAGCCTGCACAACCTCGGCGACCTGTTCGTGCCGTTCTCCATGGAGCAGGTGTACGCGCAGCGGGTGGCCGCCCACGGCCTGTCCGACCGGCTGGTCCAGCGGGCGATCCGGGGGATCGAGCACTGCGACTTCACCGCCGAGGAGCTGGTCACCGCCTTCGTCGACCTGGTCGCCTGGGTGGAGCACGGGATCAAGCCGGCGGGAGACGAGGTGCTCGACCCGGCGGTCGTGGCCGACCCGTTCTACGGCTGCGCGTTCACCACGGCGACCCGGGACCTGGGTCCCTTCACGGCACCCTGCCCCTGACCCTTGGGGAAGCGGCCGGTCCGGCGATGTCGGGCGGGCCAGGGGAGTGTGCCGGTTTCGGCGGTGTCGGGTCGCCGGCCCGGCGTACGGTGACCTCAGGCGGTGCGTACGGGGGGCGGTCGCCATGCCAGAGCTTCCGGACGTGGAGGGCTTCCGGACGGTCGTGGCCGAGCACGGCACCGGTCGCCGGGTCCGCCGGGTCGAGGTGATCGACCCCGGGGTGCTGCACGGGGTCCAGCCGGGGGAGCTTGACCGGGCCCTGTCCGGGAGGCGCCTGCGCGACCCGGACAGGCACGGCAAGTGGCTGCTGGCCCGCACGGACGGGCCGACCGTGATGTTGCACTTCGGCATGACCGGGGAGCTGCGGTGGTCGCCGGGTGACCAGCCGCGGCACCGGCACGACCGGGTGGTGTTCGTCATCGACGACGGGGAGCTGCGCTACCGCGACATGCGCAAGCTGCAGGGGCTACGGCTGGCTCCCGACGACGACGCCGTGGCCGAGGTACTGGCGGAGCTGGGTCCGGACGCCTCCACGGTGTCGCGTCGGCAGCTCGACGCGATCCTCGACGACCGGCGCGGTGCGGTCAAGGCGCTGCTGGTGGACCAGAGCGTGATCGCCGGCCTGGGCAACCTCCTGTCCGACGAGATCCTGTGGCGCGCCGGCATCCATCCCCGCACGCCCTGCCGCGACCTCACGCCGCAGCAGCGCGACCGCCTGCACCGGGAGCTGCGCGGGGTGCTGCGCGCGTCGGTACCCGCCGGCCGCATCCCGCCCCGTCCGTCCTGGCTGACCGGTGTCCGCGACGATCCGCACGCCCGCTGCCCCCGCTGCGGTACGCCCCTGCGGCGCGACCGGGCCGCCGGACGCACCACGGTCTGGTGCCCCCACTGCCAGCCGGGGTGACGCCCGACCGGAGTCCCCCGGTCGGTGTGCCGCCTCGCGCCGGTGCCGCGTCCGACCGGTGCGGCTCCCTCACGAGCCGCTCTGCTCGCGGCGGAACCCGTACAGATCGGTCGGCTCCTCGTCGATGACGATCTCCACCCCGTCCGGGTCGGTGACGATGAGCGCCCGCCCGTACGCCTCGTCGATGATGTGCGCGTCGGTGAAGCCGGCCGCGTGCAGCCGGTCCCGGACCGCCTCCAGCGGCTCGTCCGCCTCGAACGACAGGGTGGTCTCGCCGGCCCGGTGACCCCGGTCGCTGCCGGCGGCCGAGTGCAGGGCGGCCATCCCCTCGCCCGGGGAGGTGAAGCTCACCCAGCCACCGTCCTGTGAGGAGATGCGGGGCACCAGGCCCAGCGCCTCCAGGAACCGGCGCATCGCCGGCACGTCGTCGGTGAACCGCAGCGGGCGTACCTTCATCGTGCCCTCCTTCCGGCGCTCGAGGTACTCGGTCAACGCGCGCGCCACCAGAGCCGACAGTGACTCATTCTCATCGATGGCTTGGTGCTTGACCCGCCGGATCAGCTCCGGCGGCAGGTAGACGTTGAACTGCGCCTTGCGCTCCGGCCCCGCCATGCCTAGGATGCTAGCATCCTATCATTACGCCGCGAAGGTGGGGGGCTGATGAAGATCCGTTTCGACCACGTCGGCATCATCGCGCGGACCGACCGGGAGAGCCAGGAGTCGGCGGCGTTCTTCGCGGATGCCCTCGGACTGCCGGTCGAGGGGAACCCGGCCGCCGGGTACGCGGAGGTCAGGACGGGCGGGTCGACCATCGCGCGGCACCGGGGCAGCCCGGTGCCGGGCCGGCCGCACGGGGGGACCCTGCTGCAGTTCCGCTGCGACGACGTGCCTGGCGCGGTCGAGGAGATCCGGCGGCGCAAAGGCACGGTCGCCGTGGAGCCGCACCGCACCGACTGGGGGACCGTCTCGGCGTACATCTCCGGCCCGCACGGCATCCTCGTGGAGCTGTATGACGAGCCGTCCGCGTGACGGGCGCCCGGGCGCACCGGACCCGACGCCGGCGGGCAGGGTGGGCGCCATCTCCACGGCCCCGGAGGGCACGGACGTCGACGTGTCGCTGCGGGCGATCTTCCGCGGGCGACGGGGGCGGCTGCTGGGCGCCCTGCTGTTCACCGAGTTCGGCGCCGCGGTGCACAGCATCGCGTACTCCTCGGTGCTGCCGCTGGCATCCGCGGAGCTCGACGGCAGCGCGCTGTACGGCGCGGTGCTGACGGCCGGCGCGTTCACCACCATCCTGGTGCTCGCGGCCGGTCCCGACCGGTTCGCCCGCATCGGTCCGGTGTGGACTCTCGCCGTCGGGACCGTCCTGTTCCTGGCCGGAGTGGCGCTCGCGGTCGCGGCGCAGGACATGCTCTGGATCCTCGTCGGGATGGTGCTGCGCGGCCTGGCGGCGGGGCTGCTGGCCGGACTCGGCCTGACCGCCATCGGAGCCCTGTTCGAGGACGCGCTCCGCCCGCGGGTGATGGGGCTGTTCGCGGTGATGTGGCTGTTGCCGTCCCTGGCCGGACCGGCGCTCAACGCCGCCGTCGCGGTCGCGGCCGGCTGGCGGGCGGCGATGGCGTGGCCGGCGGTGGTGGTGCTGGTCGGGCGGCTGCTGGTCGGACGCGACGCCGCGATGATCCCGTGGCGAGGCGCATCCGTCGAGCGGCCGGACCTCGGCAACGTGGTCGCGCTGCTGCTCGGGCTCGTGCTGGCGGCGACCGCCCCTGCCGCCAGCTCCGGATGGGGCGTGCCGATGCTCGTGGCCGGCCTGGCCGTCGCCACCGCGGCCAGCCTGCGCGTCCTGCGGGTCCAGGTGTCCGCCCAACCGGTGCGGTTCCTCACGACCGCCTCGTTCTTCGGCCTGTGCCTGGCCTTCTTCGGCGGCAGCGGGATCGTCTCGCTGGCGGTCGTCGACGGGTTGGGCAACGGTGTGGTGGCCAGCAACGTGGCCGTCGGCGCGGGCCTGCTCGCCTGGGCGGTCACGGGCACGCGCTCGCCGAGGCTCGACGACCGGGTCGGGGACAGCGCAGTGCTCGGCCTGGTGGTTCTCTGCGTCGCGCTGCTGGCCTGCTCCCTGACGCTGACCCCGCTGCTGCCGTCCCCGACCGCGTTGCCGGTGCTCGTCGCCGCGTGGTCCCTGGCGGGGCTCGGCATGGGGGTGGCGTACCCCCGCATCTCGTCACAGGCGATGGACGATCTTGCGACGGAGCGGGTCCCGGCGGCGGCGACCGCGGTGGCGTTCGCGGAGACCTCCGGTACCGCGGTCGGGTCCCTGCTCGGCGGCGGGACGTACTCGCTGGCCAGCGCCCACGCGGTCGCGCCCGGCACCTCGATCGGGTGGGCCTACCTCCTGCTCACCGGCGCCGGGGTCGCCGCCCTGCTGGTCTGCGTCCGCCGTCGCCGGGCACCGGCGCCGCGACCCGGGGCCAGCGCCTGATCCGGCCAGCGTCGGGCGTCGCGCACCAC
>DATGOE010000174.1:0-13314 GCA_035306365.1 Natronosporangium sp. | reverse complement strand
TCACGTCGTACACCTGCAGGGCGACCACCACGGTGGTGAGCTGGGTGCCGATGCCGGACAGGGCCGCGCCCACCCACAGCCACCGGTACGGGCGGCTGGCGCGCAGCGGGGTGAGGTCCACCAGCAGGCGGCGTCGGGCGGCGGCGCCGGCACCGCCGACCGCCGGCGGGTCCGGGTGGGCCGTGTCCGGCGCCCGGCTGCCGTCGGTCACCACCGGCGGTCACCGGGCGACCGCCCGGGCGTCCG
The DNA here is from genome assembly GCA_035306365.1 of Natronosporangium sp. Classification (GTDB taxonomy): domain Bacteria; phylum Actinomycetota; class Actinomycetes; order Mycobacteriales; family Micromonosporaceae; genus Natronosporangium. The sequence goes on along the minus strand of DATGOE010000174.1, from coordinate 13,068 downwards.
GGGCGAACGACCGACGGTGGGACCGGAGGCGGCGGCGGGGTACGGCGGCATGTCGCCATCCTGGCAGGTCAGCGTCGCCCTCCCGCAGGTACCCCGCGGCGGGTCTGCTGCCGAGGGGTCCGGTGGTTGCGGTACCCGGACGGGTGGTGTGCCCGGTTGATCCTGAACCGACCGTACCGGCGGCTCGTCCCCCTGTGCGGAACCTCCCCGGCACCGCCTCACGTCACCGGCCGACCAGCGCCTGACCGGCGAGCTCCTTGAGTTTCGCGTTGGCCCACCTGGCCTGGCGCAGCGTGTCCGGGTGGCAGCTCGTGGCCAGGGCCAGCAGGTCGGGCTGGCGGGCGGCCTGGGCCGCCTGAGCCAGCAGCTCCCAGTCCAGCGACACGGTCGAGGCGTCCCGGTACAACCGCCGCAGGTCCGCCAGCAGCAGCATCGCCGGCGCGCTGCGCCGGCCGACCATCCGCGACGCCCGTCGCCGGGCGGAGGCACCGGCCGGGTGGCCCACCTCGCCGTCGCCGTCGGCGTCGGCGGCGAGCCGGACCCCGTGGCGGCGGCCCACCCGGGCCAGCTCCCGGACGTGGCGCTGCGACCACCGCGCCAGGTCCCGGGCGACGTGGTGGATCTCGTGGTCGGCCTGGTGCCGGTCGGCCAGCCGCCACAGCTGCCGGGCCAGCCGGCGCTCGGCGTGGTGGAGGTCGCGGATGACCAGCTTGAGCTTCTTCATCGGCCTCCTCCCGCCGCCACCGGCTCCTCGCGGGCCAACGCCGGGCCGCCGCCGGTGGTCTCCGGCACCTGCCCGCCGGCCGGCCGGGAGCCGGTGGTGGTCGGTGCGGGCGACGGCACGCCCCGGCCGCGCCGGATCAGGGACACGGCGGCGACGGCGGTCTTGAACAGCGGCTGCTTGGAGACCGGGTCCCAGTCGGTGAGGGTCAGCTCGTTGGCGGCCGTCCCGCGCCGTCCCCGGGGAGCCGTCCCGCCCGGGGAGTCCCAGTAGCCGTAGTGGAAAGGCAGGAACAGCACCCCGCTGCGGATGCCGGTGATCCGCAGCCGGGCCTCCACCCGCCCGCGCGGGCTGGTGATCTCCAGCAGGTCGCCCTCCTGGTAGCCCAACGCGCTGGCGTCCAGCTCCGACATCTCCACCCACACCTCCGGAGCGGCCGCCCGCAGCTGCGGCGCCCGGCCGGTCTTGGTGCGGGTGTGGAAATGGTAGAGGGTGCGCCCGGTGATGAGCTGGAACGGGTACTCGCGGCCGGGCAGCTCGTGCGGGGGCGTGTACGCCGCGGCCTGCAGGATCGCCTTGCCGTCCGGGTTCAGCGCCCGGTACTCGGCGGGTTCCACGGGCGCTCCGGTGACCAGGTCCCGACCGTAGCTCTCGCAGTAGTCCGGTGCGCTCCAGAACCGGCCGTCGGCGTAGAGGCGCTCGGTCCCGTCGGGATGCCCGGCGGTGCACGGCCACTGGATGCCGTTGCGTTGGCGCAACAGGTCGTAGCTGAGGCCGGTGTAGTCGCACGGCCGGCCGGCCGAGCACCGCTTCCACGCCTCGAACGCTCCCTCGGGGTCGGTCCAGGTCACCAGCGGACCGCCGTCACGGTCGCGCAGGTCCAGCCGGCGGGCGTAGTCCAGCAGGATGTCGAGGTCCGGCCGCGCCTGCCCGGGCGGGTCCACCGCCTTCTCCGACAGGTGCACGGTGCGGTCGGCGTTGGTGAACGTGCCGGTCTTCTCGCCCCAGGTCGCCGCCGGCAGCACCACGTCGGCCAGCCGCGCGGTCTCGGTCAGGAAGATGTCCTGCACCACCAGGAACAGCCGGCGCTGGGCGAGGATCTCGCGGATGCGCCCCAGCTCCGGCAGCGACACCGCGGGGTTGGTGCAGGTGACCCACAGGAACCGCAGCGAGCCCTGTTCGGCGTACCGCATCATCTGCATGAGGTGGGTCGGTGGCGCGCCGCGCGGGATCCGTTGCGGGTCGACGTTCCACACCCGCGCCAGGTCGGCGACGTGGGCGTCGTTCGCCCAGTTGCGGAAGCCGGGCAGGTCACCGTCGGCGCCGCACTCGCGCGTGTTCTGCGCGGTGGGCTGGCCGTTCATCTGCAGGATGCCGCACCCGGGCTTGCCGATCATGCCGCGGATGAGGTTGATGTTGTTGACCTGTACCGCCGCGGCGGTGGCCTGGTGCGACTGGTAGAAGCCTTGGAGCACCGTGGACAGTAACCGCTCGGCGGTGCCGATGAGCCGCGCGGCCTCGCGGATCTGCTCGGCCGGCACGCCGCACACCCGGGCGGCGCGCTCGGGCGTGTGGTCGGCGACCCGCTCCGCCAGCTCGCCGTACCCCACCAGGTGCGCGGCGACGTAGTCGTGGTCCACCCAGTCGTTGCGGATGATCTCGTGCAGGAGGGCGTTGACGAGCATGAGGTTCGTGCCGGGCCGGGGTGCCAGGTGCACGGTGGCCTCCCGGGCCACCGGGGTCTCGCGCGGGTCCACGCACACCAGCGCCGGCGGCTCGGGGCCGGCCAGCCGGTCGAGGACGCGGCTCCACAGCACGGTCTGGGTCTCGGCCATGTTGTGCCCGTAGAGGGCGATGACGTCGGCGTGGTCCACGTCGGTGTACGAGCCGGGCTGCCCGTCGCAGCCGAACGTCGCCTTCAGCGCCGCCGCCGCCGTGGCCGTGCACAGGCGGGTGTTGCCGTCCAGGTGCCGGGTACCGATCCCGCCACGGGCGATGAGGGCGAGCGTGTAGTACTCCTCCAGGAAAAGCTGCCCGCTGGTGTAGAAGCCGATCGCGGTCGGGCCCTGTTCGGCCATCAGGTCGCGGGTGAGCCCCACCACCTTCTCCATGGCCGTGTCCCAGTCGGTGGGCACCAGCCGCCCCCAGCGCCGGACCAGCGGACGGGTCAGCCGGTCCAGTGAGTGGTTGGCCTGCCACCCGTACAGGTCCTTCGGGCCGAGCCGCCCGCGGTTGACCCGGTCGCCGGCGCGGCCGCGTACGCCGACGATCCGCCCGTCCTTGACGGCGATGTCCATCCCGTCGCCGTTGGAGTGCAGGATCGAGGCGGTCGGCACCCACCGGTCCACGTCCGCCCCGCTCAGGTCGCCGGCGAGGTGGGTGTCCACCCGTACCGGCCACGGCTCCCCGGGTCCGTACGGCGTACGGCTTCCCCACGGCACCGCGATCCGGTCAACCCTCGCCATGCCAGCCTCCGCCATGCCAGCCTCCCCGCGCCGGGCGTCCGCGAGTGGGCGCGCCGCTGCGGCCCGCTCCACCGCTGCGCCTCCATACCCCCGTCGCGCCGCCACCAAACGCGCCCGCGGCCCGGGCCGCCGCGCGGGTCCGGTACGGCTACCACCGCGGAGGAACCCCGGGGCCCGGGCAGGTGCCCGGGCCCCGGGCCTCTCTGTCGGGGACGGTCCCCGACTCACCACCAGAGGAGGAGGATGTCGTCGGTGCCCTCGAACCGGGTCCCACCGGAGGTCTCACCGGTGAGCGTGGCGGTGGTCGCCCCGGGCGGGATGGCGCCCGCCACGTCCTCGATGAGCACCAGCAGGTCGGTCACGCCGTCACGGTTGATGTCGCAGCGGACCGTCAGATACCAGCCGAGCAGCCGCGCCACCGGCATGCCCTCCAGCCGCACCGTGGCCGGGTCGATCTGGTTCCCGGCGACGCCGGCATTGCCGAGGATCAGCACCGGGATCAGACCGTGCCCATCGTTGACGATGACCGGCGGCACGATCTCGATGTCCACGCTCACCACCTCGGAGCCGGCCGGCTCGACGGTCCAGGTGAAGCCGGTGGCGGTGGCGCCGTCGGGGTCGGTGACGGTGACCTGGACGGTGTAGGGGCTGTTGGTGTCGGCGCCGTCGGCGATGGTGCCGCTGATGAGTCCGGTGGTCGGGTCGATGGTCAGGTCGTCGGGTAGCCCGGTGGCGGTGTGGGTGAGTGGGTCGCCGTCGGGGTCGGTGGCCTGGACCTGCAGGTCGACGGTGTCGCCGACGGTGTTGGTCTGGTCGTCGATGTCGGCGACGGTCGGTGGGTTGTTGGGTGGTTCGTGGACGGTGACGGTGACGGTGGCCTGGGCGAAGCCGCCGTGGCCGTCGGTGATGGTGTAGGTGAAGGTGTCGGTGCCGGCGAACCCGGGGTCGGGGGTGTAGGTGACCTGGTCGCTGGTGTGGGTGGCGGTGCCGTTGGCGGGCGTGGTGACGGCGTCCACGGTGAGGGTGTCACCGTCGGGGTCGGTGTCGTTGGCCAGCACGTCGATGCTCACCGGCGTGTCGTGGTCGGTCTCCGCCTCGTCGGCCACCGCCACCGGAGGCTCGTTCGCCGGCACCTCCAGCAGGGTGAACGAGTAGACACCGAAGCTGGTGGGGGTGAAGCCGAAGACCGTGAGGGTGTAGGTGCCGGTCTGGTCGAGCGTGGCCTGCCGGTCGGTGTAGATGGCGTCGAACACTTCGGTGCCGTCGGGGGCGTCCAGGCGCCAGCGGACCTGGGTGTTGTCGCCGGTGAGGACGTCGAAGAGAGCGACCTGGCCGGCGGTGGCGTCGAAGTGGTAGTGGTCGACGGCGCCGGGGGGCCGCCGTGACGACGGGAGACCGCCGGTGCCCCGGCGGCGTCCGGCGGTGGCGCCCGGCCGCGCCGCCGCGCGGGCGCCGCCGCGTCCATATAGTGAGGTGCTGTCCCATCGCTTCTCCTTCGTCGGACTCCGGTCACCCGTACTGTTTTGCGGCGGGCGCGGGCCCGGCATCGGAGAGGGAACCCCATACTTCTAGGTGATCTACCTAGATTTCCGCGGTACGCCAGGTCGCCGGGGCGGAACCGGAAACCACCTCACGTCGCCGCCACGTCCTCATCCGGGCGATCCGCCCATCGTGCGAGCTCCGCGCGGCAGGCGGCCAGCAGCGCCAGGTCGTCGGCGATGGACGATGCGACCAGCGCTCGGCGGGCGTTGTGCCGCCGGACGTCGGCCAGCTCCGACCGCAGGCGTGGCCGGGCGGAGGCGGCGGCGGGGGCGCCGATCTCGCGCCAGGCCGCGACCACCGCGGGGCGCCGCGACCGCGTCCGCCACTGCGCCTCCAGGACCGGGATCACGGCGTCGGTGTCGCGGTCGGTACGCCACGCCAGCAGCGCGGCGGTAGCGGCGAGGCGCCCGCCGCGGGCGACCAGGGGTCGCAATCGGTCAACGAGGGGAGCCGCCGCCGGACCGATCTGCGTCAGCAGGCGCAGCGCGCCCCCGACCCCGTCGGGGTCGACGTCGAGCAGCCGCCCGGCGGCCGCCAGTGCGGGTCCGGGGTCGCCAGCGACGCGGTGGACCGCCCCGGCAGCGGCGGCGGCGAGGCGGAGGTCGTCGGACGTGGCCGCCGCGCGCAACCTTGGGACCTCGGTGGCCGCGGCCGCTCCGATCGCGCCCAGCACGTCGGCCGTGTCCACCGTGACCGGAAGCTCCCGAACCTCCGGGAGGGCGTCCGCGGCGGCCCGGCCCATCTGTCGCAGGGCGTAGAGCAGCCCTGACCGGTGGCGTGCGCCCACGTCGCCGGCGCACGTCCGCAACCGACGGCGGATGCCAGGCAGCAGGGTGGCAGCGGACGTCCCGAGCCTTCCTACGAGGTAGCCGGTGTCCGGCGGCATGTCATCGTGGCCGAGCAACCACTCCAAGGCGGGCAGTACCCGCGGGTCACGAGCCGCCGCGAGGGCCCGGACCACCGGCCCGGCCGTGGGCCCGGCGGCCGTGCGCACGAGCCACGCGGTCACGTGACCCGTCCGGGTGGCGGCGGCTTCCCGAGGGGTGTCGCCGAGGGCGGTGGCCAGCGCGTCGCCGGCGGGTGCCGCGAGCACGTCCAGCCCGTCCAGTACGCCCAGGGCGCGCGACCGCACGCGGAGGTCGCCGTCGTCGACCAGATCCCCTATGAGCCGGACCAGGCCGGTGTAGTCGCCGCGCCAGCCGGCGACCAGTCGCGCCACCGCGGCCAGCGCATCGACCCGGCACTCGCCGTCGGGCGAGCGCAGCAGGGCCGACAGCAGCTCGACCCGGGCGTCGATCCGGTCGCCGAGGCTGTCGCTGACGGCGTGGACGAACCGGGCCGCGTGTGGGGCGTGCCGGCCCCCGGCCTCCCGTTCGGACAGACATCTGACGGCACCCAGCAGGGTCCCGGTGGTGGGCCCACCAGCGGGCGACGGCGACGGCGCCTCACCTTCCCGGTACAGGCGCGCCAGCAGCTCGACGCTGATGCGTACGTCGACGGCGGTCCGGGCGGCGGCGCCCGAGAGGGCCGCCAGCCGTACCCGCGTCGGCTGGTCGGAGTCGACCAGCCGGGTCAGCCAGGCGAGGGCGCGACCGTCGGTGCCGTCGCGCGCGATCCGCGCCACCGCGTTGACGAGGGCCACCCGGACGTCCACGTCCTCCTCGTCGCCGAACCGGTCACACAACGCCCGCATTGATCCCGCCGCCCGCGTGCGCGCGACCACGACCGCGCCGGCCGCGGCGGCGCGCACCCGCGGGTCGTCGTCGGCGAGCAGCCGTACGAACACCTCGTGCCCGTCGGCGACGAGCCGTCGCGCGGCCCGCAGCCGGTCCCGGTGCTCCGGGGTCAGCACGGGGTCGTCCTCGTCGTCCTCCCCGTCGTCCGTGTCCGGCCAGTCGGCGCCGCCGATGCTGGCCAGCAGCTCGACCACCCGGTCCCGGCCGGGCAGGCCGCCGGTGGCGGCGATGCGGAGCAGGAACGGTACGGCCGCCAGCGTGCTGTCGTAGACGTCGCCCTGGTGGTGGACGGCTCCGTACATGGTGTCCAGCGCGGCCTCGCGTACCCGGGGATCGGGGTCAACCAGCTCGCGGATGAGCCGGGGCAGATTGGTCGCCGGCCCGTACGCGTGCGTCATGCGTTCCCACGCGACGTCCGCCAGTCCGGCGAAGGGGTCCACGCGGCCGATCCTCCCACCGCCCCGGCTACCGCGAGGGGCAAGGCGCCGGCCGCGGGTACGGCTGTTGTGCCCGGTCGAGTCAGGCCCCTTGTCTCTGTGCCGGCCCGGCGCGGCGGGCGATCCTGATGATGCACCCGCCGGACGGGGACCGGTACCCGAGGGCGTGGAGGAAGTTCAGAACGGTCTCAGACCGCGATGCCGACCATCGTCACGATGGGGTCGTCCGCGTCGAGTGGGCCCTCGGCCCCGAGCCGGTGGTGTCCGGACGGGTTGCCGTCCGCGGTGCCCGCCGCGCCCCTGGACTGTGGGCGCAGCGGGTCCGCGTGCGCCGGCCGGCCGCGCCGCCCTCGTGGTGCCGCCGGTGCTGACCCTCCCGACACGTCTCCCGCCTCGACCAACGTCGCCGGCTAGTCACGGCGCACCACGGGCTCTCACACGTTCTGACGTAGGCTCTGAACTTCTGCTGTAGGTCCGCAAACCGGCTCGTCTCCGGTGTACGGACGCATCCGGTGGGGCGTTGGGCAGAAGCCGGCGGGGAATGTCGAAGAACGCCACCTGCCATTCGACGCAGGGTATGAGGCGCCCGGCGCAGGGCCGGCCGCCACGGAGAGGAGAACGTCATGAAGGTCATGGTCATGATCAAGGGGACGGGTGCGGACGAGGCGACGTCCACGCCGACTCAGATGCCGACCGAGGCGGTGAAGGCGATGCTCGAGGCGATGGGCGCCTACAACGAGCGGCTCGTCAAGGCGGGGATCATGCTCGACGGGGACGGGCTCAAGCCCAGCTCCGCCGGCGCGAAGGTGGTCTTCGAGGGCGGCACCACCACGGTGGTGGACGGCCCGTTCACCGAGGCGAAGGAGATCGTCGGCGGGTACTGGATCTGGCAGGTCAGCTCGCTCGAAGAGGCGATCGAGTGGGCCAAGCAGTGCCCGACCGACCCGAGCGGGAAGTACCAGGTGCTCGAGATCCGGCCGTACGTCGACGAGAGCGACTTCGGCGAGGCGTACACCGAAGAGGTGCGCGAGCACGAGGCCCGGCTCGGCGAGGAGATCCGCGCCCGGCACGGTGACAGCTGAGCCGGTACAGGCAACGGAGGCGGGTATGGACGTCCGGCGTACGGTCGAGGCGGTCTGGCGGATGGAGTCGGCCAGGGTGGTCGTCGCGCTGACCCGGCTGGTACGGGACGTCGGGCTGGCCGAGGACATCGCCCAGGAGGCGTTCGCCAGCGCGCTGCAGCAGTGGCCGGACGAGGGTGTGCCGGACAACCCCGCCGCCTGGCTGATGACGGTCGCCCGGCGTAAGGCGATCGACACCATCCGCCGGGAGCGGGGCCGCCAGGAGAGGTACGCCCGGCTCGCGACCGACCCCCTGGCCGGTGCGGGGCTCGTCGCCGACCCGGTCGGCGACGCCGGCACCGGGGTACCCGGCACGGCGTCGGGCAGCGCCGGGGCGGTGGGCGACGACATCCTCGCGCTGGTGTTCGTCGCCTGCCACCCGGTGCTGCCCCGCCAGTCCCGGGCGGCGCTGACCCTGCGCATGGTGGGAGGGCTGAGCACCGAGGAGATCGCCCGGGCGTTCCTGGTGCCGACCGCTACGATCGGGCAGCGGATCTCGCGGGCCAAGCGGACCCTGGCCGAGGCCGGGGTGCCGTTCGAGGTGCCTCGGCAGGCGGACCTGCCCGCCCGCCTGTCCGCCGTGCTGGAGGTCGTGTACCTCATCTTCAATGAGGGCTACGCGGCCACCTCCGGCGACCGTTGGGTGCGGCAGGACCTGGCCGAGGAGGCCATGCGGCTCGGCCGGCGGCTGGCCGGCCTGTTGCCGAAGGAACCGGAGGTCCACGGCCTCGTCGCGCTGATGGAGCTGCAGGCGTCGCGGTTCGCCGCCCGGACCGGGCCGCAGGGCGAACCCGTACTCCTGCCCGACCAGGACCGGTCACGGTGGGACCGGACCCTGATCGCGCACGGGCTGGCGGCGCTGCGGCGGGCGGTGAGCCTGCGCCGGCCGCTGGGCCCGTACACGCTGCAGGCGGCGATCGCCGGCTGCCACGCCCGTGCGCGGACGTTCGCCGAGACGGACTGGGAGGCGGTCGTCGCGCTCTACGACGCGCTCGCCCAGGTCGCCCCGTCCCCGGTGGTGGAGGTGAACCGGGCGGTGGCGCTGCTGCACGCCGACGGTCCGGAGGCAGCTCTGTCCACCCTCGACGCGATCCGCGACGATCCCCGCATGGCCCGCTACCACCTGTACGGTGCCGTGCGCGCCGAGGCGCTGCAGCGCCTGGGCCGGCACACCGAGGCTGCCGGGGAGCTGGAGCGCGCCGCCGGCCTGGCACCGACCCGGCACGAGCGGGCGCTGCTGATGCAACGGGCGGCGGCCGCCTCCGAGGTCGCCGCCACCGGTTGAGCTCGCCGCCACCGGCTGCGCACGCCGGGACCGCGGCCTCCACGGCCGGCGGCTCCGTGGCGCCCGGCGCCGGCTACGCCGCGGTGCCCATGACGAACCGCCGTAGCCGGGAGCGCAGCGACCGCCGGGTCAGGCGGTCGCGCACGTCGAGCAGGTAGCCGACCGGGGACGACGCCCGCATGCTCTCACGCAGCCGGTTCACCTGCCACCACGCGTTACCCGCCGCGACCGCCGTGGCGGCGGTGGTGACGACGGCGGGTCCCGCGCCGACCACGTCCAGCGCCGCGCCCACCGCGACGGGCGGTACGACGGAGCTGGCCAGCACCAGGGAGCGGGTCGGGTCGAGCCGGTGCAGCCGCAGCCCCCGCTCCAGGTCCCGCAGCGGCACCTCGATGGTGTGGCGGACGTGGTCGGCGAACGCCTCCAGCCGGCGCCGCTCACCGGCGACTCCCGCCAGCTCGGCCAGCTGCGCCTGCTGGGCGTGAACGTACCGCCGGAAGGCGACGAGCTCACCCTCCAGCCGCCGCCGGCAGGCGATCACGTCCGCGACGGACAGCCGCTCGACCCGCCGGGGTCTGGCGTACTGCAGGGCGAGCAGCACGTAGGTCGCCGTACCCGCGGACGCGGCCGGCCGCGGGCCGTGCGGGCCGAGCAGCAGGTTGACGGCCGGTGCCAGGTCCGGCGCGGGCACGGCGGCGGCGAGGTCGGCCTGGTCGGTGACCGGCAGGAAGTGGGAGCGCTCGCTGACGCGGACCGCGACGCTGCGCATGAGGACGCTGGCGAGGGCCGGGTGGAACCCGATCCACTCCGGTGGGTCGTCCGGGTCGCCGGTGTCGGGCACCTGCGCCAGCCCCAGCTCGGCCAGGCGCTCGACACTGTCACGCGGCACCTTGTCCACATGGATCCAGCCGAGGTGCGGGGCGGTCGCGGCGGCCGGGCTGCCGTCGGACCAGGGCCGGCCGTCCCACTCCCGCCGCGCGCGGTCGAGACCGTAGTGGTGGCGCAACCGGTCGGCGTCGGCCTCCAGCACCTCGACGAATTCCCAGGCGAGCGTCGAGACCAGCTCCCGTGGCCGCTCGTCGACGAGGATGCCCGCGTCCGCGAGCGCCCGCGCGGTGGGGGAGTCACGCGGGACGTACCCGTCGGGGACCAGCCGCCGCACCGACGGCCAGTAGAGCGCCGCGACCTTGAGCCACTCGTCGTCGCGTACCTGGATGTACGGGAAGTACAGGCCGGGCCGGTGCATCTGGCCTCCGTGACGTCACCTCGACATGGTCCATTGTCCTGCCTCCGGCCCGGCGGCAAGATGGCGGGCGCGGTCAGGCCGCCGGCGGCTCCCAGTACACCTCCACCGTGTAGCCGTCCGGGTCGAGGCACTTCAGCCCCACGTACGTCGGCGTGTCCTCGTCCTCGACCAGCGGCACGCCGTCGGCGACCAGCCTGCCCCGCTGCGACCGCACCTCGTCCGGATCGTCGCACCGGAATCCCAGGTGGAGGAACTCCGGTACGCCGGTCATCTCACCCTCGCCGAGCGCGAGGTCGAACCCGTGGCCGTCGCGGATGATGAGCACGCCGTCGTCGTAACGCGTGGCGGGTCCCTCCCCGAAGCCGAAGTATGTCTCGTAGAAGCGCCGGGACCGCGCCTGGTCGGCGACGGTCAGCGCCAGATGGGCCAGTTTCATGCGGCGAGGATACGAAGACCCCGCCGGTCCCTGCCACGGGTTTCTTGTGGGGCACCGGCAAGGGCGCGTCAGGCGCGGGGGCGCGGCGGGGCCGTGGAGGCGCGGGCGACCAGCTGCGGCTCCAGCGTGATCGACACCGGCGCCTGGTCGCGGTCCCGGATGAGCCCCAGCAGCGTCTCGGCCGCCACCCGACCTACCTCCACCGTGGGCATCCGGACGGTGGTCAGCGACGGCACAAGGTGCTCGGTCAGCGGCATGTCGTTGTAGCCGACCACGGAGACGTCCTCGGGACAGCTCAGCCCGGCCTCGTGCAACGCTTCGATCGCACCGATCGCGATCAGGTCGTTGTGGGCGAACACCGCCGTCGGCCGCTGCGCCGACCGCTGCAGCACCAGGTGCATCAGCCGCCGCCCCTCCTCGACAGTGGGCGTGTCGGCGTAGTCGACCGGGTCGGGGTCGAGCAGCCCGGCGCGTGACAGCACGCTGCGGTAGCCGAGGCTGCGTTCGGTGAACGGCTCGACGTCGTTGGGCCCGTGCAACTGGGCGAGGTGCCGGTGTCCCAACCGGACCAGGTGCTCGGCCGCGAGCGCGCCGCCGCGCAGGTCGTCGTTGGCCACGATCGGGATGCCGGCGCCGCGGAAGTACCGCACCGCCATGACGACCGGGGTGCCCGAGCGCACCAGGTCGCGCAGGGCAGCGAGGTCCTGTGCCCGGGTGGCGGCGGTGATGACCCCGTCGACCCGGTGCTCGACGAGGATCCGGATGCTGTCCAGCAGCCGGTCGTGCCGGTCCTGGGTCTCCAGGGAGATCGGGACGCAGCCCTCGCGCTCCAGCCGGGCACTGATCCCGCGCAGCAGCGCGGCGTAGATCGGCGTCTCGTAGTCGGCGACGAGCACGCCCACGGTCGAGGTGCGCTGCCGCCGCAGGCTTCCGGCCAGCCGGTGGGGCTGGTAGCCGAGCCGGGCGGCGGCGGCCAGCACCCGCTCGCGGGTCTCGGCCCGCACCCGGAACGCCTGGGTGGGGTCGAGGCTGCGCGAGGCCGTGGACGGGTGCACGCCGGCCGCGGCCGCCACGTCCTTCAGGGTGCCCCGCGGCGGGGTCCCGGCCACGCGCCGCGCGTGGTCCGGGGTGGGCTCACCCCGCCGGGCGGGGCGGTGGGCCGTGCTCATCCCTCCCGGCCCGGGACGGTACGGGTGGGGCGCCGACCGGAGGCGGTGGGGTCGACGAGGGGCTTGATCGCGGGCGAGGCGCCCGCGGCCATGGGCGCGAGCGCTCCGGTGGCGATCTCGTCCAGCGGCAGCGCGACCGGCGCGAGGTCCGCCCAGCCCTGCCGGCGGGCGGCGAGCAGGTCCAGCGCTTCGGGGAAGTCCGGGGTACGGGTCATGGCGTTGGTCCCGATTATCTCGTTCTCGCGCAGGGTGGCGCGGCGCAGGTCCAGTGTCACGGGCGCCTTCTGCATGCCGACGACCAGCAGCCGCGCACCCGCCGGCAGGATCGACCAGGCGGCGGCCAGGCCGGCGCCGGTGCCGCTGGACTCGATCACCACGTCGGGCGGCCCGCCGAGCAGGTCGTCGGGCACCGGGCCGCCGGACGTCGCGCTGCCGGGCGCCGGGTCGCTCTCGACGGCCGCGGCGACCGCGCCCGCGCCCAGCCGGGTGGCGAGGCCCCGGCGGCCAGCGTCCGGGTCGACCACGAGCAGCGTCGCCCCCCGGCTGGCCAGCACGTGGGTGAGGAACGCGCCGATCCCGCCGGCGCCGAACAGCACCACCCGCTCCCCGCCGGCCAGCCGGCCGCGCCGGGCGGCGTGCACGGCGATGCTCATCGGCTGGCCGAGCGCGGCCGCGTCCGGTGGCAGCCCTCGCTCGTCGGCCGGCTCGCAGCTGGACAGCGGCACCGCGACGAACTCGGCGGCCCCGCCGTGGCGGTGCAACCCCACCGCGGCGTACCGGTCGCACAGGTTGGTCCGGCCGCGCCGGCACTGCCGGCAGCCGCCGCAGAAGATCGACCCGCAGGAGGCGAGCAGCCGGCCGGTCCACGCCGGGTCCACGCCCTCGCCCACCTCCACCACCTCGCCGGCGA
>DATGOE010000173.1:0-2090 GCA_035306365.1 Natronosporangium sp. | reverse complement strand
GTCGTGCCGACTTTCAGGTCAAGATCCGCGGTTTTCGCGTCGAACTCGGGGAGATCGAAACCGCGCTCGCCCGTATCGACGGGATCTCCCAAGCAGTGGTGGTGGCCCGTAACGACAGCGGAAACCACCAGCGGCTCGTCGCCTACCTCGTCCCAGCCGGGGCAGCGGCGCCCGGCACGGCCGAGATCCGGGAGAAGCTCGCCGCGGTTCTGCCCGCCTATATGGTGCCGTCGGCGTTCGTGGTGGTGGACGAGTTCCCGCTGACCGCCAACGGCAAGATCGACCGCAAAGCCCTCCCCGACCCCGCGCCCGCAGCAGGGGACGGCCCGGCCGGACGGGACCCGGTCACCGCCTACGAGGAGATCGTCTGCCAGGTCTTCGCGGCTGTCCTCGACCGGTCCGACGTCACCGCGGACGCTGACTTCTTCGCGCTCGGCGGCCACTCCCTGCTCTCACTGCGTGTCGTCGCCCGGCTCCGCGCCCTCCTCGGCGTCGACGTCGGGGTCCGCGACCTGTTCGAAGCACCTACCCCGGCCGCGCTTGCCGCCCGCCTCACCACACAGACCGGACGGCGGCCCGCCGTGACCCGCCGCGGCCCAGACGCCCCACCTGTCCTCTCCCACTTCCAGCGGCGGCTCTGGCTCATCGAGCAGGTCTACCAGACCCGCGGCGCCTACAACGTGCCGCTCGCCGTCCACGTCTCCGACCGGCTCGACCTCGATGTTCTCCGCGCCGCAGTCCGCGACCTCGTGGCCCGCCACGAGGTGCTGCGCACCCTCGTACGCAGCAGCGACGACGGCCCCGACCCGGTTCTCCTCGCCCCCGAGGACGCCGCGGTCGACGTCGCGGAAGTTCAGGCCGCAGGGCCGGTGGCGGACCTGCTCGCCGAACTCACCGCCCAGCCCTTCGACCTCGCCACCCAGATCCCCCTGCGAGTCCGCATGATCACCGGGGAACAGGTCGACGGCTGTGTGCTGCTCCTCGTCTGCCACCACATTGCCGCAGACGAGTGGTCTTTCGCGCCGCTGCTGCGCGACCTGGACACCGCCTACCGGGCGCGGGCCGCGGGACGCGCCCCCGACTGGGAGCCGCTGCCCGCCCAGTACAGCGACTACGCGGCCACGCTGCACGACTGGTTGGGCGAGGCCACCGACCCCGCCAGTCCGCTGCGCCGCCAACTCGACTACTGGCAGCACGCCCTGCAGGACCTGCCCGACGAACTGGACCTGCCCACCGACCGGCCCCGGCCGGCGACAGCAAGCCACCGCGGCGGCCTAGCGCGTGCCGAACTCCCCCCTGAACTGGTCGAAGCTGTGCGCCGCCTCGCCGCCCAGCACGGCGTCACCGTCTTCATGGTGGTCCAGGCCGCTGTCGCCGTGCTCTTGCACCGTCTGGGCGCCGGCGACGACATCCCGTTGGGCAGCCCGGTCGCCGACCGCGCCGACGAAGCCGTCCACGACACTGTCGGCTTCTTCCTCAACACGCTGGTGTTGCGCGTGAACCTGTCCGGCAACCCTACTTTCGCCGACCTGCTGGACCGGGTCCGTGCCGTCGACCTGGAAGCGTTCGCCCGCGCCGACGCGCCGTTCGACGCGGTAGTCGACACGGTGAAACCGCCCCGGGCGGTCAGCCGCCACCCGCTGTTCCAGACGATGGTCTCCTACCAGCGTCGCCCTTCGGATGTGGACCGCCTGTTCGGCGCGGCCACCCGGCTCGTTGAAGTCCCGCTGGACACCGCCAAATTCGACTTGGAGTTCGCGTTTATCGAGGACGGGCACGGCGGAGCCCACATCGCCCTCAACTATGCGGCCGACCTGTTCGACCATGACAGCGCGGAACAGCTGGTGGCGCGCCTCCGCACCGTGTTGGAGCACGCCTGCGCGGACCCGTGTCGTCCGGTTGCTGGGGTGGAGGTGGTGTCGGGGGCAGAACGTCGCCGGTTGGTGTCTGAGTGGAATGCGACGGGGCGGCCGGTGACGGCGGTGCGTCCGGATCGGGCGGTGGCTGAGTGGGCGCGGCGTGTGCCGGGGGCGGTGGCGGTGCGCTGTGGTGGGGCCGTGTGGTCGTATGCCCGGTTGGATGCTGAGGTG
>DATGOE010000172.1:0-6332 GCA_035306365.1 Natronosporangium sp. | reverse complement strand
TACGGCGGGGGGTCGTCGGTGGCGAGGACCCGGTCCTGCGCCGGCAGGGCGACCGCACCGGCGACCAGACCCCGGCCCCGCTCCCACAGCGCGATGTGCACCGCCCAGTCGGCCCGGCCGGGCTCGCCGAAGCCGCGGGTGCCGTCGAGCGGGTCGACGATCCAGACCCGCGACGCGGTCAGCCGGGCGGGATCGTCCACCTCCTGCTCCTCCGAGAGCACCGCGTCGCCGCCCCGCCAGCGGGCCAGCTGCGACACGATGCTCTCGTGCGCCCGCCGGTCCGCCTCGGCGCGCACCACCCCCGGTGCCGCACCGGCCAGCCGGGCCCGCAGGGCCAGCAGCTCCCGGCCGGTACGGACCGCCAGCCACCGGGCGAACGCGGCGTCGTCGTCCGGTGGGGTCATCGCGCGCCCTCCCGCGGGCCCGCGGGTCGGACCCTCACCGGTCAGTATGCGCCCGGCTCAGTAGGCGCCCGAGCCCCGCCACACCGCGGTCAGCGTCCGCAGCACGATCACCAGGTCGAGGGTCAGGGACCAGTTCTCCACGTACCGCAGGTCCAGGCGGACCGTCTCCTCCCACGACAGGTCTGACCGGCCGGACACCTGCCACAGGCCGGTGATCCCGGGCTTGACGGCCAGCCGCCGGAGCATGTCGTCCGGGTAGGCGGCGACCTCGCTGGGCAGCGGCGGCCGCGGCCCGACCAGCGACATGTGGCCCCGTAGCACGTTCACCAGCTGTGGCAGCTCGTCCAGGGACAGCCGGCGCAGCCACCGCCCCACCCTGGTCACGCGCGGGTCGCCACGGATCTTGAACAGGACGCCGTCGTGCTCGTTGAGGTGGCGGACCCCGCCCAACCGCTGCTCCGCGTCGACGTGCATGGTCCGGAACTTGTACATGGTGAACCGCTGCCCGTCGCGCCCCACCCGCACCTGGCGGAACAGCACCGGGCCGGGCGAGTCCCAGCGGATGGCGACGGCCACGGCCGCGAGCAGCGGAGCGCACAGCAGGAGCAGCACGGCGGCGCCGGCCCGGTCGACCAGCTCCTTGACCAGCCGGGCGGGGCCGGTCAGGCGGGGATGCTCCACGTGCAGCATCGGCAGGCCGTCCACCGGCCGGACGGTCGTGCGACCACCGGCCACGTCGATGAGGGAGCTGGCGAGGATGAGGTCGATGTCGTCGGACTCCAGGCGCCACGCCAGCCGGCGCAACGCCACCCCGTCCAGCTCGGGACAGCCCAGCACGACGACCGTGTCGGCCGACGCCGCCGCCACCGCCTTCGCGACGTCGTCGAAGGTGCCGTACACCGGCAGGCCGACGTCGTCGCTGTGGCCCGGCGGCAGGCAGGCACCGACCACCGCCATGCCGTGGAAGCGCTCGCGGTTGAGCCGGGCGGCCAGGTCGGCGACCCCCTTCGCGTGACCGACCACGATCACCCGGCGCAGCCGCTCCCCGCGGGCACGGGCGCGGTGCAGCTGGCGCCGGATCGCGAACCGCTCGACCAGGCACGCCAGCGTGGCCGCCGGCAGGACGATCGCCAACCAGCCACGAGCCAGCGGGATCTCCAGCGCGTACGAGACAACCGCCGCGACCGCGGTCAGCCACAGCCCGCCCCGGATGACCCGCTGGTACTCCTCGCTGCCGACGAACAGGTGCCGGCGCTCGTACGCCCGGTTGGCGGCCAGCGCGACCACGAACGCCAGCGGGAACGCGGCCGACACGAGCAGGTAGATCCGGTTGTTGGCGGCGGCGTCACCGGCCCCGAACCGCAGGCCGTACGCGATCCCGCCGGCCGCCATGCCGACGGCGAGGTCGGCCGCCACCAACCGTCGCTGGTACTCCGCCTCCCAGCTCACCGGCCTGGTGCCACGGTGACGCGGCCGGTAGCCCCGCCGGGCCGGCCTGCGCCACCAGTGCCGGCGCAGGGTGGGCGGCCGCCGCGAGCGCTCCTGCCCGGAGCGGAGGGTGGGTCCGGGGTGCGGGCGCGGTACTCGCGTCGACCGCCCCTGCTCGGCCACGTCCCACCCTCCCGGCACACGTCGGCGCGGGCGCCCCGCCCGCCCGTGCTGCCCAACGTGCCGCCCGCGCCGGCAGTTACGTACCGTCACCGGGAGCTCGACGCTGGCCGGCGGGTGGGGCAGCGCCGACCGCGCCGGACGGTGTCCCGCGCCGGCGGGCCAGCCGCCCGCAGCGGGCCGCCGGTCGACGGGCGCGGGCGGCGGCGGGCGGACCGACGCCGGTCAGGGGGCGTGGTAGACGTTCTGGGCCGGCTCGAGCCCGGTGGTGATGATGGCCTCGACGAAATCGGCGGCCCGATCGACGAGGTACTCGAGATCCTTGCGCTCGGCCGCGGTGAAGTCGGACAGCACCCAGTCGGCCGGATCCTGCCGGCCCGGGGGACGGCCGACTCCGAACCGGACCCGGATGTAGTCGCGCGTCCCCAGCGACCGGCTCAGCGACCGGGCGCCGTTGTGCCCGCCCTCACCGCCGCCGAACTTGGCGCGGATCGTGCCGTAGGGGAGGTCGATCTCGTCGTACACGGCGATGAGTCGCTCGGTCGGGATCTTGTAGTAGCGGACCAGCACCGACACGGGGCCGCCGGAGAGGTTCATGTACGCCATCGGCTTGGCGATGACCAGCGCGGGACCGTCCGGCCCCAGCCTCGCCTCGCACACCTCGGCCACCGCCCGCCGGTGCCGGCTGAAGGTGCCGCCCACGCGGCGTGCCAGCACGTCCGCCACGAGAAAGCCGACGTTGTGCCGGTTGCGGGCGTAGCGGGGGCCGGGGTTGCCCAGCCCGACGACCAACCAGCGGGTCGGCTCCATGCGGGCCGGTCAGGACGACTCGGCCGAGGCCGCCTCGGCCCCCTCCGGCGCCGCCTCCACCGGCGCCTCGGCCATCTCGTCGGCGGTCGGGGCCGCGCTGATGACCGCGATCACCGTCTCCGGGTCGGCCACGAGCTCGGCGCCCCCGGGCAGCACCAGCTCGGCGGCGGTGACCCGCCCTCCGACGTCGAGGCCGTCGATGGAGGCCTCCAGGTGGTCCGGCAGCTGGGTCGGGTCCGCGCTGATCGCCACCCGGTCCACCTCGTGGATGACGAGCGTGCCGCGGGCCGGCTCCCCGGTGAGCAGGACCGGGATCTCCACCGTGACCTTCTCGCCGCGCCTCACCGACAGCAGGTCGGCATGTTCGAGGGTGTCCCGGACAGGATCGCGCTGGATCGCCTTGGGCAGTGCGGTGACCCGGGTGCCGTCGGGCAGGGCGAGCGTGAGCACGTGGGTCATGCCGCCGCGGCGGATGGCACCGGCGAACTCCCGGGCGGACAGGGTGACGTGCGTCGGCGGCTGGCCGTGGCCGTACAGAACCGCGGGGATCAGGCCTGCGCGGCGGGCCCGCCGCGCCGCACCCTTGCCGAACTCGGTGCGGATCTCGGCGGCGAGCGTCAGCTGGTCGGACACGACGGTACTCCTGGGGATCGGACTGGCTGGCCGCGGGCGCCGTGCACCCGGGACCTGCGACACTCTACCCGGTCGCCCCCGGCCGGGCACGGACCGGGCCGCATCCCGCCGCCGGCGCTCGGCTCACGCGGGCGGGACGCGTCGCCTCTTGCGCCGGACGCTCAGCTCAGGCCACCGAAGAGGGTGGTCACCGAGCCGTCGTCGAAGACCTCGCGGATCGCCCGGGCGAACAGCGGCGCGATCGACCGTACCGTGATCTTGTCGAGCTGCTTCTCCGGCGGCAGCGGCAGGGTGTTGGTGACCACGACCTCGCTGATCCGGCTGTTCTTGAGCCGCTCCGTGGCCGGGTCCGGGAGCACCGGATGGGTGACCGCCACGATCACGTCCGCGGCGCCCGCCTCGTACAGCAGGTCCGCCGCCTTGCACACGGTGCCGCCGGTCTGGATCTCGTCGTCGACGATCACGCAGACCCGGTTGGCCACGTCGCCGACCACCCGGTTGGCCACGACCTGCCCGGGGGTGGTGATGTCGCGGGTCTTGTGGATGAACGCCAGTGGACAGCCCCCCAGCCGGTCGGTCCAGCGCTCGGCCACCCGCACCCGCCCGGAGTCCGGGGCCACGACCGTCAGCGGCTGGCCCGCGTACGACTCCTCCACGTGCGCGGCCAGCAGCGGCAGTGCCAGCAGGTGGTCCACCGGCCCGTCGAAGAAGCCCTGGATCTGCGCGGTGTGCAGGTCCATGGTGAGGATGCGGTCGGCCCCCGCGGTCTTGAGCAGGTCGGCCACCAGGCGCGCGGAGATCGGTTCGCGGCCCCGGTGCTTCTTGTCCTGGCGGGAGTACGGGTAGTACGGCAGCACCGCGGTGATCCGCTTGGCCGAGCCGCGCTTCAGCGCGTCGATCATGATCAGCATCTCCATGAGCCGGTGGTTCACCGGCTCACAGAAGGACTGCACGACGAACGCGTCGGAGCCGCGCACCGACTCCTGGTACCGGACGAAGATCTCACCGTTGGGGAAGTCGTACAGGTCGGTGGGGGTCGGCGCCACCCCGAGGTGGCGGCCGATCTCCTCGGCCAACGCGGGATGCCCCCGACCGGAGAAGAGCATGAGACTCTTGCGGTTCTCAGCGACGATGCTGGCCATCGGTGGCTGCGCCCCCCAGGGGTCGGCTATCGGTTCCGCGTCCCAGTATTCCCCGTCGCCGCACGCCGGAACACCGCCGGGTCGCCGACGCGCGCCGTGTCGGTCGGGCGGCTACCGTGCGTACCGGCCGGTCCCCGAAGGCCCCGGGGAGGCCGTTCCCGGCGGTCACTCCTTACCGGGCTCCTCGCCGCGGAGGGCGGCCTCGGCCGCCTCGGCCGAGCGGCTCCCGGCCCGGCGCCGCTGCACCCATCCGTCCAGGTTGCGCTGCTGGCCGCGGGAGACCGCCAGCGCGCCGGGCGGCACGTCCCTGGTGACGGCGCTGCCGGCGGCCACGTACGCGCCGTCGCCCACGGTCACCGGCGCGATGAGGCTGGTGTCGCACCCGACGAACGCCGCGGTCCCCACCCGCGTGTGGTGCTTGGCCACGCCGTCGTAGTTGACGAAGATCGTGCCCGCGCCGATGTTCGCGTACGGGCCGATGGTCGCGTCCCCGACGTACGACTGGTGGGGCACCTTCGCTCCCTCGCCGATCTGGGCGTTCTTGGTCTCGACGAACGTGCCGACCTTGGCGCCGGCGGCCAGCCGGCTGCCCGGCCGCAGGGAGGCGTACGGGCCGACCTGCGCACCGGGCCCGATCGAGGAGGCGACCGCGTGGGCGCGCACCACGCTGGCCCCGGCGCCCACCTCGGTGTCGATGAGGGACACGTCCGGACCGATGGTGGCGCCCTCCCCCACCGCGGTGCTCCCCCGCAGCTGGGTGTTCTGGTCGATGACCGCGTCCCGACCGACGACGGCGGTGACGTCGATCCAGGTGGTGGCGGGGTCGAGGATGGTGACGCCGGAACGCATCCAGGCGGTGTTGACGCGGTCGCGCAGCAGCACCCGCAGCCGCGCCAGCTCGGCACGGTCGTTGCAGCCCAACGCCTCGGTCGGGTCCGCGACCTCGGACAGGCCGATCCGGTGGCCGGCGGCGAGGAGGACCCCGGGCACGTCGGTGAGGTACTCCTCCTGCTGGTCGTTGTCGGTGCCGAGGGCGGCCAGCGCGTCGCGGAGCAGGGCCGCGTCGAACGCGCCGGCGCCCGCGTTGATCTCCCGGATGGCGCGCTGCTGCTCGGTCGCGTCCCGGTCCTCGACGATGCGCACGAACCCGCCCGCCTCGTCCCGGACGATCCGGCCGAGGCCGGTGGGGTCCTCGACCCGGGCGGTCAGCAGCGTGGCGGCGGCTCCGTCCGCCTCGTGCGTGGCCACCAGCTGCTGGATCGTCTCGGCCCGCAGCAGCGGCGTGTCGCCGTAGAGGACCACGACCGTGCCGGTCAGGTCGGGGACCGCGGCCAGGGCGGTCCGCACCGCGTGCCCCGTGCCGCGGGGTGCGTTCTGGGTCACCGGTACGGCGTCGGGGGCGATCGCGCTCAGGTGGGACCTGACCTCGTCCGCGCCCGTGCCGACCACCACCAGCGTCCGGTCGGCGCGAAGCCCCGAGGCGGCGGCGAGGACGTGGCCGAGCAGGGTCCGCCCGAGCAGGGGATGCAGGGCCTTGGGGGTGCGCGACCGCATCCGCTTGCCCTGCCCGGCTGCCAGGATGACGACGGTACGCGTTCGGCCAGGGTTCATGCGTGAGCTCCCCTCCACCGGGACGGCTCGCGGTCAGGCGCGCGGCGACCGGCCCGGCGAGGCCGACCTACCACTGCGGCTCGGCCGCTAGGACTCGAACCTAGAACATCTCCTCCAAAGGGAG
>DATGOE010000171.1:0-4135 GCA_035306365.1 Natronosporangium sp. | reverse complement strand
GGCGTACCAGCTGGTCCGGGTCGAGCACCTGCTGGGGCTCCGGCGGCGTCACCGCCATCCGGTAGATGATCTCCCGCTCCTCGGTCTCGGTCGGGTAGCCGACGACGATCTTCATGAGGAACCGGTCGCGCTGCGCCTCCGGCAGCAGGTAGACGCCCTCCTGCTCGATCGGGTTCTGGGTCGCCATGACCAGGAACGGGCTGGGCACCGGATAGCTGCGCCCGCCGAGGGACACCTGCCGCTCGGCCATCACCTCCAGCAGCGCCGACTGGACCTTGGCCGGGGCCCGGTTGATCTCGTCGGCCAGCAGGAAGTTGACGAACACCGGGCCGAGCTCGACGTCGAACTCCTCCCGCGACTGCCGGTAGATGCGCGTCCCGATCAGGTCGGCGGGCATGAGGTCGGGGGTGAACTGCACGCGGGCGAAGCTGCCGCCGGTGACCGTCGACAGGGTCTGCACGGCCAGGGTCTTCGCCACGCCGGGCACCCCCTCCAGCAGGCAGTGGCCGCGGGCCAGCAGCGCCACCAGCATCCGCTCCACCAGCGCGTCCTGGCCGACGATGACCCGTTTCACCTCGAACAGCGCCCGCTCCAGCAGGGTCGCGTCGCGCGCGGGTGTGGTCGTCTCCATGCCCCCTCCTGACGGCCTCCCGGCGCCGCCTGCGACGGCCGGCTCGTATCAGCGTGGCACGGTGCGGCACCGCAGTGGGCCGATACGGGCAATCCGCGGCCGGGGGCGAGCCGCGGCCCACTTGCGTGGCCGTGCCGGCACCCCGGGCCCACCGAACGGCTGCGGGGAACCGTCCGAACGGCCACGGTCCGCGGGTAGACACCCCGCCGGGGGACGTGGTTAGGATGCGTGCATCGCCGGGCGGCTTCCCCCGTGGCCGCCCGGCGCTTCCATGTCCGCCACCGGCCGCGTCCGCCACCGGCCGCGTCCGCCACCGGCGACCGTCCCGGGGCGCACGGCCGCCGGTCCTCTCCGCGGCGGTCACGGGTCCGCTGCGGCGGCCGCGGGTCCGCTGCGGCGGCCAGGGTCCTATGCTGTGGCGCGTGCCCGACGACGCCGGCCGGCCCGAGGCCCGGATCTGCTCGGCCCGAGGGTGCCGCCGCCCCGCCACGTGGGCGCTGCGCTGGAACAACCCGAAGCTGCACACGCCCGAGCGACGCAAGACCTGGCTGGCGTGCGATGAGCACCGGGAGTACCTGACCCGCTTCCTGGAGGTCCGCGGCTTCCTGCGGGAGGCCGAGCCGCTGCCCTGATCGCGAGGGTCGAACCTGATCGCTAGGGTCGAATGGTGACCGACCTCAGCCCCGTTCCCGGCGCGCCGACACGACCGCCCCGCCCGGCGGTCAGTCCCCTGGACCCGTGGCCGGGCACGGTCTCCTGGCGCAGCGTCTCCCGGCGACTCGTCCCGGTGGAGCTGATCCGCCTGGCGGGGCGGATGGCCGTCCTGCTGCTGGTCGTGCTGGTCGCCGGGGCCCTGGGTTGGCCGTTCGTCACCCAGACGCTGCTGGTGCTGGCCGGCTACGCACTGCTGCGGACGGTGGCGACGGTGCGGGCGGTGCTCGCCTGGGGGTACGCCGAGCGCGACCGGGACCTGCTGGTCCGGCACGGGGTGCTGGTCCGCCGCCTGTCCATCGTCCCGTACGCGCGGATGCAGTTCGTGGACGTGACCGCGGGGCCGCTGGAGCGCCTGTTCGGGCTGGCCACGGTGCAGCTGCACACGGCCGCCGCCGCCACCGACGCCCGGGTGCCCGGGCTGCCGCCGGCGGAGGCGTCGCGGCTGCGCGACCGGCTCACCGCGCTCGGGGAGGACCTCGGGGAGGGCCTGTGACCCCACCCCGCCAGCGGCTGCACCCGCTCAGCCCGCTGCTGCACGGCGCCAAGCTCCTGGCGGCCATCGTCGCGGCGGTATCGGTCCAGGGCGCGGTCCGGCTCGGCCCGGCCGGGTTCGTCGGCCTGCTGGTCACGGTGATGTGCCTGGCCGTGGCGGCCTCGACCGTCAGCTGGCTGGTCACCGGGTATCACGTGGTCGGCCGGGAGCTCCGGATCTACGACGGGGTGCTGGTGCGCCGCACCCGGACCATCCCGCTGGAGCGGCTGCAGGCCGTGGACGTGGTGCGCCCGCTGCTGGCACGCATGTTCGGCCTCGCCGAGCTGCGGCTGGAGGTCGTGGGCAGCGGCAAGACCGAGGCGCCGTTGGCGTTCCTGACCGTCACCGACGCGGTGGCGCTGCGCGAGCGCCTGCTGGCCGTCGCGACGAGCGCCGGCGCCCCGGTCGCCGCCGGTTCCCCGGTCACCGGCGGCGCCGGTGCGGGCGGCGCCGTCAGCGGCGGCGGAGGGTACCCGGCACCGGCGCCGGCCGCCGCGCCCGCGGCCGGCGGGCAGCCGTTCCGACCGCCACCGGGGGTCGTCGTGGCGCCGCCGGTGCCGGGCACCCCGCCGGTCGCCGGCGGACCGGTCGCCCCGCCGGAGCAGCACCTGCACTCGGTGGTCAACCGCGACGTGGTCGTCAGCCAGCTGCTGACCCCGCCGGTCCTGTTCCTGCCGCTGGGGATCGCCGTCGTGATCGCGCAGTACGCCTTCGACACCGGTGGCTGGTCACTGGTGGTGCTCGCCAGCATGATCGTGGCGATCATCGGGGTGGTGTCGCAGCCGGTACGGCGGATCCTGTCCGACTGGAACTTCCGGGTGAGCCTGCAACCGGCCGCGGGCGGGCCGGCGGGTCTGCGGATCCGGCACGGGTTGACCGAGACCCGCACCCAGACCGTGCCGTTGCACCGCGTCCAGGCCGTGACGGTGATCTGGCCCCGGCTGTGGCGGCACCGGCGGTGGCTGCGGGTGCGTATCGACGTGGCCGGCTACGCCGCCACCTCGCGCGCCGGCGTCGCCGCTACCGACCAGCTGCTGCCGGTCGGGGACCTCGCGACCGCCGGCCGACTGGTGCCGGTCGTGGTGCCCGGTGCCGACCTGTCCGCGCTGCCCCTGTCCCGCCCGCCGGAGCGGGCGCGGTGGCTGGCGCCGCTGCGCCAGCCGGTCCTTGCCGCCGGCTGCGCCGGCGAGGTGTTCGCCACCGTCGACGGGTGGGTCACCCGCCAGCTGGTGCTCGTCCCGTACGCCCGGATCCAGAGCGTGCGGCTGGTGCAGGGGCCGCTGCAACGGCTGCTGGGACTGGCCACCGTCATCGCCGACGCCGCCGGTTCGGCGCACGGCGCGGCGGCCCACCGCGACCTCGGCGACGCCCGGCGGCTGGCCGATGAGCTCACCCGCCGCGCCCGGGCGGCCCGCGCCGCCGACCGCTCAGCCCGCCAGGCCGCGCGGTCCGCCGTCCACGGACCGGTTGACCGCGCCGTCGCCGGTCCCGTCGACCACGCCGCCGGCGGCGGCACCGCCGATCAGCCCGCCGGCCCGGACCGCCCGCCGGCGCGCCCACCAGCGTTCGGCGACCCCGACCACCAGGAACGTCACGCCCACGTACGCCCAGCCGACCAGGACGTCGATGACCCAGTGCTCGCCGGCGTAGACCAGGGTGAAGGTCATGGCCAGCGGGTAGGCGAACAACAGCGGCCACCAGCGCCAAGCCACGGAGCCGGCGAAGAACACCACGACGAACAGCGCGAACGCGGTGTGCAGTGACGGCATCGCGGCGACCGGGTTGGACGCCAGCTGGCCGAGGTTGAGCAGGTTGCCCGCGCCCGACAGCCCGATCGCGTGCCAGCCCCGGGTGGAGATCCGCTCGGCCTGCTCGACCAGCCCGTGGTCAGCGGCCCACCACGGCGGCGCAGCCGGGTACAGGAAGTAGGTCACCAGGCCGGCGGCGGACAGGAAGAAGAACCGCCGCATGAACGACGCCCAGCGTGGCCGGTTGCGCATCCACAGCACGAACGCGGCGGTGAGCGCCACCACGAAGTGCGAGAAGTAGACCCAGCTCACCAGCACGTCCCACCAGTGGATGGCGTCCGGGTCGTACAGCCGCTCCTGCAACCACTCGGTGGGGGTCACGCCGCCGGTGGCCCAGCCGAACATCCACAGATCGGCGTCGATGAGCTCGGTCACGTGCGGCACGGTGCCCTCGTGGTAGGCCAGGCCGCGGGAGAAGTTGTACCCGACGAGCAGCAGTACGATCGGCGC
>DATGOE010000170.1:0-4278 GCA_035306365.1 Natronosporangium sp. | reverse complement strand
ACGTTGCCGAGCCCGCCGATGATGACGACGAGGAACGCCCAGGCCAGCCACCGGACGTGTTCCTGCGGGCTGAACGGGAGGGTGAGGCCGAGCACGACGCCGCCGTAGGCGGCAAGTGCCACCCCGCCGCCGAACACCACCAGGGCGATGCGCCGCACCGGGATGCCCACCATCTCCACCACGTCCCGGTTCTGCGCCAGCCCGCGGATGGCCGCGCCGGTGAGGGTACGGGTCAGGAACAGGTGGACGGCGGCGAACAGGACCAGGGTCATGACCCCGGCGACCAGGCGCGCCACGGGCAGGTTGAGCCCGGCGAACCGCAGGGTGTCGGCGAGGTACCCGAGCCGCACGTTGCGGGTGTCGGTGGTCCACACCATGATGGCGACGCTCTCGACCACCACCATGGCGCCGAAGAACACCAGCAGCGCGGTGGTGTCCGGTTCCCGCTCCACCCGGCGCACCAGGGTGCGCTGCATGCCCATGCCCAGCAGCAGGAACAGCAGCAGTGTGGGTACGGCGGCCAGCAGCAGGTCCATGCCGGCCACGTTGACCAGTTCGAAGTAGACCAGGGCGGCCAGCACCAGCAGGGCGCTGTGGGCGACGTTGACGATCCCGAGGATCCCGAGCACGAGGCTGAGCCCGAGCGCGAACGCGGCGTACACCAGGCCGAGCGTCAGCCCGTTGAGCAGGTCCTGGAGGAAGCTGGTCATGGCCGCTCCGGGTGGGTGGTCGGTGGGGTGGTCACAGCTGCAGCCACTCCTTGATCAGCTCGTCCAGCCGGTCGGTGAACTGGTCGCGGGCGCCGTCGAGGTGGTTGCGCCCGTACGCCAGCGTGTAGACGTGGTCGGCCAGGTGCACCGCCGCCTGCACGTTCTGGTCGACCAGCAGGATGGTGCGCCCCTCCGACTTCAGGCGCGCGATCTCCTCGTACACCTCGTCGACGAGCACCGGGGCGAGGCCGACCGACGGCTCGTCGACGAGCAGGACCGCCGGGTCGAGCACCAGCGTGCGGGCGAACTCCAGCAGCCGGGCCTGCCCGCCGCTGAGCGAGCCGGCCGCCTTGCGGCGCAACGGCTTGAGGCTGGGGTAGCGGTCGAACATGCCCTCCACCGCCGCCCGCATCCGGGCCCGGTCGCGGCGGGCCAGCCACGCGCCGAGCCGGATGTTCTCCTCCACGCTCAGGCGCGGCAGGGTCGACCGGCCCTGCGGCAGGAACGCCATGCCGGCGGCCAGCCGCGACCCCACCGGCAGGTCGGTGATGTCCCGCCCGCCCAGCAGGACCCGGCCGCTGCGGGGGCGCAGGAACCCGTACATGACCCGCAGGGAGGTCGACTTGCCGCTGCCGTTGGGTCCGAGCACGGCGGTCACCTTGCCCGGCCGGGCGTGCAGGCTGACGCCGTCGAGCACGACGTCGTTGGCCAGGTAGCCCGCGGTCACGTCCACCATGCGCAGGTCGGGGGCGGTGGTGGCGGCCGGGTCCGGGGCGTGGTCCACCGGGTTGGCGGTGCGGTCGCTCACGTGCCGGCCTCCCTTCCCGTGGCGGCGGCGCCGCGGCCGAGGTACGCCTCGACGACCCGGCGGTCGGCGGTGACCTCGGCCGGCGGCCCTTCGGCGATGACCCGGCCCTCGGACATGCAGATCACCTGCCGGCACAGCCGCGTCAGGTCCGGGATCTCGTGGCTGACGATGATGAACGACGTGCCGCGGGCGTTCACCTCGACGATCCGCTGCCGCATCAGCTCCTTGACGGCCGGGTGGACCCCGGCGAACGGCTCGTCCATGAGCACCACCGCCGGCTCGGTCATGAGCGCGCGGACGAACTCCAGCAGCTTCTGCTGGCCGCCGGACAGCTCGCTGGCCGGAGTGTCGCGGTGGCCGGCCAGCCCGACGAACTCCAGCAGCTCCAGCGCCCGGTCCTGGAACGCCGCCCGGCCGCCACGGTGGTGCAGCACCGGTACCAGCATGTTCTCCAGCGCGGTGATGGTGTGGAACACGTGCGGCGTCTGGAAGGTGCGGGTGACCCCGTGGCGGACCAGGGTGGCCGGACGCCGGCCGGTCAGGTCGACACCGCCGACCCGGACCGCGCCGGCGTCCGGCCGGTGCACCCCGTTGACGAGGTTGAGCGTGGTGGTCTTACCGGACCCGTTCGGGCCGATGAGGCCGAGCAGCGTGCCGGCGGGCACGGTGAAGCTGACGCCGTCGACGGCGACGTGGCCGCCGAAGCGTTTGCGCAGCCCGTCCACCTCCAGGTCGCGTACCCGTGCCGGCTGGGCCGCTTCCCCTTGGTGGGCCGCTTCCGCCTGCTCGGCTGCTGCTGCCTGCTGGGGCACTTCGGTCTGGTCAGCCACTACGCGTGCACTCCTCCTCGCCGTGGCGCGCCACACCGGCGCGCCACACCGTCCGGTCAGGACCGGTACGGTGCCACGACCTCGGCGGTCGCCACCTCGGACGGCCAGACCAGCTGGGCACCGTCTTCCTGTTGCTGGACCAGCATCGCGCCGAACTCGGTGGTGCCGTCGTCGAGATAGCGCAGCGTGCCGACCGCGGTCTCGAACGTGTTGTTGGCAAGGTATTCGCGCAGCTCCTGCTGGTCCAGGGTGCCCGCACCCTCCACCGCCTGCTGGAGCACCTGCAGGATCGCGTACCCGCCGGCCCCGTACGCCGGCATGATGTCGTAGCCGAGCTCCTGCTGGAAGTGCGCGAACAGCTCGTCCAGCCCGGGCCGGTCGGCCATGCCGGGCCACGAGGTGGTGGTGGAGAAGACGTTCATGCCGGCGCTGCCCAGGTCTTCCCAGTTGGGCAGGGTGACCACCTGCGACCCGCACTGGCAGTAGTACTCCGGCCGGTAGTCCACCTGTTCCACGGTGCGGGCCATGAGCGCGCCGTCGTTGGGCAGGCTCAGCCCGACGAACACCTCCGCGCCGGAGTCCTTCGCGCCCTGCACCAGCGCGGTCAGGTCGGTGGCCTGCTGGTTGTACTCCTCGTTGTAGACCACGTCCATGCCCAGCTCGGCGGCGTAGTTGAGCACGCCACCGGAGCCGTTGTAGCCGTCGCGGGCGACGATCGTGAACGGGTTCTGCGCGGTGACGACCGCCAATGTGGTCGGACGCTCGTCCTCCGGCAGGGTCTTGAGGTACTCGAACAGCGGCCGCGGGTACTCCGGCTCCTGGTACGGCCACGAGGTGACCAGCAGCTCGCTGTTGGCGTGCAGCTCCGCGCTGACGAAGCCGGCGTTCCACAGGATCTTTTCCGCCCGCTCGGTGAGCGGCACGACCGCGCCGCCGACCGCGGTGGTGTACGGGGCCAGCAGCAGGTCGGCCTCGTCGTCGTTGATGAGGCGCTGGAACAGCTGCTGGGCGGTGGTGGCGTTGCTCTCGTCGTCGTAGATGCGCAGCTCCACCTGGCGCCCGAGCAGGCCGCCCTCGGCGTTGACCTGCTCGACCCACAGGTCGTACGCGGCCTTGTAGGCGGCCGACGGACCGGAGTACGCGCCGGTCAGCCCGAGGGTGCCGCCGATGATGATGGGTTCGTCGGTGCCGGACGACGAGCCTTCGTCGTCGTCGGCGCATCCGGCCAGTACGAGCGCGGTCGCCGCTGCGATGGCGCCGACCGCCCGGATCGGGGTTCTCATGAGTCGTCTCCTGCGGTTGGGTTCTTAGCTACGTTGGGTTTGCCTGCTGCGGTGGGGGTATCTGTCCAGTTGGCGTCGGGCTCGTGCACGTACCCGGCCTCCTCCAGGCTGGCGGCGCCGCCGTAGCACCACACCACGACCGCGGGCTCGGTCGCCGAGGTGTTCCACAGCCCGTGGCTCTCGTCGGCGCGTACGAAGATCACGTCACCGGCCCGCATGCGTACGTCCACGTCGCCGACCCGGGCGAGTGCCTCGCCCTGGACCAGGTACTCCACCTCCTCGGCGTGGGGGTGGCGGTGGATCTCGTGGCGGCCGCCCGGCGGCATGGTGGTGATCCCGAAGACCGTGCGCTGCGACCCGACGCTGTGGCGCGTGACGATCCACTGGACCGCCATGTCCACCCAGCCCTGCGACGCCTCGAGCGCGGCGTCCGGCCTGACGTCGGCCACCCGGATCTTGCGCGGATGGTCGTCGACGACGGGTACGTCCATGTGGCTCTCTCCTCAGTGGGGTGGGGCGGGTTCGGGCTGTCGCCACCGTGGGAGTGGAGTCGTACGCGCGCCGTAGTGCGCTGGTCGCGCAGCGTCAACCGTGCTCGGGGTGGGTGTTCCGGCCGCGGTCATGCACGCTCCCTGCATTCGATTGCA
>DATGOE010000169.1:0-2035 GCA_035306365.1 Natronosporangium sp. | reverse complement strand
ACGCGACCGGGTGGTGGCCGACGACACGCCCTCCCAGATGTGCTCGGCCCGCTGCGACAGGCAGTACACCGCGCCCCGGGGGGTCTGCAGGACCTTGCCCGCACCGCAGATCAGCTGCCGGGTCACCAGGAACGGGATCAGCACGTCGGCCAGCCGGCCGAACTCGCCGTGCCGGGAGACCAGGTAGTTCTCGTGGCAACCGTAGGAGTTGCCCGCCGAGTCGGTGTTGTTCTTGAACAGGTAGATCTCACCGGCGATGCCCTCGTCGTGCAGGCGCTTCTCCGCGTCGATGAGCAGGCCTTCGAGGATCCGCTCCCCGGCCCGGTCGTGGGCGACCAGGTCCGGCACGGCGTCGCACTCCGGGGTGGCGTACTCCGGGTGGGAGCCCACGTCCAGGTACAGCCGGGCACCGTTGCGCAGGAACACGTTGCTGGAGCGGCCCCAGGACACCACCCGGCGGAACAGGTAGCGGGCCACCTCGTCCGGGCTCAGCCGCCGCTGACCCCGGTAGGTGCAGGTCACGCCGTACTCGGTCTCCAGGCCGAAAATGCGCCGGTCCATGAGAAGACAGTACCGGGCGAGGGCCCCCTACCGCTCGGGACGCGACGGCGCCACGGGTGCACCGGCCGGCGTCATGACCCGGCGGCCTCGGCCGAGTCGGGCTTGCCGCCTTCGGCCAGCGGACCCAGCAGGCTGGTCAGCGCGGCACCGGTGATGCGGCGGAAGGTGCGGCCGGTGCGGCGGCGGTCCAGCAGCGCCACCTCCAGCTGGTTGGGCGGCAGCGTCCGCGGTGCGCCGCCCTCACCGCCGACGCTGCTGAGCCCGCGAACGGCCAGCCGCAGTGCGTCGGCCAGGCTCTGGTCGGGCCGGTGGTCGTTGCGGATGTGGTTGACGACCTCGTCGGCCTGCCCGCCCATGGCCAGCAGCCCCGACGGCTCGTTGCCCACCGACCCGTCGTAGGTGATCTTGTAGAGCTCGTCGTCGGCCGGGGTGGCGCCGACCTCGGCCACGCAGATCTCGACCTCGAAGGGCTTGGTCTGGTCGGTGAAGATGGCCCCCAGGGTCTGGGCGTACGCGTTGGCGAGCATCCGGCCGGTCACGTCGCGCCGGTCGTAGCTGAACCCGTTGAGGTCGGCCATGCGCACCCCGGCGCGGCGCAGGTTCTCGTACTCGTTGTACCGGCCGACGGCGGCGAACCCGATCCGGTCGTAGATCTCGCTGACCTTGTGCAGGGCCGTGGAGATGTTCTCGGTGACGAACAGCACCCCGTCGGCGCAGCTGAGCACCACCGCGTTTCGTCCCCGCGCGATGTTCTTGCGCGCGTACTCGGCCCGGTCGCGCATGATCTGCTCGGGTGAGGCGTAGAACTGCATGGCCACGGCTGCGGGTCTCCTTCGCGCGTCAGTGGCGGTTACGGGTGGTCGCGGGCTAGCCGCCCGGGTTCTCCATGCGGCCGGCGACGACCGCCTCGGCCACCTCGGCGGCCTCCTGCTCGCTCAGACGGCGGGTGCCCTCGGCGGTGGCGGTCATCACCACGGGGTAGATCTTGCGGGTGAGGTCCGGCCCGCCGGTGGCGGTGTCGTCGTCGGCGGCGTCGTACAGCGCCTCCACCGCCAGCCGCACCGCCTCGTCGACGCTCAGGCCGGGACGGTAGCGCTTCTTCAGCGCCGACTTGGCGAACACCGACCCGGAGCCGACCGCGTCGTAGCCGGACTTCTCCTCGTACAGGCCGCCGGCCACGTCGAAGCTGAAGATCCGGCCGGCCTTGGCCGGGTCGGCGGCGGCCAGGTCGAACCCGGCGTACAGCGGCACCACGGCCAGCCCCTGCATCGCCGCCGCCAGGTTGTTGCGGATCATGGCGGCCAGCCGGTTGGCCTTGCCCTCCAGCGACAGGGTGGCGCCCTCGATCTTCTCGTAGTGCTCCAGCTCGACCTGGAACAGCCGCACCATCTCGTTGGCCACGCCGGCCGTGCCGGCGGTGCCCACCAGCGAGTACGGGTCGGCGGCGTGCACCTTCTCGATGTCCCGGCTGCCG
>DATGOE010000168.1:0-7689 GCA_035306365.1 Natronosporangium sp. | reverse complement strand
CGCCTTCCCCGGCGAGGAGCTGTGCCTGGCGGCTCCCGCCTGGCTCGCGCCGCTGGTGGAGCTCGTCGGCGGGGTCGACCGGCTGGTGCCCGTGGCCGGGCTGGGCCCGGTCCGCTGGCCGGTGCCCGCGCCGCGGGTGGCGGTGAACCTGCACGGCCGCGGACCGCAGTCGCACCGGTTGCTGGCCACGGCCGAGCCGGCCCGCCTGCTCGGGTTCGCCTGCCCGGAGGCCGGTCACGACGACGGTCCCGGCTGGCGGCGCGACGAGCACGAGGTCCACCGCTGGTGCCGGCTGCTGCACTGGTACGGCGTGCCGGCCGACCGCGACGACCTGGCGCTCCGCGTGCCGGCGGACCGCACCTGCGACCCCGGCGTCACGATCGTCCACCCCGGGGCCAAGACCCCCGACCGGCGGTGGCCGACGCGTCGCTGGGCGCAGGTGGCGGCGGCACTGGCCGCCGGCGGTCACCGCGTGGTCGTCACCGGCTCGGCCGCCGAGCGGGACCTCGCCGGGCGGGTGGCGGTCGGCGCCGGGCTGCCGGCGTCGGCGGTCCTGGCCGGGCGGACGGACCTGGCCGACCTGGCCGGGCTGGTGGCCGCCGCCCGGATCGTCCTCAGCGGTGACACCGGGATCGCGCACCTGGCCACCGGGTACGGCACGCCGTCGGTGGTGCTGCTCGGGCCCCAGCCGCCGTGGCGGTGGGGGCCGCCGCCGGAGCGGCCGTGGCACCGGGCGGTGTGGCGGGGCGTGGCCGGCGACGACGCGGGCGTGGTGCCCGGTGCGCCGCATCCCGCCCTGGCCCGCGTCACCGTGGACGACGTGCTGGCCGCGGTCGCCGACGCGCTGGCGGTCGGTCCGCCCCGCCGCCCGGCGGGGTGAGGGTCGTCGCGGGGTGAGGGTCGTCACCCGGGCCGGTTGGCCCTGTTTTTAAGGACAGTTGCCCTTATAACCTGTGGTGTCGTGACGGCACCGGCTGAGGCACCCGTGGGCGGACCGGCGGGTGAGCCGCTGGAGATCTCGCGGCACCGGGCGCTCGGGTCACCGACCCGGGCGGCCATGCTCCACCTGGTCCGGTCCAGCCCGGACGGCCTGACCGCGGGCGAGGTCGCCGCCCGCACCGGGCTGCACCTGTCGACCGCCCGCGAGCACCTCGACCGGCTGGTGGACGCCGGGATGCTGGTGCGGGAGCGGTACCGCCAGGCCGGCCGGCCCGGCCGGCCGGCCTGGCGGTACCGCTCCAACGGTCCCGGGCCCGCCCCGTCCCCGTACCGTTCGCTGGCGGCCGCCCTGCTGGACCATCTCGCCCGCACCCCGGCGGCCGTCGAGCAGGCGGGGCGGGCCTGGGGCCGGCGGCTGGCCGGAGAGGAGGCGGCCGGGGCGCCGCTCGAGGTGCTCCGGCGGGTGCTGGACCGGCTGGGCTTCGCCCCCGGCGTGCCCGCCGGATCCGCCACCGGCGCGGTCGACCTGCACCTGCGGGCCTGCCCGTTCATCGAGCTCGTCCACAGGCACCGGGACGCGATGTGCGGCCTGCACCACGGCGTCATCCGGGGTGTGCTGGAGGGCGCCGTCGCGGACGGTCAGCCGGTCCAGACAGGTGGCGGCCGGACCGGCGGTGACACCGCCGCCGGCGGCGCCGGAGCCGCCGGTGACGCCGGGCCCCGCCCCGGCACCGGCGAACCGGTGCTGGTCCCGTTCGCGACGCCGGACGCCTGCGTGGTGCGGCTGGCGGCGCCGCGCCGGCCGCCGGTGCACGGTCCCGCGGCACCCGCGGCCACTCCGGTGGCCGGCGACGACCCGGGGGTGGCGGCGTGACCCAGTACCTCGGCCACCCCGTACGCGGCACCATCACCCCGACCGGGCCGGTGGTCGGGTCGCCCGGCGGTCACGACCGCCCGGCCGGCTCCGGCGTCGCCAGCGGCGCCGGCCCGGGCGGCGGCACCGGGCGGGCGGCGTGGCACCGCCGTACCGCCGCGCTGCCCCTGGCGTACCTG
This sequence comes from Natronosporangium sp., assembly GCA_035306365.1. Classification (GTDB taxonomy): domain Bacteria; phylum Actinomycetota; class Actinomycetes; order Mycobacteriales; family Micromonosporaceae; genus Natronosporangium. The sequence continues at coordinate 5,697 of DATGOE010000168.1, read as the reverse complement.
GCGGGCCTGGTGGTGGTGGCCATCGCGCACCCGTTCCTCCCGTCCTGGCGGTGGCTCGCCATCCACCTGCTGCTGCTGGGCGCGGTGACCAACGCGATCATGGTGTGGAGCGCCCACTTCACCGTCGCGGTGCTGCGCAGCCCGGCACCGGCGACCCGGCGCGGCGAGGCGGTGCGCCTGGTCGTGCTCAACGCCGGGGTCGTGGCCGTGCTCGCCGGCGGCACCGCCGGCGGCGGCGGGGCGTGGGTCGGCGTCGGCGGCGCGGCGGCGGTGGCCGGGGCGGTCGCCGCGCACCTGTGGTGGCTCGCCGCCCGCCTGCGCGCCGCGCTCGCCCCCCGGTTCACGGTGACCGTCCACTACTACCTCGCCGCGGCGGCCGCGCTGCTGTCCGGGATCCCGGTGGGGGCGTGGATGCTCGTCGCCGACGGTCACGCCCGCCCCCGCCTGCTGCTGTTCCACGCCCACGTCAACCTGCTCGGCTGGGTGGTGCTGACCGTCCTGGGGACCCTGCTGACCCTGTGGCCGACGGTCCTGCGGACCCGGATGGTGGACGGCGCGGTGCGCGCCGCCACCCGTGCCCTGCCGGTGGCCGTGGCCGGCCTGGTCCTGCTGGGCGCGGGCCTGCTGGGATGGTGGCGCCCGGTGGCCGCCGCCGGGCTCGCGCTCGCCGCCACCGCGGTGGTGATCATCGGGGTGCCCGCGGTGCGGACCGCCCGCACCCGGCCGCCGGCGTCGTTCGCCACCTGGTCGATCGCCGCGGCCCTCGGCTGGCTGCTGGTGGCGCTGGCCATCGACGCGTGGGCGCTGCTGACAGCCTCGGACGACCCCGCCGCGGCGCTGGACCGTTTCGGCGGCGTCCTGGTACCGCTGCTGGCCGGCTTCGTCGGCCAGGTGCTGCTGGGCGCCCTGTCCTACCTGTTGCCGATGGCGTTGGGCGGCGGCCCGGCGGTCGTGCGCCGCCACACCGCCGTCATGGAGCGGCACTGGGCCCAGCGGGTCACCACCGCCAACCTCGCGCTGCTGGGGTTCCTGCTGCCGGTGCCGCCGTACGTGCGCATCACCACGTCGCTGCTCGTGCTGGTGGTGCTGGTGCAGTTTCTCGTCCCCGCCGCCCGCCTCCTGCTCACCACCCGGAGGTGACCGTGCCCGAACCGTCCCCGCTGCCGACCCCCGCCGCCGGTACCCCGTCCCCGGAGGCGGGCGCCCCGCCCCCGGGCACGGCTGCCCCGCCGGCAGGTGCCGGTGCCCCGCCGACGGGTGCCGGCACCCTCGGGCCGGGTGCGGACCCACCCTCCACCCCCTGGCGCGGCGTGGCGGCCGGCGTGGCCCTGGTCCTGGCCGCCGTGCTCGTCGGGGTGGTGCTCGACCGGGGCACCGAGCCCGAGACGTCTCCGGTCGGGGCGGCCGTCCCACCCACCGGGCACACGACCTCGGTCCAGGTGGTCGCCGAGGGGATGCGGTACCACCCGGACCTCATCACCGTGCCCGCCGGGGACCGCCTGGTCATCGAGCTGACCAACCGCGACCAGCGCCGTCACGATCTCGTGCTGGCCAACGGCGCCCGCACCGGCACGCTCGGCCGGGGAGAGACGGTGCGGCTGGACGCGGGCGTCATCGGCGGCACGGTCGAGGGCTGGTGCTCGCTGCCCGGTCACCGGCAGGCGGGGATGACCCTGACGATCGTGGCCGAGGGCGCGCCCGGCGGGGAGAGCCACGAGGGCCACGACGGCCACGAGGGGCACGCACCGCCGTCGGCCGGGTCGCCGGACGGGGCCGGACCGGTGCGGGTCGACCCGATGGCCGACCCCGGTCCGGGCTTCGAGGCCCGGGACGCCACCGCGCCGGTGCTGCCGGACGCCCGGGTGCACCGGCTGGAGCTACGGGTGCAGGAGGTCCAGCGGGAGGTCGCGCCCGGGGTGCGGCAGACAGTGTGGACCTACAACGGCACCGTGCCCGGTCCGGTGCTCCGCGGCCGGGTCGGCGACGTCTTCGAGATCACGCTCGTCAACGACGGCAGCGTCGACCACGGGATCGACTTTCACGCCGGGGCGCTGGCCCCGGACCGTCCGATGCGGCCGATCGACCCGGGCGAGCGGCTCACGTACCGCTTCACCGCCACCCGGGCCGGGATCTGGATGTACCACTGCTCGACCATGCCGATGCTGCACCACATCGGCAACGGCATGTACGGCGCGGTCATCATCGACCCGCCCGACCTGCCGGCGGTGGACCGCGAGTACGTGCTGATCCAGTCGGAGCTGTACCTCGGCCCCGACGGCGAACCCGGCGACCTGGCGAAGATGCAGCGGGAGCAGCCGGACGCCGTGGTGTTCAACGGGTACGCCGGCCAGTACGACCACCGGCCGCTGACCGCCCGCGCCGGGGAGCGGGTCCGCTTCTGGGTGCTCAACGCCGGCCCCAGCCGCACCAGCGCCTTCCACGTGGTCGGGGCGTTGTTCGACACCGTGTTCAAGGAGGGGAGCTTCATGCTGCGGCCGGAGGACCCCGGCGGGGCGCAGGTCCTTGACCTGGTCCCCGCGGCGGGCGGGTTCGTCGAGACCGTCTTCACCGAGGCCGGTCACTACCCGTTCCTCAGCCACGTCATGGTCGACGCCGAGCGGGGCGCCCGAGGAATCGTGGAGGTGAGCGGACCGTGACCCGACCGACGACCTCCCGCGGCCCGCAGCCGGCGGGCGCCCGGCGACAGCACGCGGCCGGGCAGCGCCCGGGTGGTCGGTCCCCGCGGCCCGAGGGCCGGCCGCCCGAGGGCCGGTCGCCGCGGTCGACGGGCCGGTCGCCGCGCCCGGCCGCGCGACGGCGGCGGTGGCGGCAGTTCGTGCCGCCGCAGCACGGCGCCTGGGCGATGCTGCTCCTGCCGTACCTCGCCGCCGTCCTGGTGGTCGGGGCGCGGTGGCCCCACCTGCCGCTGCTGGGCGCGTGGCTGGGCGGGTACCTGCTGTCCTACTACGCCAGTCAGGCGGTGAAGACCAGGCGACCGGGTCGCTTCCGCGCCCAGCTGGTCACGTACGCGGTGGTGACCGCGCCGCTGGCCGCGCTGGTGGTGGCCGTCCGGCCGGCGGTGCTGTGGTACGCGCCGGCGTTCGCCGCCCTGCTGGCGGTCAACGCGGTCTACGCGTGGCGGCGCCGCGAGCGGGCGCTCGGCAACGACATCGCCCTGGTGGGCCTGAGCAGCCTCATGATCCCCGTCGTGGCCACCGCGGCCGGGGTGTCGCCGGCGGCCGTGGTGCACGTCCTGGTGGCCGTGCCGGCCTACTCCCTGGGCACCGTGCTCCACGTCAAGTCGATGATCCGGGAGCGCGGGAACCGGGCGTACCGGTGGGCGTCGGTGGCGTACCACCTCGCGGCGGTGCCGGTGGCCGCGTGGATCAGCCTCCCGCTCGGTGCGGTGTTCACCCTGCTCCTGGTGCGGGCCTGGGTGCTGCCCCGCTGGGGCGCGTCGCCACTCCGGCTGGGCGTGCTGGAGATCGTGCTGACGCTGTGCGTCCTGGCCGCGGTCGTGGCCGCGTGACCGTCGACCGGGCCGGGACGGCCGCCGGCCGTGCCGGGAACCGGGCGGGCGCCACCAGCGACTCATCCGGTATGTGGAGACCTCCCTTGCGCACGGCCGCGGTGGCCGCGGCCCTGGTCCTCGGTGCGGCCGCTTGCGGCGGCGGTGACGGGTCCGCCGACGGGGGCGACCCGGCCGGCAGCCCGACGCCACCGGCCACCACCCCCGCCGGCACGCCGTCCCCGACGCCGTCTCCGACCCCGTCGCCGACCCCCGAGGTGGTGCTGCTGGAGATCGAGATCTCCGACGGCGTCGCCGACCCCCCGTTCGAGCGGGTCCGGGTGGACCTCGGCGCCACGGTCCGGATCGTGGTCCGCAGCGACGAGCCGGACGAGATCCACCTGCACGGGTATGATCACGCCGCCGACGTGGGCCCGGGCGAGGAAGGGGTGATCGAGTTCGTGGCCGACATCTCCGGGCTGTTCGAGCTGGAGACCCACCACTCCGGGCTGATGCTGCTGCAGCTGGAGGTGCGGTGACCGGGGGCGCACTCGCCCACGGGATCGGAGGCCGTCAGGACCTGCCCCTGCCGTTCGAGGACGCGCTGGCCGGCGCGGTCATCGCGCTGCTGGCGACGTTCATCATCCTGGCCTTCGCCTGGCGGCGGTCCAAGTTGCGCGGCGACGAGCGTGGGCTGGCGCTCCCCGGCTGGCTGGCCGGCGTCCTCGACTCCCCGGCCTTCCGGTGGAGCCTGCGGGTCGCCGGGCTGGTCGTCGGGCTGTGGATCGTGGTGGCCCTGGTGGCCGGACCGGAGGCGCCCGTGGAGAACCCCGCCCCCGGCGCGCTGTACGTGGTGCTGTGGGTGTGGGTGCCGCTGCTGTCGCTGCTGTTCGGACCGGTCTGGCGGACGGTCAGCCCACTGCGGACGTTCCACCTGGTGCTGTCCAGGGTCAGCGGCCGGGACCCGGCCGACGGCCCGCTGAGGCTGCCCGCCCGGCTGGGCTACTGGCCGGCGGCGGTGCTGCTGGGCGCGTTCGTGTGGCTGGAGCTGGTGCCCGCCTCCCGGGCCACGCTGCCGGTCGTGGGTCTGGCGATCGCCACGTACGCGGTGCTCATGCTCGTCGGCTCGGCGCTGTTCGGGTCGGCGTGGTTCGCGCGGGTCGACCCGTTCGAGGTGTACTCCAGCCTCGCGGCCCGCCTGTCGCCGCTGGGCCGGCTACGGGACGGCCGGCTGGCGCTGCGCAACCCGCTGGACGGCCTGGACTCGCAGCCGCCCGTGCCGGGTCTGGCCGCGGTGGTGCTGGTGTTGCTGGGCTCGACCGCGTACGACAGCCTCACCGGCGCGCCGGCGTGGATCCGCATGGTGCAGGCCTCGCCGCTGCCGCCCACCCTCGTCGGTACGCTCGGCCTCCTCGGCTGCATCGCCCTCCTCGCCGCCGCGTACCTGCTCGTCACCCGCGTCAGCGGGCGGATCGAGGGCGGCCGCGGCCGGCTGCCGGCGCTGTTCGCGCACTCGCTGCTGCCGATCGCACTCGGCTACGTGGTCGCCCACTACTACTCGCTGGCCATCACGGAGGGACAGCGGACGTTCATCCTCGCCGGTGACCCGTTGGGGACCGGCGACAACCTGTGGGGCCTGCGGCCGACCGACGTGAGCTTCGCGCTCGTCACCCCGACCGGGGTGGCGACCCTGCAGGTGGTGGCCGTGGTCACCGGTCACATCCTGGGCGCGGTGGCCGCCCACGACCGGGCGGTCCGGCTGTTCCCGCCCGAGGCCGCCCGCTGGGGCCAGCTCCCGCTGCTGCTGCTCATGGTCGGGTACACCTACCTCGGCCTGACGCTGCTGTTCGCCGCCTGACGCGTGGGCCCGGGACCCGGCCAGGCCGGGCCGGGCCCCGGGCCGGCCAGGGGCCCGGTCGCCGCCCGGGCGGCCAGCGGCGCCCGATGCCGGGTCTTCGTACCCTTCCCGCCGGGACCCTGCCAGGGGCGATGATGGGCGGAGGGTGGACCGCCCGCCGACGGTGGCAGGGAGGCGTCATGGCCAACTCGGACAACTTCGACCACGCCGTTCACACCGCCAACAAGTGGGTCGCCGACGTCGCGGCCGCGTTCGGCTCCGGGGACCGCCGGTTCGCGTACCGGGTGTTGCGGGCGTGGCTGCACACGCTGCGCGACCGACTGACCGTCGA
>DATGOE010000167.1:0-16677 GCA_035306365.1 Natronosporangium sp. | reverse complement strand
GGCACCGTTGGTGTCACCCGGCACCAGGTTGGTGGCGATGCTGTAGAACGCGACGTACCGACCGTCCGCGCTGATCGAAGCCACGAACGAGTTCGCGTTGGCCTGCGTCCCGTCGCTGGCCACCGACACCCGCTCCGTCACCCCGGTCACCCGGTCGTGCACGAAGATGTCCGAGGCACCGTTGGTGTCACCGGGCACCAGGTTCGACGACCGGCTCTCGAACGCCACGTACCGGCCGTCACCGCTCACCGAGGACCGCTGGGATGCCCCGTTGCCCTCCACGCCGTTGCTGGCCACCGACGCCCGCCACAGGGTGCACCGCGGGAGAGTGAAGTCGAGGAGCGTCGGCCGGGCGACGGTCACCTGCTGGGTCTGCGGGTCGTGGCAGCCCGGACCCGCCGCGGTGGCGTTGTAGGTGCCTCTCGGCACCCCGGGGAGCGAGTAGCGGCCGTCCTGGTCCGTGGTCGCCTTCACCGAGATGGTGCCGCGCAGGGTGACGGTGGCGTCGGCGACCGGCAGGCCGTCGGCGTCGAGGACGCGACCGGTGACCAGGTGCGCCGGAGCGGCTTCGATCCGGAAGAACGCCCGGTGCTGCACGCCGTCCTTGCGGGTGAGGACGAACTCGCGGCAGGTCCCGCCCCAGTCCCGCTCGAGCTTCCACGGGTAGGTGTAGCGGCCGGTCGTGGGGTCGTAGGACAGCCGGGAGTTGCCGGGCGTCTCGGCGGGGACCGGGATCGGGCGCGGCGTGATGGTCTCCGCCCCGGGATCCTCCGTGCGCAGCGTGGTGCAGTCGACCTGCCGCGAGTACGGGGAGTTCTCCGCCAGGATGTCCAGACCCTGGTAGCCGCCGAGGCTGAACTCCAGCTTGGCGGCCGAGCCGCGGTTGACCACGTTGAGTTCCGGCGGGTCGGCGATCCCGCCGACGAAGCCCTCCCGGCAGTCGGGGTGGGTGTCGAAGGCCTCGGTGTTGTCGTCGCGGCTGGCGCTGCTGCCCTGCTCGGCGCTGAACCCCAGGCCGCGGCGGGCGAAGCTGGCCCAGATGGTGCAGGTGTCCTCGCCGCCGGAGAGCAGGTCGGCGGCGGCGATGATCGCGTCGCGGGCATCCAGCAGCCCGGGGGCGCACCCCTGGAACTTCAGCCCGTCGATGACGTACTGGATGGCCCGGTTGTTGCCGCCGGTGTACCACGGGGCGTACACGTCGGGGTTGAAGCCGTGCTTGTCGATCAGGTCCCAGGTCATGTCCCACAGCACGGCCGCCCAGCCGTGGCCCAGCCCGTGCGGCAGCGACAGCGTCGAACCGTCCAACCAGCCGCCGGACTTGATCGAGTCGTAGGTGAAGGGCTGGATGGCCAGGTTGCGGGAGTACGGCGCCGGCCGGATGCCGGGGTGCCGCCGGTCGTCCTGGAACAGCGCGTACGGGCCCATGCCCCGCGGGCCCTCCGGGTCGTCCAGGGCCGGGTCCAGCAGGATCGCGATCGCGAGGTAGTCGCTCCAGCCCTCACCCGCCTGCTCCTCGCCGGTCAGGCAGTTCACCGTCGGCCCTCCGGTGAGCCGGTTGGAGACGCCGTGGCCGTACTCGTGGATGATGATCCCGGCCTCCAGGTCACCGTCGCGGATGCCCGGATGGTCGGGATGCTGGCGGACCGTACCGGTGGCGGGCAGCGCGCCCCGGACGGTGTCGCCGTCGGCCGCGCTGAGACTCACCACCGGGATCGTGACCCGCGGGGCGGTGATCGCGCCGCTCAGGACGCCTCCGCTCCCGCCGGCGACGATCAGGGCGCCAGCCCCCTGGGCCTGCGCGACCTGACCCTTGGTGGGGTTCGTGCAGGACCCGGTGGTGACCAGGGCGATCCAGTCGCCGTCGGGGAGCGGGTCGGGGTACGCCCCGGGCGTACAGCCGTCGCCCGCGTCGACGATCTCGCCGGAGACCCCGGCCGCGCCGGGTGCCCGGGCGAACCGGGCCCAGCCGGCGCCGAGGCCGCCGACCCCGTCGACCACCACCTGGTTCTGCGGTCCGAACTGGTCGCCCGGCCACAGGAACATCTGCATCCGTGGAATCCCCGTGCCGTCGACCGCGGGGGTGGAGAAGTTGGCGTTGTTGGTGCCGGCACCGTCGGCGGCCTCGGCGCGCACGTAGTCTCCGCCGGCTCCGCCGCGACCGTAGTTGTTGGCCTGGAAGTTCCCCGCGGCCTCGGTGAACCCGTACCGGTAGGTCACGTCGTGGATGAGGTTGTTCCAGTAGAACAGGTTCGTGGTCGCGGCCTTCCGGTAGTTCTGCGCGTGCCCGCCCAGCGCCGCGTCGAAGTCGAAGACCAGCTCCGGCCCACCGTCCACGTCGAAGCCCGGGTCCGGCGCGTTGTTGGCGTCCTGGTCCAGGTAGGCGTGCACGTTGTTGCCGCGGGTGACGGTGAACTCCGCACCCGGCGCCCCGTCGGTGTCGTGCCACCCGAACGGCGACCCGGCGCCGTCGGCGGGGGTCGACACCAGCGTCCGGTCCGCGTCGTTCGGGCTCTCCGCGGGATGGGGCACCACCCGGTAGGCCGACCCGTCATCCACCGGGTCCGGCGCCGACACCACCGGCGCCGGCAGCTCCGACGCCGACCTCGACGCGGGGCGTGCCAGGGTGGCGGCCAGCACGTCCAGGCTGTCGTGCGAGGTCCAGTCGTCGACCCGCAACACCTCACCGGTCTGGGCGTCCACGGTCACGTTCCACAGGTGGGCGTCGGAGGTGTCGTCGATGACGAGCTGCCACGCCAGCCGGAGACCCTCGTCGGTGGGCTGCCATCCCAGCCGCGCCGGGATCGGAGCGTCCGAGATCCCGCCACCGGAGAGGACGGTCTCCCGCGCCGGGCCCGCCCGCCTCGTCAGTGGTCGCAGGCCGACCGGCCGGTCCAGCTCCAGTTCGGCCGCGGCCGCCTCGACCGCCGCGGCCGCGTCCAGCCCGGGCGCGCCGGGTGTGCCGGAGGCACCCGCCGCAAGCCCCGCGACCAGGCTGTCCCCGACGAACACCACCCGACCGTCGGCGGCCACGTTCACCGTGGCGTAGGCGCCGAACACCTCCAGGCCCTTGAATTGCTGGTTCAGGTTCACGTGGGTGACGCCGTTGTGCGCACTGCGGTGAGAGCTCGCCAGCACCAGCTCGGCCACATCGTCGCCCGTCACTCCCACGCCGGACGGATCCGCACGCAGGTGAGCGAGCGCGACCTGCACCGGGTCGCTGGACGGCTGGGCCGCGGCTGCCACCTCCGCGGCGTCGGCCGCTGCCCGGTCACCCGGCGAGGCGCCCGCCACCGCGGGCGGCAGACCCAGGCCGGCGACCAGTACTCCCACGGCACAGGCAGCCAACGACCGTCTGAGAGCTCCCGTCAGACACGTCACCACCACGCCTCCCGACCCGCGTCGAGGCTGCCAGGCAGCCGGGGCGTCGCGCGGCGTCGACCACTCCTCACAGTGGTCGGCGCCACGTCACTTCCGGGTCAGGATCCACCCTCGACGGGAACGCCAACAAGCGGCGAATGCCCTAATCATTGGGCGCCACGACGCGACGTTCGGCCGGGACCCGAGACGCGCCGATCTTGGACCTTGGGTGGCGGAAGAACCCGACATGGGTACCAAGTCCGCCACCGCACGTCCAAGATCGGCGCGGTGGGTTGCCGGCGCGGTGGGTTGCCGGCGCGGTGGGTCAGGAGCCGGCCGCGCCGGCGGCCCACCGCTGGGGGACCTCCTCGGTGATCTCACCCATCCGCTCGGCCGGCTGGCTGATCCGGATGTGGTTGCCGAACGGGTCCCGGATGGCGCAGTCGACCCCGTACGGCTGCTCGGTCGGCTCCCGGGTCGTCTCCACCCCCTTGGCCACGAGCTCGGCGTACGTCCGGCGACAGTCGTCCGTGGTGAGGATGAGCGCCAGCCCCATCGCGCCCTTGGTGACCAGGTCGCGGATCCGGGCCGCGGCCTCCTCGCTCACCGCCGGCGGGCCCGGCCGCTCCAGCAGCACCTCCCGGTGCGGGTCGCCGGGGACCCCCACGGTCAGCCACCGCATGAAGCCGAGGTCGACGTCGGCTCGGACCTCCATGCCGAGCTTCCCGACATAGAAGTCGAGCGCCTCATCCTGGTCGAGAACGTAGCTGCCGTGATGCGAGATACCAGTGAACATGCCGCCGAACCTACGTGTGCGCCGGCCCGGGGAGCTTCTCCGAAACTGCTCCGTTGCCGGGACGCCCCGCTCGCCTCACCATTCTCCCCGGTGCGGGCGTACGACATCATTCTGTCCGGTGCGGGTGTACGACCTCGACCGGCCCGGGACAACGGGCCGCCCGCGACCGTACCGCCGTCAGCGGGACACCGTGGCGGCGCGGCGCTTGGCCTGGATGAACGACCGCAGCTTCCGCCACGGCCAGGTGTTGATGACCTCGTCGGCCGTCAGCCACCCCCGCTGCGCGGTGCCCACCCCATACCGCAGGTAGTCCAGGTGCACCACCGCGTGGGCGTCGGTGTCGATCGCGAACACGGCCCCGTGGCGGCGTGCCCGCAGCACCAGGTCGTCGTTGAGGTCCAGCCGGTCCGGATAGCTGTTGATCTCCAGCGCGGTACCGGTGCGCGCCGCGGCCGCGAACACCGCGTCGAAGTCGGCGTCGACCGGCTGTCTCCGTCCGATCTGGCGGGTGGAGGGATGGCCGAGGATGGTGACGTACGGGTTCTCGCACGCCCGGATCAGCCGGCGCGTCATCTCGTGGCGCGACTGCTGGAAGTGGGAGTGCACGGCGGCCACGCAGATGTCGAAGCCGGCCAGGAAGTCGTCGTCCCAGTCCAGGCTGCCGTCGGGGCCGATGTTGAGCTCCGTGCCGTGCAGCAGGGTCATCCGCCCCTGCCGTCCGAGCTCGCGCAGCCGCTCCCGCTGGGCGAGCATCTTCTCGTCGGTCATGCGCTGCATCGGCATGTTGCGGGCGTGGTCGGTGACCGCGTAGTACTGGTACCCGCGCGCCCGCGCCGCCGCGACCATCTCCTCCAGTGGTGCCACCCCGTCGGTGAGGTCGGTGTGGGTGTGCAGGTCACCGCGAATGTCGTCGATGGTCACCAGCGTCGGCAGCTCGCCGGCGAGCGCGGCCTCGATCTCCCCGCGGTCCTCCCGCAGCGGAGGCGGGATCCAGGGCAGGCCCAGGTGCTCGTACACCGCCTGCTCGGTCTCGGCCACCACCAGCGAGTCGTCCTGCTCCCGGAACAGGCCGTACTCGGACAGCTTGAGGCCGCGGCGGCCGGCGATCTCGCGGGTACGGATGTTGTGCGCCTTCGAGCCGGTGAAGTACTGCAGCGCCGCGCCCCACACCTGCGGCTGCACGACCCGCAGGTCCATCTGCAGGCCTCCCCGGGTGCGCACGGTGGCCTTGGTCGGCCCGTGCGCCACCACCTCCGCCACGGCCGGCAACCTGGTGAAGGTCTCCATCAGCGCCCGCGAGTCGTCGGCCGCGGCGAGGATGTCCACGTCGCCGATGGTGTCCCGCATCCGGCGCAGGGAGCCCGCGTACGTGCAGGCGGTGCAGCCGGGCACCGCCTGCAGCTCGGCGACGACCTCCTCCGCCGCGGTCATCGCGACCGAGATGAGCACCCGTCCCCCGTCGCGCCGCAGCAGCTCGATGCCGTGGCGCAGGTTCTCGATCGCCTTCGGGCCGAAGCCGCGCAGCCCGACCAGCCGGTCGGTCTCGAGGGCGTGGGCGAGCTCGGCGATCGACGAGATGCCCAGCTCGCGGTACAGCAGCATCGCCTTCTTGGGCCCGAGGGTGGGGATGGCGGTCAGCTCCCGCACCCCGGCGGGGACCCGGGCCCGCAGCTCCTCGATCGCCTCCACCTTCCCGGAGTGGAAGTACTCCAGGATCTTTTCGCCGATGGAGGTGCCGACGTTCGGGATCGCCTTGAGGCCGGCCAGGTCGAGGCCGGAGACGTCCTCGTGGTAGCCGGCCACGGAGCGGGCGGCCCGCCCGTAGGACCGGACCTTGTACGCGTCGCCCCCGGTGATCGAGAGGAGGTCCGCGTACTCCTGCAGGAGCGCCGCAACCTCCTCGTTCGGGCGGGCCATACCCTCACGGTAGTGACCGGTGGCACCGGGCGGGGCGGTAACGGCCCGGTAGGCCGCCTGCGGTGACGGCCCCCGTGGCCCGTCGCGGTGACCGCCCGGTAGGCCCGTCGCGACGCCGGAACGCCGCCGCAGCGGCCCGCCATGATCGGAAACCGCGGAGTACGCCCGTCAGGGCTCGGCCACGCGGGCCAGGAAGTAGACCGCGCCGGTGCGGCGGTGCCGCACCAGGAGCAGGAACGGCCGGTCCACGTGAAACGGCACCGGAGGACTGAGGTCGACCGACACCGTCCGCATCATCACCGCGGTCGCCGCCGCACCCTCGAAGCCCCGCTCGTCCACGCGCAGCACCGCCTTGTGGACCACCTGCTCCACCCAGAACGGACGCTGATCGGTGATCCCGGAGAAGTCCGCGGCCTCGCGGTCGAACGCGGCGCCGATCCCCAGCTCGGACAGGTACGGGTTGAGGGTCATCTGGTGCTCGACGCGGAACCGCGGGAGCGCGAGGTCCAGCTTGGCCGGCCGCGAGGACCGGTGCAGCGCGTCCAGGACCGGCCACGTCAGCCGCGCGCCCGCCGGCGGCAGCAGCACGTCGACGGCGACCTCGCCGGCTGGCAGCGTCGCCATCCGCCAGCCGTCGGACTCGGCGTACCCGAAGCTGTCCTGTTGCCGCATGGTCGGCACCGGTCGGGTGCCCGAGGGGGCGTGGAACGGCGCCGGTGCGGTGGCGTCCTCCGGGAACGGGTACAGCCACGCCACCTTGAGATACAAAGCGTTGACGATCACCGCGACGAGGTCGGGGTGGACCGTGCCGGCGGCGAGCAGCTCGCGGATCAGCCCCCGGGTCGTCCGCGCCACGTCCTCGTTAATCTGGCTGCGGGCACCCTCCGGGTCACCGGCGAAGTCCGCGGTACGCACCGCGCCGCCGGGCCAGTCCCGCACGGTGTCCAGGTAGCCGGACCGGAACCGCCACTGGCGGCGCATCCACAGCGTGTTCGCCACCGCCGCCTCGGCCTCCCGCGGTGCCGCCGCCTCGGCGAGCACCTTCGCCAGTCCGGCCAGGTCACCGCCGGGCGCCAGCGCGGCGGCCAGCTCGTCGTACGTGCGGCCGCGCGCTCCCGCCGCGGCCAGACCGAGCGCCGACGCCACCGAGTACGGCGACCAGGGCAGGTTGCCCTCGGCCGGCAGGCGGTCGTGCAGGGCCAGCGCGAACTCCAGGTGTGGCCGGTGCAACCCCAGCTGTGGCCGGTGCATCGCCCCAGCCTACGCGGACCCGGCCCCGGTCGGCGGGGCACGCGGTTACCGTGGCGGCATGAGCAACCCGCCCGGGTGGTTCCAGGTGGCCGTGTGCGGCCCGGCCGCGTGCACCCCGGAGGACGCGGCGCACGCCCGGCGGGTGGGCGAGCTGCTCGCCGCCCGCGGCGCGACGGTCATCTGTGGTGGTGGGCCGGGCGTGATGGCCGCGGTCGCCGCCGGGGCCCGCGCGGCCGGAGGGCTGGTGATCGGGGTCCTGCCCGGCCCCGACCGCTCCGGCGCCAGCCCGGACCTGTCCGCGGTGGTCGTCACGAACCTCGGCCAGGCACGTAACGCGGTGATCGTCCAGTCCGCCGACGCGGTCATCGTGGTCGGTGGGTCCTGGGGGACACTGTCCGAACTGGCCCACGCGATGCGCCGCGGTGGCGTACCGGTGGTCGTTCTCGGAGGTTGGCGGATCCTCGACCGGGACGGCCGCGCGGTGCCGGGCGTGCTGGTCGCCGACTCCCCCGAGCAGGCGGTCGACCTCGCCGTCGGGACCAGAGACGCCCGGCGGCATCCGTGCGGTGCTCGTCGCCTACCTGGAGGCTGACCCGGCCGGCCGGACACGACGCGGGGCGCTCCCGCGCGCTGGATCCGGTGAGGTTCGGGGAGGGCCATGAGCGTCGGGACCGGGTACGCCAAAACGACTAAGCTCCATAGTGGATGGGGCACGGGACAGCCTGGGCGTGGTCGGGAGCGCGGGAGACGTGGAGGACGCCGCGAACCGGGGAGCCGGCGAGGGGAGCCGACCGAGGGACCGCGGAACGGAGAGCCTGACCGTCCGACCGAGCAGGTTCAAGCGGGACCGACCCGTTACGCCTGGGACGGACGGCTTGGCGGAGCAGTTCCGAGGACCCGGTTGGCTAGGATGCCGATGTGATCGACCGGCTCAAGCTGTACGGGGAGCAGTTGCGGCCGTTGCTCGGTGCCGGCGAGTCACCCCTCGTCGCCGTGACGTGCCAGGTCGCTTTCGGAGCCGACCGGTTGGAGCGGTCCCCGGAGGAGGTCGAGCATCTGTTGCGGTTCCTCCCCGCCACCGTTCGGGACCAGGTGCTGGCGGCCCTCCGGGACGGGCAGCCTCGGGACGACCGCGACCGGTGGCGGAGGGCGATGGATCGCGCCGTCGACATCCTCATCGGAGCCGACAGCCTCATCACGGCCGACCCGGATGAGATCATCGGTGGAGTGGCGGCGGCGGGGCACGTCGGCTCGTACGCCCACCGGTTGTCGGCCGCTCTGAGTGGGAAGATCGGCTACGCCGTGGTGACCGACCGCCGTCTGCTTCTCGCCAGCCAGACACCCAGGGGAGAGTTCGAGGAGCTGGAGTCGGTACCACGCCAGGCGGTGCTCTCCGCCCGCCGCGCCGGGCGGATCTTCCAGCGGGGTCGGGTCCTGCTCGACTTCGTCGACCTGTCCCAGATCGCGCTCATGACGGGCATCCTGTTCACCGGCCCCGCGGAACGTCTCGTGTCCGCGCTCACCACGGGCGTCGTCCGCGACGCCGGCTGAGTCGGCGAGGGCTCACTCGAACAGGTCGGCGACCGACTCGGCTGTGGCGGCGCGGCGGATCCAGGCCTCGAGCTGATCGGGATCGGTGCACGCGGAGATCCGGGCCCGGGCGTCGTCCGGCACGTCGATGCCGCGTGCGGACAGCACCGCGAACAGCGCGGCAACCTCGCCCTCGACCCGGCCCTCGACCCGGCCCTCGGCGCGACCCTGGTGGACATACTTCCGGACGAAGTCGCTCTGGTACTCGTACGTGGTGGTCATCAGCTTCTCCAGGTGGTGCCGTGCCACTGCCGGGAGGGCCGCGAACACGAGGTCATGGTACCGGGTGGCGTGCGCGGCATCGACGGATCGCAGCGCTTCCAGCATGGCGACGAAGATCTTTTCCCGCTCCGGGTGAAGTCCGTGTGCCATCGCCGACAGGACCGCGAGCTCCGGACAGCGGCCGGCCCGGGCCGGGTCGGTCACCACCGGAACCTCACGCGGACCCAGGACCAACGGCGTCATGGTCGCACCCGGACCCAGCACGATCGGGGAGGCGCACCACGCCGCGGTCCGGGCGTCGGGGCAGACCACGAGCAGCACCGCCGGGCACCGCAGCCGCGCCCGGAGCGTGGTCAGGTAGACCGGCCAGCTCCAGCGCTTCCGCGTGTCGCGGCGTAGCTGCGCCTCCACCACGACCGCCAGCACCGGTCGGTTGTCCGCGCTGAGCACGACCACCGCATCCGCCCGGAACTCGACCGGAGAGAGGTCGCCGGAGCCGAGCGCCGCGCCACCGTACTCCGGAAGGGACAGTCCGAACGCCTCGGTCAGCAGCTCGGCCGCCAGCTCGGGACGGTGCCGGAACATGTGGACCAACGCCTCGTGCAGGCTCGAGGGCATGCCGGGGACCCTAGTCGCGGGCGGCGACCGCACCGGCGGTTGTCCACAGCACCGGCAGTTGTCCACAGCACCGCCGGTCCACCAGGGTCCGGCGTCGCCTGCCCACCGGTGGCGGGCAGTGACACGGCGGTGCCCTCGTCGGCCGGCGGTGCGAGGAGCCTCTGCGCCGTCATCGCCAGCGGTTGGGTGGCCACGGCCCGATTCCGGTACGGCTGCACCGTTCGTCCCGTCCACCCCAGCGATCGGCCGGGCGCCGCGACCGCCGCCGACCGCGCTTGGCACACTGGCCGGTATGGGTGGCCCGTCCTTCCCGTACCGGGACCTGCCGGAGTTCCTGCGCGCCCTGGAGCGCGCCGGTGAGCTGCACCGGGTGCGGGTGCCGGTCGACCCCGACCTGGAGATCACCGAGATCGTCACCCGTACCGTCCGGGCCGGCGGACCGGCGCTGCTGTTCGAACGCCCCACCCGGGGCACCATGCCGCTGGCGATCAACCTGTTCGGCACCCGCCGGCGGATGGCGATGGCCCTGGGCGTCGAGGACGTCGACGAGATCGGCGCGCGCATCGGCGAGCTGCTCCGGCCCGAGCTGCCGGCCGGCTGGTCCGGCATCCGTGACGGGCTGGGCAAGCTGCTGCAGCTGAAGTCCGTACCCCCCAAGCGCGTCCGCACCGCTCCCTGCCAGGAGGTGGTCTACCGGGGCGACCAGGTCGACCTCGGCATGCTGCCGGCGCTGCGGACGTGGCCGGGCGACGGCGGGATCTTCCACAACTACGGGCTGACCCACACCGTCGACCCCGAGACCGGCCGGCGCAACGTCGGGCTGTACCGGTTGCAGCAGCACTCCCGCAACACGCTGGGCATGCACTGGCAGATCCACAAGGACGCCACCGTCCACCACGCGCGCGCCGAGCAACTGAGCCGGCGGCTGCCGGTGGCGGTCGCGTTCGGGTGCGACCCCGTGGTCAGCTACTGCGCCTCCGCGCCGCTGCCGGCCGACATTGACGAATACCTGTTCGCGGGCTTCCTGCGGGGCGAGCGCGTGGAGCTCGTGGACTGCCTGACCGTGCCGCTCCGGGTGCCGGCGCACGCCCAGGTGGTGCTCGAGGGGTACGTGGAGCCGGGCGAACGGCTCCCGGAGGGGCCGTTCGGCGACCACACCGGGTTCTACACGCCGGTGGAGCCGTTCCCGGTGCTTCACGTGGAGTGCATGACGACCCAGCGCGACCCCGTCTACCACTCGATCGTCACCTCCAAGCCGCCCCAGGAGGACTACGGGCTGGGGAAGGCGACCGAGCGCATCTTCCTCCCGTTGATCAAGTTGCTGATCCCGGACATCGTCGACATCGACATGCCCGAGCCGGGGGTGTTCCACAACTGCCTCATCGTGTCGATCCGCAAGCGGTACCCCAAGCACGCGCAGAAGGTGATGCACGCGATCTGGGGGGCCCACCTGCTGTCGCTGACCAAGCTCATCGTGGTGGTCGACGAGGACTGCGACGTTCACGACTACCGGGAGGTGGCGTGGCGCGCGTTCGGCAACGTGGACTACGCGCACGACCTGGTGGTCACCTCCGGTCCGGTCGACCACCTCGACCACGCCTCGTACCAGCAGTTCTGGGGCGGCAAGGCCGGCATCGACGCCACGCGCAAGCTCCCCACCGAGGGTTACACCCGCGGCTGGCCGGAGGAGGCGGTGATGTCGCCGGAGATCGTGGCGCGGGTGGACCGCCGTTGGCGGGAGTACGGACTGTGACCCGGGCCCGTCGACCCCTCCCGCCAGCCGCCCCTCCCGCGCCGATCTTGGAGTTGGGGTGGGGAAAATGACGGACAAGTCCCCTACATCCGCCACCGCAGGTCCAAGATCGGCGGGGAAGGTCGGGCGGGAGTCGGCGGAGAAGGCCGCATCGACGCGGGGGGCCTTGCGGCGTGCCCTGCGGCCGGTACGCGCGTTCCTGCGGCTGGTGGCCATCGAGCACTCGGTGTTCGCCCTGCCGTTCGCGTACCTGTCGGCGCTGTCGGCCATGAGGGTCGACAGTGGACGGGTCAACTGGGCGGACCTCGGCCTCATCACCGTGGCGATGGTGGGTGCGCGCACCTTCGCCATGGCGGCCAACCGGATCATCGACCGACACATCGACGCGCGTAACCCGCGTACCGCCGGCCGGGAGCTGGTCACCGGCGCGGTGAGCCTGCGCACCGCCCGGATGGGCGCGGCGGTGGCGCTGGTGTGCTTCCTCGCCGCCGCGGCCGCACTCAACCCGCTGGTCGCCGCGCTCGCCCCGCTCGCGGTGGTGCCGCTGGTCGTCTACCCGTACGCCAAGCGGTTCACCGACTGGCCGCACGCGGTGCTGGCCACCGCGCAGATGGTCGCGCCGGTCGGCGCGTGGCTGGCGGTCACCGGCACCCTCGCCGGCTCGGGGCCGGCGTTCGCCCTCGGCGCGGCGGTCGGCCTGTGGATCGGCGGGTTCGACCTCATCTACGCCTGCCAGGATGCGGAGGTGGACCGCCGGATCGGGGTGCGCAGCGTGCCGGCGCGGTACGGGGTGCGGTTCGCGCTGCGCGCCGCCGTGGTCGCGCACGCGGCCACGTTCGGCCTGTTCGTGTGGTACGGGCACCTGGTCGGGCTGCGGGCGCTGTGGTGGGTGGGGCTCGTGGTGACCGCCGGCGCGTTCGCCTACGAGCACTCGATCGTCCGGCCCCACGACCTGTCCCGGGTCAACCGCGCGTTTTTCACCGTCAACGGCGTGGTGGGCATCGTGCTGTTCGCGTTCGCCGTCGGCGACCTGCTCGTCACCGGTGGTCTGCGGTGAGCCCGTCCCGCCGCCCGTGGATCGTGGGGGTGTCCGGCGCCTCCGGCACCCCGTACGCGGCCGCCGTCCTGCGCGGCCTGTTCGACGCGGGTGAGCCTGTGGACCTCATCGTGTCCCGGGCGGCCCGGCTGACGCTGCTGGACGAGACCGGCCGGCCGTTCCGGGACGCGCACTGGCGCAAGGACCTGGCCGCGTGGCTTGCGCGCGACCTGTCCGGCGACGACGTGCGCTACTGGCCGGTCGGCGACCTGGCGGCCGGCCCCTCGTCCGGCTCCTACCCGGCACGCGGCATGGTGGTGGTGCCGGCCAGCACGGCCGCCTGCGCCGGCATCGCCATCGGCCTCTCCAAGGACCTGCTGCAACGGGCGGCGGAGGTCAACCTGAAGGAGCGCCGGCCGGTCGTCGTGGTGCCGCGGGAGACCCCGGTGACCCGCAGCCACCTGGAGCACCTCATCGCGCTGCACGACGCCGGTGCGGTCGTCCTGCCGGCCAGCCCCGCCTTCTACGGCGTCGGGGCGGACGCCACCGCCCACCAGCTGGTGGACTTCGTGGCAGGCAAGGTGCTGGATGCGGTGGGGGTCCGGCACACGCTGCTGCGGAGGTGGACCGGGCGGTCAGGCCTCCTCGGAACCGGCTGACTCCTCGTCCTCGCGGCGCAGTTTCTCGACCTCGCCGCCCTCGAGCAGGGCGCGCACCTCCGACTCCCGGAACCGGCGGTGACCACCCGGAGTGCGGATGCTGCCGATCCGGCCCGCGGCCGCCCAGCGGGTCACAGTCTTCGGGTCGACGCGGAACAGCGCAGCCACCTCGCCCGGCGTCAGCAGACGGTCTCCAGTGTCCACGTCCCCCTCCTCACGGTCCCGAGCGGGCACGACAAGCAAGCCCCTCATATGGCGCAAATCCGCACGTCAACTACCGTAACTCGTCCGGCGCTCCTTCGAACCGCGGACGATCATCGCCTCTCCGGTAGCATTCGCACGCCATCATCGTGTTTCATCCTGGTTCACCCGTCGCGTGGTAGGTTCCCCGTGTTAGCCACTTCTACACCCGTGACGGGTCGCCACCGCCACAACGGGCGGCGACGGTGAGTAGGTTGGTCGCCGTGGACGCCATCGATCGGCAGCTGATCGACCTGCTCCGCGCGAACGCCCGGCTGTCGTACGCAGAGCTCGCCCGCAAGGTGGGGTTGTCGCCCCCGTCGGTGCACGAGCGGATCGCGAAGATGGAGTCCACGGGTCTCATCCGCGGCTACCACGCGGACGTGACCCCGGAGATGATCGGGCTCGGCGTGACGGCCCTGATCGGGGTCGCGCAGGAGCCCGGTACCGAGATCGACGACGTCTTGGCGGCGCTGCGCGCCCTGCCCGAGATCGAGTCCTGCTACTTCCTCGCCGGGGAGGAGTCGTTCCTGCTCAAGGTCAGGGTGGGCACCATCGCCGAGCTGGAACAGCTGATCGTACGGCTCAGCCGCACCCACGGGGTGGCGCGCACGCGCACCACGGTGGCGCTGTCCACCAAGTGGGAGGGCCGGCCGCAGCCGGTACGCGAGACCGCCTGAGCCGGAACGCCACTGACCGAAGACCGCCGAGCACCGCAGACGCCCCGGCGGCCGCCGTCACCCGTCCAGCGTGCGGGCGTACGTGCGCCGCACCTCCGCCACCGACCAGGCCTGGAACGGGCACCCGGTGGCCGCGTGCGGCGGGTCGCCGTCGGCGGTCTCGCTGACCGAGCCCAGGCCCCACTCCGACAGGTGGGCCACCAGCCCGTCGAGCAGGCCGGCGGTCGGCAGCCCGGCCGCGGTCAGCGCGTCCGCGTACGGGCCGATCAGCCACGGCCACACCGTGCCCTGGTGGTAGGCGCGGTCCCGGCCGGCCGGGTCGCCGCGGTGCAACCCGCGGTACCCGGGGGCGTCCGGCGCCAGGCTGCGCAGCCCCAACGGGGTCAGCAGGGCCGCCGCCAGGTCCCGCAGCGCGTCCGGCTCCGGCGCCAGCGGCGCGTACGGCAGCGCGTACGCGACCAGCTGGTTGGGCCGGCAGGTCGGGTCGCCGGGCAGGTCGTACAGCCCGCCGCCGGGCGCGGGGAAGGTGCGCCGGAACGCGGCGACCGCCGCCCGGCGCCGGGCCGCGTACGGCTCCGGGTCGGCGCCGGTGCGCCGGCACAGCTCGGCCAGCGCGCCCAGGGCGTTGACCCACAGCGCCGCCACCTCCACCGCCTTGCCCGCGCGCGGGGTCACCGGCACCCCCGCCACCCGGGCGTCCATCCAGGTCAGCGCCTGCCCGTCGGCGCCCTGGGTGAGCAGGCCGTCGGCCGGGTCGACCCGGATCCCGTAGCGGGTGCCGGCCAGGTGCCGCGCGACCACCTCCCGCAGGACCGGCAGCAGCTCCGCGGCCAGGTCCGTGTCGCCGGTGGCCGCCACGTGCCGGTCGACGGCGTGGACGAACCACAGCGTGGCGTCGGCGGTGTTGTACTCCACCCGCCCGGTGTCGGCGGTGTTGGCGAGCATCCCCTCCGACAGCGTCCCGGCGTACGCCCACAGCAGCCGCCGGCCCTCCTCGGCGCGACCGGTGCCGAGGAACAGACCCTCGTACGAGATCATGGTGTCCCGCGACCAGGCGCCGAACCACGGGTACCCGGCCACCACGTCCGGCCCGGGGGGTGCGGTGACGACAAAGGCGTCGGCGGCCACGGTGAGCGTCGCCTCCACCGGGTCGCGGCCACGCGCGGCGAGCCGGCGGTGACGGTCGCGGGCGGCCGCCACGACCGTCTCGGCCGGCTCCGGGGACCCGCCGAGGTCACCCGCAGCTCCGGCCCAGGCGGACACCGGCAGGGCCTCGCCGCTCGACAGCCGGGCGGTGAACCGGCCGGCGTGCCACAGGTCCTCCACCGGGTTGAGCCCGCGGAGGGCCTCCTCCCGGTGGTACGCGCCGTACCACCAGTCCCCGGCCGGCTCCCACCCCGGTCCGGACAGCCGGTACGCGTCCTCGACCACCACCCCGCCCGCCACCGGGCGGACCACCGGGGGCGGCCCGGCGGCCGTGCGCTCGCCGTGGGCGTCCCGCCACGTGCACAGCACGTCGACCGCCAGCTCCACCGGCCCGCCGGCCAGCAGCCGGTCGACGACGGCCAGGTGCGGCCGCCCGTGGCGCATCGCCAGCTCCCGCTGCAGCACCACCTCGCCGACCCGCCACCGCCACCGGGGCAGCCCGTCGACCAGGTCGAACCGCTCCAGCAGCGCGTGCCCGGCGGGGTCGACCGCACCGGAGGCCCACTGGTGCGTCCCCAGCCGCACCCGAGCGCCGCCGGGCAGCTGCACGACCGGGTCCAGGGCCGCAAGCGCGACCCGGCGCCGGGCCGGGCCGGCGACGGCCGGCACGAGCAGCCCGTGGTAGCGGCGGGTGGCCAGCCCGGCGACCGTGCCGCTGGCGTAGCCGCCGGCACCGTCGGCCACCAGCCACTCGCGGGCCGCGCCGGCAGCGAGGTCGCCACACACCTGCGGCCCGAACCCGATCGGGATCATCGGTACCACACCACCCCCATACCCACTCAAAGCCCCTGCCGTGCGGGCCACATCCGGGCGTGCAGCCGCCGGCCCGCTCGGGCGGGCAGGCAAGAATGGCCGGCGTGGCAGACGGTGAACCGGAGCGCGCGCCTGGTGAGGCCGAGCGGGCGCGCCTGCGCGAGGCCGACGAGGGCGTCGCCGACTGGCGGGCGTGGGGCCCGTACCTGGCCGAGCGGGCGTGGGGGACGGTCCGGGAGGACTACAGCGAGTACGGGACCGCGTGGGACTACTTCCCGTTCGACCAGGCCCGCTCCCGGGTGTTCCGGTGGAGCGAGGACGGCATGGCCGGCGTCTGCGACCAGCGGCAGAACTTCTGCCTGGCGCTGGCGCTGTGGAACGGCCGGGACCCGATCCTCAAGGAGCGGATCTTCGGGCTGGCCGGTCCGGAGGGCAACCACGGCGAGGACGCCAAGGAGTACTGGTGGTACACCGACTCCACCCCGACGCACTCGTGGATGAGCTGGCGCTACCACTACCCGCAGGCGGAGTTCCCGTACGAGCGGCTGCGGGTCGAGAACGCCGCCCGTGGCCGGGACGAGCCGGAGTTCGAGCTGGCC
>DATGOE010000166.1:0-6089 GCA_035306365.1 Natronosporangium sp. | reverse complement strand
TGGCGAGCTCACCGATCGCCCGCTCGTGCTGCGGGTACAGGTGGCTGTGCAGGCACACCACGGCGACCGCGCGGACGCCCTCGTCGTACGCCTGTCGCAGCTCCTTCTCCAGCGCGTCGAGGTCCACCGGCCGCAGCACGGTGCCGTCGGCGGCTATCCGCTCGTCCACCTCGATCACCCGCCGGGGAAGCTGCTCGGGCAGCACGATCCGCCGCTCGAAGATGTGCGGCCGGTTCTGGTAGCCGATCCGCAGCGCGTCGCCGAACCCGCGCGTGATCACCAGCGCGGTCGGCTCCCCGGTGCGCTCCAGCAGCGCGTTGGTCGCCACCGTGGTCCCCATCCGGACCACCGACACGGTCCGGGCGTCGGGCGCGGTTCCGAGCAGCGCCTCGATGCCGGCCACCGCCGCGTCGGCGTACCGGTCGGGGTCCTCCGACAGCAGCTTGTGGGTCACCAGGGTGCCGTCGGGCCGCCGGGCGACGATGTCGGTGAACGTGCCGCCCCGGTCGATCCAGAACTCCCACCGCTGCACGCGGTCGACGGTATCCGCCGCGCTACCAGGCGCGCACGCCGGCCAGGCGGGAGCGGGCCGGGCCGAACGCCGGCTCCGCACCCGGCCGCCACGGCATCGCCGCCACGAGCACGATCAGGCCGAGGGCCAGCGAGTTCTCCGCCAGCACGCCCCACAGCCCGCTGTCGTAGTGGGAGCCCTCCGGCAGCCGGTGGTGGACCCACCAGATCGGGGACACCAGGAACAGCACGTACGTGCCGACGGCCGCGGCCGCGTAGCGCACCGACGGCGCGGACAGGCCGAGCCCGAGCCCGCGGCTGGCCAGCCGGTGGCGCAGCGCGGCGTCGCCCATGACCACGATCGCCGGGATCACGAAGACGAGGTGGTGGGTCCAGGAGATCGGGCTGAGGATGACCGCGGTCAGGCCGACCAGGGTGAAGGCGGCCAGCTCGTCCCCCTCCCGGTGGGCGGCGACGGCCCGGGACAGCCCGAGCGCGGCGCACACCGCCGCGAACGAGACCCACAGCATGGTCGGGGCGTGGGTCTGGTCGTACAGCCGGGCGAACACCCCCGCCAGCGACTGGTTGGGGGTGAAGTCGGCGGCGCCGACCCGGTCGGTCTGCCACAGCACGCTGGTGAAGTACGCCAACGACTCGCGCGGGGCGGCCAGGAACGCCACCAGGCTGGCGGCCGCGAACGTGCCGGTGGCCACGGCCGCGGTCCGCCACTGCCGCGACAGCAGCAGGTAGACGATGAACAGACCCGGCGTGATCTTGACGGCGGTGGCGAGCCCGATGCCCGCCCCGGCCCACGCCCCGGACCGCCAGAACCGGCGCAGCGCCTGCCCGATGTGCTCCGGTCCGGCGCGCTCCGGCCCGGCGGCGGCCGCGTGCCCGCCGCGGGTACGCGCCCGTAGGGCCACCAGGTCGGCCATGATCAGGCCGAACAACATCAGGTTGACCTGGCCGAAGCCGAGCGTCTCCCGGCCCGGCTCCAGCGCGAGCGCCAGCGGCAGCGCCATGCCCAGCACCAGCCCGCGCGGCCAGCCCAGGCGGTCGGTGATCGGGAGCAGGATCGCCGCCAGCACCATCGCCAACGCCGCCACGGAGACCACCGCGCTGACCCATCCGGCCGAGATGGCCGACATCGTGGCCATCGGGAGCATGGCCAGGGCCGCGAACGGCGGGTAGGTGAAGCCGAGCACGGTGCCGGGCGCGATGAACTCGTACAGGTCACCGCCGGCGAGCCACCACTCCACCGCCCCGTGGTAGATCTTCACGTCGAAGAACGTGTACCGCCGCCCGAACGCGTACGCCGCGGCGTACGCGGCGGCGATCGTGGCGAGCACCAGCCACACCTGGGTACGCGTCCGCAGGCGTGGCCGGGACAGCGTCCGCGGGGGGCGGGACAGGTCGACAACGGCTGGCAACGGGGGCGACCGGTCGACCTGCGCGCTCACAGCGAGCCGTCACCCCCGTCGTGTCAAGGATCCTGGAGTCGGTGCCGGCGCCGGCCGGCCTGGTCGTCGTACCAGTGATACCGCACAATCCGCGGTTCGTCATCCCGTATCGACCACGACCACCATCGTGGTCACGAACGTCACACTCGTCCCGGTGCCCATCCGCGCACGCGGTCACCACGTCCGGGCGTCGTCCGGAGGCTCGTCGCCGCGGACCTCCCCGCGCCAGCCACCGGTCTCGGTGCCGCGCTCCTCGATGAAGTCCCGGAACCGGTCCAGGTCCCGGCGCACCTGACGCCGCAGGAGGCCCATGGCGTCGGCCACCTTCTCGGTGAACCTCTGCGGTTCGTACTCCATCCGCACCGTCACCCGGCTGCGGTCGGCGGCCACCGGCTCGATGTCCACGGTGCCGGCCTGCCGGGCGCCGGAGATGGACTCCCAGGCGACGCGCCGGTCCGGCACCTGCTCGGTGATCTCGGCGTCGAACTCCCGGGTCACCCCTCCGACGGTCGTCACCCAGTGGGTGCGTGTGTCCGACAGCTGGCGCACCTCCGCCACCCCGCCCATGAACCGCGGGAACTCCTCGAACTGCGTCCACTGGTTGTACGCCGTGCGCACCGGCACGGCCACCTCGACCGACTCGGTGATCGTGGTCATGTCGGACCTCCTGTTCGGGCGGGCTCGCGGGCGCCGCCACGCGCCATCGGTACCCGGCAGCGCGGTGGCGAAACCGACCCGCACGCCGGCCGGCCGCCGGGGGCGCCGGTGCCGGGACTCAGCGGCCGGCCGCCGGGGACGCCGGGCCCGGGGCTCACAGTGGCTGGCCGCGCAGGTAGCGCCCGAAGTGGGGGACGGTGAACGCGACCGTGCCCCGCTCGCCGGAGTAGATCAGGCCCTTCTTGATGAGCGCGTCCCGGGCCGGCGACAGCGAGGCCGGGCGCCGCGACAGGGCCCGGGCCACCTCCGCGGTCGGCACGGCGACATCGCCGTCGTTCCCGGCGGCGGCCGCGAGCGACGCCATGGTCCGCAGGTACTCCCGCTCGGCGGGGGTGGCGCGCTCGTACCGGGAGCCGAAGAACCCCACGGCCAGCTCCGCGTCGGCCGCCGGCCGCGCCATGCGGACGTCGGCGGCGGTGATCGGCGAGCGCGGGGCGTGGTCCCAGGTGGCCTTGCCGTACGCCTGGACGAAGTACGGGTACCCGCCGCTGGCCTCGTACAGCGCGTCCAGCGCGGCCTCCTCGTACCGCACCCCTTCGCGGGCGGCGGGGGCGACCAGCGCCTGGTCGGAGGCCTCCCGGTCGAGCCGGTCGATGCGCTGGTAGCGGAACAGGCGCTCCGAGTAGGACTTGGCGGCCGACAGCACCACGGGCAGGTGCGGCAGGCCGGCGCCCACCACGATCAACGGGGCGCCGGACTGGGACAGCTCGTGGCAGGCCGCGCACAGGGCGGAGACGTCGTCGGCACCCAGGTCCTGCATCTCGTCGATGAACAGGGCGATCCCGGTGCCGACGTCGGCGGCCAGCTCCGCGGCGTCGGTGAGCAGCTCCACCAGGTCGATCTCGATGTCGCCGGAGTCGGCGCGCCCGGTGGCCGCGGGCACGTCGATGCCCGGCTGCCACCGGTCGCGCAGCTTGGCGTCCGGGCCAGCGGACCGCAACGCGAACGCCTTCAGGACGCCGAGGAACGCCGCCACCCGGTCGGGGGCGCGGTGCCGCGGGGCGAGCTCCCGCGCGGCCATGTGCAGCGCCGCCGCGAGCGGGCGCCGCAGCTGCTGGTCCGGCCTGGCCTCGATCTTCCCCGTACCCCACAAGCGACTGATCGCCTGCGAGCGCAGGGTGTTGAGCAGCACGGTCTTGCCGACGCCCCGCAACCCGGTCAGCACGATCGACCGTTCCGGTCGGGCGCGCGCGACCCGTTCCAGGACCACCTCGAAGGCCTGCAGCTCGCGGTCGCGGCCGGCGAGCTCGGGCGGGCGCTGCCCGGCCCCGGGAGCGTACGGGTTCCGCACCGGGTCCATGGTCTGGCAATGTATCGGGCAATCTAGCCGGAGCGTTAGATTGCGCTAGAAGCCGCTATCGGCGTGTCGGACGTGGGCCACCGGACGCCGCGGGAGGCCCTGACCTCCCGGCTGGACGGCCCTGCCTCCCCGCGGGCGGCCCTGCCCCGCCGGACGGCCCTGCCTCCCCGCGGGCGCCCCTGACCTCCGGCGCCGGGTGGGCCCGGTCACCGCTGGTCCAGGCACAGCACGAAGCTGTCCTCGGGGTCGGCGGCCACGAACCGGTAGTGGACCTCGTAGTTCTCGGTCCCGAGGCAGATCTCCTGCGCGGACCTGTCCTGCTCCTCCGGCGTCTCGCCGCTGACCTGCTCGTTGAACCGGGCCAGGACGCGGTAGACGGCGGTGTCCTCGTCGGTGTCGCACGGCACGATGCGCATCGCCGGCTCGCTCACGGTGCCCTCGTTGACCAGGCAGTCGCCCGGTTGGGCCACCACCGGCCCCATGCCGGTGCGGTCGTCCGGGACCTCGGCCTGCTCCCCGCCGTCGGCGGCGGCGCTCGGGGAGGACCCACCGTCCGGTGCGCCCGGTCCGCTGAGCTGCCGGTCCGGCTCGTCGCTCACCCACCTCAGCGTGGCCCACACCCCCCCGGCCACCACGAGCACGAGCACGACCATCAACAGGATCAGCAGGCCGGAGCGCCGCCGCGGCGGCCGGCCGCCCCTCGCGGGCCGGCCCGGCCGCGTCGGCGGCGTCGACCCGCCCGGCCACGGGGGCAGGTCGGTCCGTGTAGGGTCGTCCGACGGGGGCACGTCCGGCCAGGCCGACCGCGCCGGCCCCGGGTCCTCCGGATAGCTCGACCAGCCGGGCGAGGGCGGCCGGGTGGGGCGCTCGCCGGACGGACGGTGCGGCGGCGGGACGGTCGGCCCGCGCCACAGGTCGGCGGGCTGGTCCCACGGGTCCGACGGGGACCCGTACCCCTCGCCGGGCACCTGCGGACCTTCGTCGGCCGGTCCGTAACGCGACATCGGTGACCTCCCCGAACGTGTGCACGCGGCGGCGTGCCGCCGCGTGCACACGGTACCGCCTACAGCAGCCGGGGCTGGACGTGGCGGCGGGCGGCCGGCGCCTCGCGCCACGGCTCGAAGAGGCGCTGGTCGATGTCGCGCAGGAACGGGCTCGGCCGGTGCCGCGAGTGGCTGACGTACAGCCGGTCCCGGGCACGGGTCAGGCCGACGAACAACAGCCGCCGCTCCTCGGCGACCTGTTCCGGTGTCGGCGTGGTCCCGGGGAACGCGTGCGGCAGCAGTCCGTCCTCCACCCCGATGAGGAAGACCACCGGGAACTCCAGACCCTTGGCCGCGTGCAGGGTCAGCAGCGTCACCGCCTCCGCCCGCGGGTCCAGGGCGTCCACCTCGGTGTCGGCCGCGAGCGCCGCCAGGAACCTCGCCACATCCCGCCCGCACTCGCGGGCCAGCGGTGCGAGCAGCTCGGCGGCGGACCACACGTCCTCGGGGCGGACCCGCACCGTCTCCGGGTCGAGCGACGGCAGGTCGTGGCGGCCGGCGAGCTTTCGCGCGGCCTGCCGCACCCGGGTGGCCACGTCGTCGTCGCCGTCCGGGCCCTGCAGCCGCAGCTCCCGGGCGATCTCCGCCACCCCGGGGCGGTCGCGCAACCGGTTGTGGGTGCGCTTCTGGAACGGTACGCCGGCCCGGCCGAGCGCCTCGACCACCGGCGCGGCCTGCGCGTCGGTGCGGTAGAGCACGGCGATGTCGCCGAAACCGTACCCGCCGGCCTGCACCCGCGAGTCCACCCGGCCGGAGTCCAGGGAGCCGAGCGACACCCCGCCCACGAGCTGGTCCACGGTGTGCGCGACGAACCGCGCCTCGTCCGCGGCCGAGGCGGCCGCGTAGCGTCCCAGCAGGGGCGCCTCCGCCTCCCGCCGGGCGGGCTCCAGCCGCCGGTCGCGGACCAGGCTGGCCGGTGCGATCGCCTGCACGGCGGCGGCGACGATCGGCGGCGCGGACCGGTAGTTGCGGGCCAGCCGGACCGTGCGCGCGTCGGTGAAGTCCTCGGCGAACCGCAGGAAGTACCCGACGTCGGCGCCCCGGAACGAGTAGATCGCC
>DATGOE010000165.1:0-10147 GCA_035306365.1 Natronosporangium sp. | reverse complement strand
CTCCACCCGCGTGTCGCGCGCGGCCTGCCGCCCGGCCTCCGTGTTGTCGTACGGCTCGACCTCCACCGTGGCGGTGTCCCGGGGTTCGGCGCGCAACTCGCACGTGCCGTTGCCCTGACGCAGGTCCACCTGGACCGGGCCATCGCAAGGAAACTCATGCATGACAATACCTCTATCTATATCGGCTCAGGTGGCCGCCGGCACTGCCCACCGCCGCCGGCGGTCGTCGTCGGCAGGGGTCTCAGGCCTGGGCGTAACCGGTCACGCGGCGGCCGAAGCTGGCGCGGCCGGGCGGGAACGGCGGGCCCGGTGGGAACGGTGGCGTCGAGGTCGGGCGTCCGCTGCTGACCGCGGCCCAGATCGCCCGGACCAGCCACGCGTTGACCGAGATGCCCTCGTTGGCCGCGGCCCGCTCCACCGAGTCCTTCAGCTGGACGGGCAGTCGAAGCGTGATCCGGGTGACGTCACCGGACACCTCCGGCGGCGGGCCGCCCGCAGGGGGAGCGGCCTCCGGTTCCGGCTCCATGGTGGTGACCACGAGCTCCGCCTCGCGGCCCCGCAGCCGCACGTCGACGCTCGCGGTGCCGAGCTTCGTGGTGACCTCGGCCGCGGCGTCGGACAGTGCCTCCATCAGGCACAGCCTCGCCGAGGCTTCGAGCGAGCCGGCGAGCAGCTCGCCGGCCCTGGCGATCTCGGGGCCGCCCGCGGCTGCGGCGACGCTCAGGTCGCGACGGAGCGCCTCGAGGTACGGTGACAGATCCATGATGTCATTATGACATGTTACTGGCGTCGGTCAAGCGACATGTGACATCACGCGTGGACGCGTGCCGTCGCTTCGATGATCGTACGCTGGCGCGCCGCCGCGGGGCGCGCGTTTGGCGCTACGCCGAGCGCTCGGGCCCGGCCGTCGGCCGCGGGCGATGCCGGCGTCGCGGCGGTGTCGCCCGCGGTCCCGGTCGCTGCCCCGCCGGCGCCGGCGGGGCGTCTGCGCAGGATGTCGCATGGTCGCTGCCTCTCGGCTTGGCGGGTTGCGCCCGGCAACGGTGCCGCGTGCGCGGGCCGCGCAGGATGTCGGCGCGGTGGCTCCGTCCCTGGCCGCTTCGGGTTAGGTTGGGGGAATGACGGAGGATGCGCGGCGGCCTTTCGGCCGCCTCCTGACGGCCATGGTGACACCGATGCGACCGGACGGCGCGCTCGACGCCGAGGGCGCCGCCAGGCTCGCCACCTACCTGGTCGACGAGCAGAGCAATGACGCGCTGGTGGTCAACGGCACCACCGGGGAGGCGCCGACCACCACCGACGCGGAGAAGGAGACATTGGTCCGGGCCGTCGTCGAGGCGGTCGGGGACCGGGCGAAGGTGGTCGCCGGCGTCGGCTCCAACGACACCCACCACACCATCGAGCTGGCGCGCGCCGCCGAGAAGGCCGGCGCGCACGGGCTGCTGGTCGTCACGCCGTACTACAACCGGCCGCCGCAGACCGGCCTCATCCGGCACTTCACCGCGGTGGCCGACGCGACCGATCTGCCGATCCTCCTGTACGACATCCCGCAACGCACCGGCAC
The DNA here is from genome assembly GCA_035306365.1 of Natronosporangium sp. Taxonomy (GTDB): domain Bacteria; phylum Actinomycetota; class Actinomycetes; order Mycobacteriales; family Micromonosporaceae; genus Natronosporangium. The sequence goes on along the minus strand of DATGOE010000165.1, from coordinate 8,583 downwards.
GCCCATCGCCACCGAGACCCTGTGCCGACTGGCCGAGCACCACCGGATCGTCGGCGTCAAGGACGCCAAGGGCAACCTGACCGAGACGTCGTGGGTCCTGCGCCGTACCGACCTGGCGTACTACTCCGGCGACGACGCGATGACGCTGCCGCTGCTGTCGGTCGGCGGAGTCGGTGTCGTGGGGACCTCCACCCACCTCACCGGCGTCGGCACCAAGCAGATGATCGAAGCGTACGAGCGTGGCGACGTCGCGGCGGCGCTGGCGCGCCACCGCGAGCTGCTGCCGCTGTACACCGGGATCTTCCGTACGCAAGGGACCATCCTGGTCAAGGCAGCGATGAACCAGCTCGGACTGCCGGCCGGACCGGTCCGCCCGCCACTGGTCGACGCGACCCCCGCCGAGGTGGCACAGCTGCGCGAGGACTGCGCGGCCGCCGGGCTGCCGCTGCCGGCGAGCGCGGCATGAGCTCCCAGGTCGCCGACCGCGCGCCCGACGAGCTGGGTCCGCCACCTCCCCTGCCCCCCGGTGGGCTGCGCATCCTGCCGCTGGGCGGGCTGGGCGAGATCGGGCGGAACATGACCGTCTTCGAGTACGACGGTCGGCTGCTCGTGGTCGACTGCGGAGTCCTGTTCCCCGACATGGAACAGCCGGGTGTGGACCTCATCCTGCCCGACTTCGGGCCGATCCTGGACCGGCTCGACGACGTGGAGGCGGTCGTCCTCACCCACGGCCACGAGGACCACATCGGCGCGGTGCCCTACCTGCTCGCCCACAAGCCGGACCTCCCGCTGGTCGGCTCCCAGTTCACGCTGGCGCTGGCCGAGGCGAAGCTGATCGAGCGGCGCATCCAGCCGTACACCCTGACGGTCACCGAAGGCGACCATGAGCGGCTCGGGCCGTTCGAGTGCGAGTTCTTCGCCGTCAACCACTCCATCCCGGACGCCCTGGCGGTGGCGATCCGGACCGGTGCCGGGCTGGTGCTGCACACCGGCGACTTCAAGCTCGACCAGCTGCCGCTGGACCGCCGGATCACCGACCTGGCCGGGTTCGCCCGGCTCGGCGACCAGGGCGTCGACCTGCTGCTGTCGGACTCCACCAACGCCGAGTTCCCCGGCTTCGTCACCCCGGAACGGGAGATCGGGCCGGTGCTCGACTCGATCTTCGCCAAGGCCGGCGGGCGCATCATCGTGGCGAGCTTCGCCTCCCACGTGCACCGGGTCCAGCAGGTGCTCGACTCCGCGGCCGAGCACGGCCGCAAGGTGGCGTTCGTGGGCCGCTCCATGGTCCGCAACATGGGCATCGCCCGGGACCTCGGGCTGCTGCGGATCCCCGCCGACCTGCTGGTCCCCCTGGAGGCGGTGGGCGAGCTGCCCCCGGACCGGATCGTGCTGATGTGCACCGGCTCGCAGGGCGAGCCGATGAGCGCCCTGGGACGGATGGCCACCGGCGACCACCGGCACATCACCGTCGAGCCCGGTGACACCGTGGTGCTCGCCAGCTCGCTGGTGCCCGGCAACGAGACCGCCGTCTACCGGGTCATCAACCGGCTCTCGCGGGCCGGCGCCAACGTGATCCACAAGGACGTCGCGAAGGTCCACGTCAGCGGGCACGCGCCCGCCGGCGAGCTGCTCTACCTGCTCAACATCGTCCGGCCGAAGAACCTCATGCCGGTCCACGGCGAGTGGCGCCACCTGCGGGCGCACGCCCGGCTGGGCGTGGAGGCCGGGATCGACCCCGACCACATCGCCCTGTGCGAGGACGGCGACGTCGTCGACCTCGTGGACGGGCGGGTCGCCGTGGTCGGGCGGGTCGGCAGCCGGTACGTCTACGTGGACGGTCTCGCTGTCGGGGACGTGGGGGAGTCGCTGCTCACCGAGCGGCGCATCCTCGGCGACGGCGGGTTCATCTCGGCGACGGTGGTCGTGGACTCGGTCACCGGCAAGGTGGTCGGCGGCCCGACCGTGTCGGCCAGGGGCTTCTCCGAGGACCCGGCGGTCTTCGACGCGGTGCTGCCGCTGATCACCGAGGCTCTGGACCGGGCGGCCGCCGACGGCGTGACCGACCCGCACCAGCTCCAGCAGGTGGTACGCCGTACCGTCGGCAAGTGGGTCCACGAGACCTACCGCCGCCGGCCGATGATCGTGCCGACGGTGCTGGAGGTCTGAGCCGGGCGTGGCCGGCAGCGTTCCGGAGGTCTTCACCGTGGGCCACGGCGCCCGCCCGGTGGCCGAGCTGGTCGCGGTGCTGCGGGAGGCGGGCGTCCAGACGCTGGTGGACATCCGGCGCTTCCCCGGCTCGCGCCGGCACCCGCAGTTCGGGCGGGAGGCACTGGCGGCCAGCCTCTCGGAGGCCGGCATCGGGTACGAGTGGCAGGGCGAGGCGCTCGGCGGGCTCCGCCGCTCGCGGTCGGAGCGGTCGCGCCACACCGCCCTGCGGCAGGCCGCGTTCGCCGGGTACGCCGACCACATGGACACCGCCGAGTTCCGCGGTGCGGTCGACGCGTTGGTGGCGCGCACCCGCTCCGGGGAGCGGATCGCGGTGATGTGCGCCGAGACCCCGTGGTGGCGGTGTCACCGGATGCTGGTCGCCGACGCGCTGGCCATGCGCGGCGCCACGGTCACCCACCTGCTGCAGGTCGGTCGCAGCCAGCCCTACCGCCCGCACCCGACGGTGCGGCGGGGGGACGACGGCTGGCCGGTGTACGACGTGTCCGACGCGCTACCGGGACTGTGAGGCGTCGGCGCCGACCCGCGAGTCCCTGGCCGAGCTGGAGCGCCGCGACGGCCCCGGGTACGGCGACCCGCTCCACCGGAAGGAGCGAACCGGCGGCAGCCTGGTGCCGGGGCTCCGGTGCGGCGTGGGCGACGGTCGCGACGGTGGTCGCCGCGACCCGCCGGACCTACCATGTGAGCGCGGAGGCCCGATGCTCTTCCAGGTGCTGACCAGCCTGATCCTCACCGTCCACGCCGCCTACCTCGCGTACGTCGTGGTCGGTGGCTTCCTCGCCTGGCGCTGGCCGCGCACCGTCTGGCTCCACCTCGTGGCGTCCGCCTGGGGCCTGCTCATCGTCACCAACCCGTGGGGCTGGCAGTGCCCGCTGACGTACGCGGAGCACTGGTCCCGCCGCCGGGCCGGGCAGGAGGGTTTCACCGCCGGGTTCGTCGACCGGTACCTGGAGGGGGTCCTCTACCCGGAGCGGTACACGCGCGCGCTGCAGGTGCTCGTCGGCGTCCTGGTGGTGGTGTCGTGGATCGGGGTGTACCTGCGGTGGCGCCGGGACACGGCCAGGAAAAGCCGGGCCGCCGACCGGTCCCCCACTACGGTGTGAGGCATGGCGGGCCGCACCTCTCGCTCCACCTCCCGGCGCCGCGCCACCCCGGCGCGCGCCGCGTCGACGCGCCGCCGCTCCACCCGCTCCGCCCGGCGCGGTCCCGGTCATCCCATCGTCCTGGTGGCGATGCTGTGGAACGGCCTGGCCCACGCCGTCGGCTGGGTCGTCCGGGCGGTGGGCAGGCAGGCCGCGACCGCCCGCGAGCTCGATGTGGAGCACCGGCGGGACGGTGCCGGCCTGTTCCTGCTGGCCCTGGCGATCCTGCTGGCGGTGGCGGTGTGGTTCGACGGCGGCGGGCCGGTCGGGGAGTACGTCGCGATGGCGGTCCGGCGGGCGGTCGGTGCGGTCGCCGCGTTCCTCCCGCCGCTGCTGGTGCTGGGCATGGTACGGCTCATGCGCGCGCCGGCCGGGCCGGAGGTGCGTGGCCGCGCGGTGGTCGGCTGGTCCGCGCTGCTGGTCGCCGTGACCGGCCTGCTGGACCTCGCCCGCTCACCACGGTCGCTGGTGGAACGGGAGTCGGCCGGTGGGCTGCTGGGTGGCGTCGGCGGGCTGCTCGGCCAGGCGGTGACCGCCTGGGTAGCGGTCCCGGTGCTGCTGCTCCTGGCGGCCTTCGGGCTGCTCGTCGTGACGTCCACACCGATCAACCGGATACCGGAACGGTTGGCATGGTTGCGCGACTTCCTGCTGGGTCGTCCACTCGGCTCGGAGCAGGCGGTCCTCGACGACGCCGATGAGGACGGGGCCGACGAGGAGGACGAGGTCCACCGGCCGCTGCGTCGAGGGCCCGCCCGGCGGCGTCAGGGCGCGCTGGCGCGCGACCTGACGCCGCCGGGCGAGCCGGCCGTGGAGCCGCCGCCCGTCCCGGTGCCACGACCGGCGCCGCCGCCGCGGGTCGCGCCCGCACACTCACCCCCGGTCGCCCGGGCCGAGCAGCCGGCGCTGGCGGGCCTCGGTGACGACTACACGCTGCCGCCGCTCAACCTGCTCCGGCACGGAGCCGTCAGCCGGACCCGCAGCAGGGCCAACGACCAGGTGGTCGAGGCGCTGCAGAGCGTCCTGGAACAGTTCGACGTGGACGCGGCCGTCACCGGCTTCGTCCGCGGGCCGACGGTGACCCGGTACGAGGTGGAGCTCGGGCCGGGTGTCAAGGTGGAGCGGATCACACAGCTGTCGCGCAACATCGCGTACGCGGTGAAGTCGCCGGACGTACGCATCCTCAGCCCGATCCCGGGCAAGAGCGCGGTGGGCGTGGAGATTCCCAACGCCGACCCGGAGACGGTCGCGCTCGGCGACGTGCTGCGCTCCCGCGCGGCGCAGGCGGACCACCATCCCTTGGTCGTCGGGCTGGGCAAGGACATCGAGGGCGGGTACGTGGTCGCCAACCTCGCCCGGATGCCCCACATCCTCATCGCCGGCGCCACCGGTGCGGGCAAGTCCTCGTGCCTGAACACGATGCTGGCGTCGATCCTCATGCGCGCCACGCCCGACCAGGTGCGGCTGCTGCTCATCGACCCCAAGCGGGTGGAGCTGACCGGGTACGAGGGCATCCCGCACCTCGTCCATCCGATCGTCACCAACCCGAAGAAGGCCGCTGTCGCGCTGGACTGGGTGGTGCGCGAGATGGACCTGCGCTACGACGACCTCGCCGCCGCGGGGGTCCGGCACGTCGACGACTACAACCGCAAGGTGCGCGAGGGCCTGATCAAGTCGCCCCCCGGCAGCGACCGCGAGGTCCGCCCGCACCCGTACCTGGTGGTCATCGTCGACGAGCTGGCCGACCTCATGATGGTGGCGCCCCGGGACGTGGAGGACTCGGTGGTGCGGATCACCCAGCTCGCCCGCGCGGCCGGCATCCACCTCGTCCTGGCGACGCAGCGCCCGTCGGTCGACGTGGTCACCGGCCTCATCAAGGCCAACGTGCCGTCCCGGCTGGCGTTCGCCACCTCGTCGCTGGCCGACTCGCGGGTGATCCTCGACCAGCCCGGCGCGGAGAAGCTGCTCGGTCGCGGCGACGCGCTCTACCTGCCGATGGGCGCGTCGAAGCCGATGCGGATCCAGGGTGCGTGGGTCACCGAGGCGGAGATCGCCGACATCGTCGCCCACTGCAAGAAGCAGCGGGAGCCGGAGTTCCGCCAGGAGGTGACCGCACCCGGGCCGGACACCCGCAAGCAGGTCGACGAGGACATCGGCGAGGACCTGCAACTGCTCCGCCAGGCCGTGGAGCTGGTGGTGACCTCGCAGTTCGGCTCCACCTCGATGCTGCAGCGCAAGCTGCGGGTGGGCTTCGCCAAGGCCGGCCGCCTCATGGACCTGATGGAGACCCGGGGCATCGTCGGCCCGTCCGAGGGTTCCAAGGCCCGGGACGTGCTCGTCAAGCCGGACGAGCTGGCCGACGTGCTCGCCTCCCTCGGCGGCGACTGACCGACCGACCCCACCGCGCGCGCCGCCCCCTCCCGCGCCTCTCCCGCGCGCCCTCCCGCGCGCCTTTCCCGCGCCGCCTCTCCCGCGCCGATCTTGGACTTCGGGTGGCGGATATGGTCGACATGGCCGACAAAGTCGCCACCGCAACTCCAAGATCGGCGCAGATGGTTAGCATGGCTCAATGCCCATGACGCCGATCTTCGATCTGTGTGATCGTTACGTCCAGCGCGCGTGTGAGCTCGACCCGGTCATGGCCACCATGCGGGGCGTGGCCGGCGACTTCGCGCCCGGCACCGACTACAGCCCCGACGGGCACTCCGCGCGCGCCCAGCTCATCCGCGACACCCTCGCGGAGCTGGCCACGCTCACCCCGACCGGGGACACCGACCGGCTGGCAGCCGACCACCTGCGGGAGCGGCTGGAGGCCGAGCTGGCCCTGCACGACCTCGGGGAACACCTGCGGTCGGTGCGCGCCCCGTTCGGTCTGCTGCAGACGCTGCGCAACAACGTCGACCTCATGCCTCGCGGCGACGACGAGCAGTGGCGCGCCGTGGTGGCCCGGGTCGCCGCCGTGCCGCAGATGCTGCGCAGCTGGCGGGCGTCACTGGCCGCCGGTGCCGACCGTGGCCTCGTCGCCGCCCGCCGGCAGGCGGTGGAGGCGGCCGCCCAGGCGCAGCGGTACGCCGACGCGGCGAGCTTCGACCAGGTCGTGACCGCCTACGGCGACGGCCCGCTGCGTGACGAGCTGGCCGCCGCCGCGGCCGCCGCCCACGCCGCCTACGCGGAGACCGCGGACTGGCTGCGACGGGAGTACGCGCCGAGGGCCGCCGAGGCCGACGGGGTCGGTCCGGACCGGTACGCCGCCGCCAGCCGGCTGTCGCTGGGGGACACCATCGACCCGGTGGAGGCCTACCACTGGGGCTGGGAGGAGCTGCGGCGCATCGAGCGGGAGATGGACGCCGAGGCGGACCGGGTGCGCCCCGGCGCCACCGTCGACGAGGCCGTCGCGTACCTGGACCGGACCGACGTCGTGACCGGGGTCGACGCCTACCGGGGCTGGCTGCAGGAACGCCACGACGAGGCGATCTCCCGCCTGCACGGCGTCCACTTCGACATCCCCGCCCCGCTGCGCACCGTGGACGTGGTGACCGTGGAGGACTCCTCGGCCGGGGCCGCCTACTACACCCCGCCGAGCGAGGACCTCTCCCGGCCGGGCCGCACCTGGTGGCCGGTGGGGGACCGGGAGCGGTTCGCCGTGTGGTCCGAGCTCACCACCGTGTTCCATGAGGGAGTGCCCGGTCACCACCTGCAGCTCGGGCAGCTGCGGGTCCTGGGGGAGTCGCTGTCGCGCTTCAGCCGGCTGACCGGCGTGAGCGGCCACAGCGAGGGCTGGGCACTGTACGCCGAGCGGCTCTCCGACGAGCTGGGGTGGTTCGCCACCCCGGGGCAGCGCCTGGGCATGCTGACCGCCTCGGCGCTGCGCGCCGCCCGGGTCGTCATCGACATCGGGGTGCACCTGGACCTTCCCCTGCCCGACGACGAGGCGGCACGGCACGGACCGCGGTGGACATTCGAGACCGCGTGCGAGGTGCTGCGCCAGCGCGGCCGGCTCGCGGAGCACCGGGTACGGCCCGAGGTGGTGCGCTACTTCGGCTGGCCGGCCCAGGCGATCTCGTACAAGCTCGGGGAACGGGCCTGGCTGGCGGCCCGGGCCGAGGCGCAGGCGAGGCAGGGCGTGGACTTCGACCTCAAGCGGTGGCACACCGCCGCCCTGGCGCTCGGCCCGGTCGGCCTGGCCACGCTCGCCGACGCGCTGCGCCGCGCCGGCTGACACCGCACCCCGGAACGCCGAGCCCGCGCGACCGGGCCGGCTGGCGCCCGTGTCGGCCGCCCGGGCGCGGGTCCGGTGACCACACCCCGCGGCCGGCCAAGCGCGTGGTGACCGCGCCTGCCGGTACCCTCGGGTGGTGTCCACCTCCTCGTCGCCGCTGCCGCGCGGTCGCGTCGCCGTCCTCACGCTCGGCTGTGCCCGCAACGAGGTCGACTCCGAGGAACTGGCCGGGCGGCTGGCCGGTGACGGCTGGGAGATGACCACCGACGGCCGGGGCGCCGACGTGGTGCTCGTCAACACCTGCGGGTTCATCCAGAGCGCCAAGCAGGAGTCGATCGACACGCTGCTGGCCGCCGCCGACGGCGGTGCGAAGGTGGTCGCCGCCGGCTGCCTGGCCGAGCGGTACGGCCGTGAGCTGGCCGACAGCCTGCCGGAGGCGGCCGCGGTGCTCAGCTTCGACGACTACCCGGACATCTCCGCCCGGCTCGCGGCGGTGCTCGCCGGCGAGCGCCCGGTCGCGCACACCCCGCGCGACCGGCGCCGGCTGCTGCCGCTGGCCCCGGCCGCCCGCCACGGCAGCGGCGTGGTCGTGCCCGGGCACGCCACCGTCGACGCCGCCGCGCCCGCGCACCTGCGCGCGGTGCCGCGCCGCCGGCTCACCGCCGGTCCCGTGGCGCCGCTGAAGCTCGCCAGCGGCTGCGACCGGCGCTGCGCGTTCTGCGCCATCCCCAGGTTCCGGGGGGCGTTCGTGTCCCGCCCGCCGGAGGAGGTGCTCGCCGAGGCCGAGTGGCTGGCCCGCACCGGTGCGCGCGAGCTGCTGCTGGTCAGCGAGAACTCCACCTCGTACGGCAAGGACCGGGGGGACCCGCGGGCGCTGGAGAAGCTGCTGCCGCAGCTGGCCGCGGTCGACGGCGTCGTGCGGGTGCGGGTCACCTACCTGCAGCCGGCGGAGCTGCGACCGGGACTCATCGAGACCATCGCCACCACCCCCGGCGTGGC
>DATGOE010000164.1:0-4521 GCA_035306365.1 Natronosporangium sp. | reverse complement strand
GTGGAGGAACGCTTCCCAGGACGAGGACCAGTGGTCGCCCCGGCTCACGTCGACCTCCAGCGTCAGGCTGACCGGGTTGAAACCGGCGTCGGTCGCCATGCGCACGAGGTCACGGTCGTCGAAATCCATCAGTGGTGAGGCATCCGGCGGCTGCACCCGGTCGTACTCCGCGCGCACACGTTCGGCGAGGTCCTGAACAGGTGTCACGTCGAAGCCCCACCACCGGGTCGGCGGTGGGCGTAGGCCGAAGTAGCGGTTGACCGGTTCGTACAGCGACATCCGCCCGCCCGGTCGCAGGACCCGGTAGAACTCGGCCAGCGCGTCCGCCTTCCTCGTCACGTAGATGAGGACCGACCGCGTGGTCACGACATCAACCGATTCGTCCGCGACCTCCGACAGGTCCTCGGCTGCGGCCTTGACGAACCGGCAACGACGCCCGGCCCCCGCCCGGTCCGCCGCCTCACGGCACAGCGTCAGAAGCTCGCCGGAGACGTCGCTCATGATCACCGTGCCGTCCGGTCCGAGCCGCTCCAACGCGCCGAACGCGATCAGCCCGTCTCCCGTGCCCACGTCGAGCAGGACGTCCCCGGGCCGCAGGTCCGCATTGTCGAGCACGCGGTCGCGGATCGGCAGCAGCCGCGCCAGCGTGCGGTCGCGCTGTGCCGAGTCGCCGCCGAACCGGCGCTCGAGCAACCACTGGGACCACACATCCTGCGCCATAGCGCGTTCCTCTCGCCCGCAGGCCGTTCTGCCGCGGGGTAGCGGTCTGTTTGCGGCTTGTGACGCAGGATATGAGAGCGGGGCCACCCGGTGGCGTGGCGCCGCCCCGGGTACGGTGTCAGGCTGACCGACCCGGGGAGGCATCCCGGGGAGGCATCGAAGAAGTGAGCCGGATGCCCGACGCGCTCGCCCACGTCCCGGTCGTCGCCGCGCTCGCCGTGGACGGACGTGCCGGCGCGGAGGAGGGCGGGGTCGCCCCGACCGCTCCGGGCACTGCGACCGGCGCCGCACCGGCGCCGACTACGCCGGCCGCGCTGTCACGCGCCGGGGCGGCGCAGCGGGACCTCGCCACCCGTACCCCCGGCGACGCCACCCGTGCGAGAGCCGCTACTTTTCGCGCCGCAGGTACTTCTGCGCGGCGTCCTTGCCCTTCTGTTGTGCCTTGTCGACCTTTGAGGCGTACTTTCCGCCGGTCGCCTGGTCGACCTTGTCGCCCGCCTTGTCGATGGCGCTGCCCGCCTGCTCGGGCCGGATCTTGTCTCTGGCCAGGCCCGCCAGCTTGCGCAGTGACTGACCGATACCCATGACGACACCCCCCGTTCGTCGTCGGGCCGGACCTCTCCACGCTACGCCCGTCCAGCGGGGACGATCCAGTGCCGCGACCCGACCGCCGGTACCCGGTGCGGCGCCCCGGCCGGGGTGGCACTCACAGCGGTTCCGCGGGTGGCGGTGTCTCGGGCGGCTCCTCCGGCACCGGGGACGGTTCCGGCTCCGGCGTGGGGGTCGGCTCCGGGAGCGGGGAGGGCTCGGGCGCCGGAGTGGGCTCGGGGGTCGGGCCGGGCTCGGGGGTCGGATCGGGCTCGGGCGTCGGGGTGGGTCCGGGGGTCGGGGTCGGTCCGGGCGTGGGGGTGGGCCCGGGTGAGGGAGTCGGCGCGGTCCCCGGAGGCGGCGTCGGGACCGGCGTGGGGTCGGGCCCTCGCGTGGGCGGCGGCGCGGGGGTCGACCCCGGGCCGGGCGGCGGAGTCGACGGTGCCGGGACGCCCGGAGCCGACTGCGGCACGGGTCCGGTGCCGACCGCCACCACCTTCGAGACCGGCTCGCGGACGATCTCCTCCGAGACCACCGTCCGGTCCGCCTCGACCCCGTTGATGAGGGTGACCTCGAACGTCACCTTCCGCACCCCGGGCCTGCCGTCGACCCGCACCACCTCCGTGCCCTGGGGGAGCCACGACAGCCGGACGACCTGGACCGGAAACGGGATCTCCTGGGTCTCGGCGACCAGCCGGGTCTCCACCCTCGGGGCCGTGGACGGTTGCTCGCCCGGCCGCACGCCCGCCGAGCGTGGCGCCGTCATCCCCGGCCCGTCGGGCTGACCCCGCAGGCCGGACGGATCACCCTGGAACCGGTCGGGGGCGAGCGTCGTACCCCATGCGATGAGCAGTGGGGCGACGACCGCGGCGATCACGGCCGCCCGGGTGCCCGGGGTCGCCCGGGACCACCACGTCTGCCGGCGGTGGACTCCCTTCCAGGATGGGGGCCGCCCGCCTGCACGGTGGGATCCCGGCCGTCGGCCGCGTCGGAGATCGTCGGGGGGAGGGGCTGCCATGACGACACCTGGTCACATGTGGTCGGATCACCTCTGGTCACGACGCGGCGCGCAGGCGACGCCGCTGCGCCCGATTATCTGCGACAATACGGATCCAATCGGTGTGATCTCCGCCACCGAGACATCCCTGGCGTCGACCGCTCCCGCCGGCGGCGTACGTCTCATCGATATCCGTCATCGCCCGGACCCGCGACCCACCACCGGACGGCGGTCCGGGTCGCGCCCGCCGGTGAGCGCCTGATGTGGGTGCGGGCCTCGCGCCGGCCCGCCGACCCGGCCGCCGTCGGCGAACATGGCGTCACCGCCGTCCGCGAACATGGCGTCACCGCCGTCGGCGAACATGGCGTCGCCGTGGCGAATACGGCGTTTCGCTGCGGAGCCACCGTGCGCATCCGATACTTGGCAGTGCATGTCACAACGCACCGTAGGCGCGCGGCTGGCTCGCTCACCGCGACCGGAGGGAGCGGGGATGGCGACGTACGAGTACCGGTGTACCCGCCACCGCGAGTTCACGGTGTCGTTCCCGATCGGCGAGGCGACCGCCGCCACGCCCTGTCCGGTCTGCGGGACCGACGCCGCCCGGGTGTTCTCGGCGCCGGCCCTCAACCGCACACCGCGTCGGTTGGCGACGGCGATCGACGCGGCCGTGCGGAGTGCGGAGGCTCCCGAGGTGGTGTCGGCGGTTCCGCAACGGCGGCGGCGACGTCGCCCCGCCAACCCGGCCCATGCCCGGCTGCCCCGGCCGTAGCCGGCGGTACGTGTGCCCGCGGCGGCACGTGTGAAGGGACCCAGCCATGCCCGAGGTGCTGTTCCCGCTCGACTCGGACCGGAAGTTCCGGGACCAGGAGAAGGTCGGCCACAACCGGTGGCACCCTGACATCCCGCCGGTGGCCACGGTTCGCCCCGGTCAGTCGTTCCGGGTCTACTGCCGGGAGTGGTTCGACGGCGAGATCCACAACGACGACTCCGCGGACGACGTGCGGGACGCGCCGTTGACGATCGTGCATGCCCTGAGCGGGCCGTTCGCGGTCGACGGCGCCGAGCCCGGCGACCTGCTCCTGGTCGACATCCTCGACGTCGGCCCGTTGCCGCAGGAGGACTCCGGTCCGCTGGCCGGACAGGGCTGGGGCTACACCGGCATCTTCGCCAAGCGCAACGGCGGCTCGTTCCTGACCGACTTCTTCCCGGACGCCTACAAGGCCATCTGGGACTTCCGGGGGCAGCAGGCGACGTCACGGCACATCCCCGGCGTCACCTTCACCGGGCTGATCCACCCCGGGCTGATGGGCACGGCTCCGTCGGCCGACCTGCTGGCGAGGTGGAACCAACGGGAGTCGGCGCTGCGGGCCACGAACCCCGACCGCGTACCGCCGCTGTCGCTCCCGCCCGAGCCGAGGGACGCGATCCTCGGCTCGCTGCGCGGCTCCGACTTCGAGCGGGTGGCGGCCGAGGCCGCGCGGACCGCGCCGCCGCGGGAGAACGGCGGCAACCAGGACATCAAGAACCTCACCAAGGGCAGCCGGATCTTCTATCCGGTGTTCGTGCCGGGCGGCAAGCTCTCCGTCGGCGACCTCCACTTCTCGCAGGGCGACGGCGAGATCACGTTCTGCGGCGCCATCGAGATGGGCGGCGTCATCGACCTGCACGTCGATCTCATCAAGGGCGGCATGGCGACGTACGACGTGTCGACGCCGGTCTTCATCCCGGGCCGCACCGATCCGCGGTACTGCGAGTGGCTGGCGTTCACCGGCGTCTCCGTCACCACCGACGGCGAGCAGCGCTACCTGGACTCACAGCTGGCCTTCCAGCGCGCGTGCCTGCACGCCATCGACTACCTCACCAGGTTCGGCTACAGCCGCGAACAGGCGTACCTGTTGCTCGGTGCCGCACCGGTCGAGGGGCGGTTCTCCGGGGTGGTGGACATCCCGAACTCCTGCGCCACCCTGTACCTGCCGACGGAGATCTTCGACTTCGACGTGCGGCCGTCGGCCGCCGGACCGACCCGGATCGATCCCGGTGCCGGCGCACCCGGGTCCGTCGCGTCCTAACGGCACGGACCGGACGTTCTCCGGGAGGTCGGGCGGTGGCGGTGGAGCCACTGCGCTGAGACGGAGGCGGCGACGGCCATCGTGACGCGCCCGCCGGGTAGCCGGCGGCCCGCACCGCACGCTCCCCGAGCCGGCCGTGTCAGGCCC
>DATGOE010000163.1:0-35670 GCA_035306365.1 Natronosporangium sp. | reverse complement strand
CGGACCAGCAGCTCGTTGGCGATGTTGAGGGCGTTGGTCACCACGGTCAGCGGGGCGTGACCGTCCGCGCCGCGGGACAGCTCCGGCCGCAGCGCGAGCGCCCGGGCGACCTCGGTGGTGGTGGTGCCACCGGTCAGACCGACCACCGCCCCGGGCTCGACGAGCGCGGCGGCGGCCACCCCGATGCGCTGCTTCTGCTCCGAGTGCCGGGCGGACTTGTAGCGCAACGGCAGGTCGTAGGAGACGCCGTTGGCCACGGCGCCACCGCGGGTACGGGTGATGACCTGCTGCTTTGCGAGCTGCTCCAGGTCGCGGCGGATGGTGGCCCGGGAGACCGCCAGCGCGGTCGCGGCCTCGTCCACCGTGAGGCGGCCGCGCTCGGTCAACATCTCGATCAGCGCGTTCCAACGCTGGTACCGGTCCACGGACACCCCTGCGCGGTCGATGCGTCGAGACTGCACCTTAGTGCGCCTGGCCGAGGACGGGCAATCACATCCGCGCATCGCCGGCGGGCCCGGCCGGGCCGGCGGAGGCGGGGCGGACCGGGACCACGAGGGGGCCGTGGTCACCCGGGACCACCCGCACCCTGGCCCGGTAGTGGGTGGCGAGCAGCTCCTCGGTCAGGACGGACGCCGCCGGACCGGCGGCCACCACCCGGCCGGCGGCCAGCAGCACCATCCGGTCGGCGTACCCGCCGGCGAGCGACAGGTCGTGCATGGTCGCCAGCACCGACAGCCCGCCCGCACGGCGCAGCTCGTCCACCAGCTCCAGCACCTCCTGCTGGTGACCGACGTCCAGGGCGGTCGTCGGCTCGTCGAGCAGCAGCAGCGGCGCCTCCTGCGCCAGCGCCCGGGCCAACAGGACCCGCTGCCGCTCGCCGCCGGAGAGAGTGGACAGCTCCCGGTCGGCGAACTCGGTGAGGTCCAACCGCTGCAGCACCCGGGTGGCCACCGCCAGGTCCGCCGCGGACTCCCGCCCCAGCGGGCGCAGGTGCGGCGTGCGGCCGAGCAGGGTGTAGTCGAACACCGTCATCCCGGGCGGCACCACCGGTTGCTGCGGGACCGTGGCCACCAGCCGCGCCCGCTCCCGGCGGCGCATCCGGCGGGCGTCCCGGCCGAACAGCCGCACGTCCCCGGCGGACGGCACCAGGCCCACGATGGCCCGCAGCAGGGTCGACTTGCCGGCGCCGTTGGGCCCGATGACGATCACCCACTCGCCCGCGGCCACCTCCACGTCCACCCCGCGCAGGATCTCCGCGCCGTCGAGCGACACCGCCAACCCGCGCACCCGCACCGCGGGACCGGTCGGGACGGTCATACCGGCACCCTCCGGGCGGTCCGCAGCACGAGCACGAAGAACGGCGCCCCGAGGAACGCGGTCACCACGCCGATGGGCACCTCCCGCGGCGTGTCCACCACCCGGGCGGCCAGGTCCGCCAGGGCCAGGAAGGCGCCACCGTAGAGCATCGACAGCGGCAGGATCACCCGGTACGACGAGCCGGCGACCAGCCGGACCAGGTGCGGCACGATGATGCCGACGAACCCGATCAGCCCGGCGACCGAGACCGCGGCCGCGGTGCCCAGCGACGCCGCGCCGACCAGCAGGTAGCGGGAGCGCTGCGGGTGCAGGCCCAGCCCGGCCGCCTCGTCGTCGCCGACCGACAGCACGTCCAGCTCCCGCCGCATCGCCAGCACCACCACCGTCGTCACCACCGCGTACGGCAGCAGCAGCCGCACGTCACCCCAGTCCGCCCCGGCCAGCCGGCCCAGCAGCCACGAGTACACCTCCCGGATGGTGTCCACGTGCCGCTGCAGCAGGTAGGTCTGGGCGGCGGCGAGGAAGGCCGACACCGCCACCCCGGCCAGGATGAGCGTCGCCGGCGACCGGTCCCGGCCACCGGCCGCCCCCACCAGGTAGGTGAGCGTCACCGCCCCCAGCGCCCCGGCGAAGGCGGCCGGCGGGACCGCCGCCGGTACGGCGGCGGTCCCGGTGGCGGCACGGTAGACCGACAGCACGGCCGTGGCGCCCAGACCCGCACCGGCGGCGACCCCGAGCAGGTACGGGTCGGCCAGCGGGTTGCGGAACGCGCCCTGGTAGCAACCGCCGGCCAGCGCCAGCAGCGCACCGACGAGCAGCCCGAGCACGACCCTGGGCAGCCGGATGCGGGTGACGATCGCGGCCTGGCGGTCGTCGAGCCCGGAGTCCACGTCCAGCCCGGGCACGAGGTCGAGCACCTCCAGCACCACCGCGCCGGGCGGCAGCCGGACCGGGCCCAGCCACAGGCCCGCCATCGCGGCCAGCAGCACCGCCGCCACCCCGCTGACGAGCCATCGCCAGCGCAGGCGCGCCGGCGAGGGGTGGGTCACCTCACTCCGCCCGGCTCACCGCATCGGCGATCTCCCGCAGCAGGTCGACCACGCGCGGTCCCCACCGGGAGTGGATGTCCGGGCTGAGCTCGACAACCCGCCCGGTCCGCACCGCGGTCAGCTCGGCCCAGCCCTCCCGGGCGGAGACCGTCTCGACGCTCTCGCCGTACTGCGCGTTGGCGAGGAAGATGAAGTCCGGGTCGGCGTCCACGATGAACTCCGCCGACAGCTGCACGCTGACCTGCGACGGGTCGTCGGCGACCGCGATGTTCTCCAGCCCGATCATCTCCAGCAGCGTGCCGACGATGCTCGCGGACGTGTACGCGTACAGCGTGTTCTCGATCTCGAAGTAGTACGTCAGCGGCTCGTCCCGCTCCGGCGCCTCCGCCACGATCGCGTCGATCTCGCTCGACATCTTCTCGATCAGGCGCCGAGCCTCGTCGGCGTGCCCGGTCAGCGCGCCGATGTCCTCGATCTGGGCGTAGATGTCGTCCAGGGTCG
This sequence comes from Natronosporangium sp., assembly GCA_035306365.1. GTDB lineage: Bacteria > Actinomycetota > Actinomycetes > Mycobacteriales > Micromonosporaceae > Natronosporangium. The sequence continues at coordinate 32,803 of DATGOE010000163.1, read as the reverse complement.
AGGGGTTGTCGGGGGCGAGGTGGACCGGGATGTCCAGGGCGTTGAGCTGGGCGACCAGGTCGCCCGGGTCGTACGAGATCACCACCAGGTCCGGGTCGTAGGTGGTGATCGCCTCCACGTTGGGCGTGAACCCGGACAGGTCGGTGGTGGGCGCCTCCGGCGGGTAGGTGGAGAACTCGTCCACGGCGACCACCTGGTCGCCCGCCCCGACGGCGAACAGCATCTCGGTGGCGGTCGCCGACAGCGACACGATCGCGGTCGGCCGCTCCTGCAGGGTGACCTCGCCCACGGTCACCGGGAAGCCGTCGCCGGCCGGAGCGGTACCACCGTTGTCCGGTTCGGAACCGTTGCCGGCGCATCCGGCCAGCACCAGTGCGGCGGCGGCGGTCAGGAGCAGGGCATGTCGTCTCATCGCTTCCCTCCTGTCGGTCGAGGTCCGGTGCGTCGCCGACAGGGGGTCGCCGCCCTGTCTGCGAGGCGCCCTTCCTCGAGAGCGCTGGTTCGCGACCACGGCACAGGCGACCTGGCTCATCCCCGACGGACGGGGCATCACAGTTGCGGGACAGCGCCGGATTCCCACCGGCTTCGCTGTGACGCGGTCACCGTCACCATAGCGGACGTTCCCAGCGGAGGGCGCGACGGGCGTACCGGTGTGACGTGCGCACCGGCCGACGCGTGACCGGCGTCCCGGTGCGCCGGCGTGGCGGCGTGACGGTCGGCGGCGTGGCGGCGCGGCTCAGCCGGCCGGGTCCGCCGACCGGCCACTGTCGCCGGACGCGGGCGGCGACTCCGGCTGGTCCTCCCCGGCCAGTGCGGCGCGCAGCCGCTCGCGGCTCTCCCGGCGCCGCCGCGCCGAGTCCGCCAGCGCGTGCGCCATCTCGTCCCGCCAGCCGCGCAGCACGAACCAGGAGAGCACGAACGACACCAGGAACGCCACCAGCAGCGTGACCAGGGGGTCCAGCCCCGGGAAGACGGCGAACAGCACGATCAGCACCGCCAGCAGCAGGCCGAGCCTGGCCAGGGTGTACTTCACCACCGGCATCATGAGACGCTCCCTTCCCGGCGGGCCAGCCACCGGATGCCGTGGAACCAGTAGACCGCGTACGCCGCGGCGGCGACCGCCGCTCCCACGCCGCCGGACACCAGCGGCGGCGCGCCGGCGGGCAGGGCCGCCGCCCCGACGCCGAGCGCCAGCGCCGCCAGGCCGCCGGACAGCGCCACGGCCAGCCGCCCCCGCACCGGCCGCCAGGCGCGCAGCTCCTCCACGATGAACAGCCACGCCGGCAGGATGAGCGCCAGCCAGCCGGTGGAGTCACCGAAGCGTCCCCACCCCAGCAGGGCGCTGACCGCGTCGATGAGCACCAGCACCACCGCGCTGGTCACCAGGGCGGCGCCGGTCAGCGCGAGCAGGTCGGCCAGGCCGGCGACGCGTCCGTGCTCGTCGCGGCGGGGAAACTCGTCACGCTTGGTACCCATAACCGCCTTGCCAGGGTACGGCACCGCGGTCCGCGCCCCCGACGGCCGTACCCGCCGGATCCGCGGCGCCGGACCGGTCCACTCCGGCGCCGGCCCGGTCGGATCCGCGACCTTCGGGTTGCCGGCCCGCCCGACACAGGTGACCCTCAGGTAACAACCGCCCCACCGGTCACCTGGAGGAGACCATGGACCGCACCGCCTCCCCGGCGCACCCGGTCACGCGCCGGGGCGTCCCGCCCGGCCGCCGGGTGCGGGCGGCGCTGGCCGTGCTCGCCGCGGCCACCGTCACGCTCGCCCTCACCCCGTCCGCCCAGGCGGACACCCCCGCGCAGCTGCCCGGCCGCCGCCTGGCCATCGACGTGCTCTCCAGCGCCCCGCACCAGGTCAGCGGCGGCGACGCCCTGCTGCGGGTGCTCGCCGGCCCGCTCGTCGACCTGTCCGAGGTCCGGATCACCGTGGACGGCCGGGACGTCACCGGCGCGTTCACCCCCGACGCGCAGGGGCACAGCCTGACCGGCCTGGTCGACGGGCTGGCCCTGGGCGACAACGAGGTCCGGGCCCGGGCCGGCACCACGGGGCCGACCGCCCGGCTCATCCTGCGCAACCACCCGATCGAGGGGCCGATCTTCTCCGGCCCGAAGCAGTACCCGTTCCTGTGCCGCACCGAACAGGCCGAGCTCGGGCAGCCGCTGATCGACAACCAGGACGGCGAGGGCATGCGCGTCTACGCCCTTGACGCGGGCGGCAACAAGACCGACCAGGTGCTGGGCTGGAGCCGCGACTGCTCGGCGAAGACGCAGATCCGCTACTTCTACCGCACCACGAGCGGGCAGTTCGCGCCGTTCCCCACCGACGGCACGGTCCCGGCGGACCTGGCCACGACCACCACGCTCGACGGGAAGACCGTCGACTTCGTGGTCCGGCGGGAGCGCGGGACCATCAACCGGTTCATCTACCAGATCGCGATGCTGGCGCCGGTCTCCGAGGCGCTGGCCGGCACCGGTGCCACCGACCCGGACCATTCATCCTGGAACCGCCGGGTCATCTACGTATTCAGCGGGGGGGTGGCGATCGGCCACAACCAGGGCACACTGACCGGCAGCGCCATGGACCCGACCGCCCTGGGCCTCGGGTACGCGCTGATCTTCTCCACCGGCACCCGCACCAACGTGCACTACAACCTGCAGCTGGGTGGCGAGACCGCGCTCATGCTCAAGGAGCACTTCATCGAGCGGCACGGCGTCCCGCTCTACACGGTCGGTGTGGGCGGTTCCGGCGGCGCCATCCAGCAGTACATCTACGGCCAGAACTACGGCAACCGGGTGATCGACGCGGCCATCCCGCAGTACTCGTACCCGGACATGGTCACCCAGACCATCCACGTCGGCGACTGCGAGCTGCTCGAGTACTACATGGACGTCACCGACGGCGACAACCCGAAGTGGCAGGACTGGGAGAACCGCACCGCGCTCATCGGCATGAACGCCAGCGCCACCGTGCCCAACCCGTACCGGGGCGGGGCGCCCGGCTCCACCGAGTGCGTCAACGGCTGGCGCGGGCTCACCCCGCTGGCGCTCAACCCGACCTGGTTCGGCACCTCGGTGGACCCGCTGTGGCAGCACATGGACCCGCCGGGCGTGGTGGACACCGTGCACTGGACCCACTGGGACGACCTGCGCACCATCTACGGGGTCGGCCCGGACGGGTTCGCCCGCAGCACCTGGGACAACGTGGGCGTGCAGTACGGGTTGCAGGCGCTGCGGGACGGGTTCCTCACCCCGGAGGAGTTCCTCGACCTCAACGCCCGGATCGGCTCCTGGAAGCCGCAGTCGCAGATGGTGCCGGAGGGCTGCCCGTTCGTGCCGGCGGCGTGCGCGAACCCGTCCCAGTTCGACCCGTGGAGCTCGCGGAACATGAACCTGTCACCGGACGGGGGGCTCACCCCGGCGCCGCGGGCCACCGGTGACCGGCAGGCGATCCGGGCCGCGTACGAGGCGGGCCTCGTCTTCACCGGCGACATCGACATCCCGGTCATCGACTGGCGGCACTACCTGGAGGAGGAGCTGGACATGCACAACTCCCACCAGTCGTTCGCCGCCCGGCAGCGGATGCTCAACCACGACGGTGACGCCTCCAACCAGGTGATCTGGTTCACCGACGCCCGGCCGCAGGCGGCGTTCGACCAGACGCCGGAGGCACTGATGGTCATCGACCAGTGGATGGCCAACATCGCCGCCCATCCGGAGCGCGGGGTGGCCGGCAACAAGCCACCGCTGGCGGTCGACCGCTGCTTCGACACGGCCGGCAACGAGATCGCCCGCGGGGACCACGTGTGGGACGGCATCCTCAACGACCGTCCCGCCGGCCCCTGCACCCAGCGGTTCCCCATCTACGGCACCTCGCGGACCGTGGCCGGGGCGCCGATCACCGGCGACGTCTACTTCTGCAAGCTGCAGCCGGTGGCCGCGGCGATCGCCCGCGGGGGCTACGGCGACTGGCGGCCCACCCGCGAGCAACGGCAGCGACTGGAGGAGATCTTCCCGACCGGTGTGTGCCGCTACTGACGACCGGCACGGTCCCGTGACCCGGTGACCCGCCGCGGACCGGCCCGGTCCGGGCCGGTCCGCGGCGACGGTCGCGTCCCGCCCGCCCGGGCGGGTCACGGGACGAGGAGCTGGTGCGCGGCGAGCTCCCGGTACAGCGGGTTGGTCGCCGCGAGCTCCTCGTGCCGGCCGGTCGCCACCACCCGTCCCCGGTCCAGCACCACGATCTGGTCGGCGTCGACCACCGTGGCCAGCCGGTGCGCGACGACGATCGTGGTCCGGTCCGCGGCCGCGGCGTCGATCGCGGCCCGCAGCGCCTGCTCGTTGCGGGAGTCCAGGTTGCTGGTCGGCTCGTCCAGCAGCAGGATCGGCGGCGCCGCCAGCAGGGTGCGGGCGATGGCCAGCCGCTGGCGCTCGCCCCCGGACAGCAGCACCCCGCCCTCGCCGACCTGGGCGTCCAGACCCTCGGGGGCGCGGGTGGCCAGCTCGGCCAGGTTGACCGCGGCCAGCACCCGGCGCACCTCCTCCTCGGTGGCGTGCGGCCGGGCCAGCAGCAGGTTGTCCCGGATGGTGCCGGCGAGCACCGGCGCCTCCTGCTCGACGTAGCCCAGCCGCGCCCGCAGCACGTCGCGGGGCTGGTCGCGCACGTCCACGCCGCCGACGCGTACCGCACCCTCGTCCACGTCGTAGAAGCGCTCCACCAGCGCGAGCAGCGTGGACTTGCCGGCGCCGGACGGGCCCACGATGGCGGTGCGGGTCCCCTGCCCGACCCGGAAGCTCACCTGGTGCAGCACCGGCTCGCCGCCCGGGTAGGCGAACCCGACCCGGTCGAACTCGACCGCGGGTGGACGGGTGTCGGTCGCGGGTCCGCCGGTCGAGCCGCCCGCCACGGTGGCCGCGGGCCGCGGGACCGGTGCGGCCGCCGCGCCCGACGCCGGCCCGGCCGTCGGCGGCCGCGGGGCGTCCGCGGCGTCCTCGGTGGGCAGCCGCAGCACGTCCTCGATCCGCTGCAGCGCACCCAGAGCCGCCTGCAGCTGCGTGTACGCGGTCATCGCCTGCACCAGCGGCAGCATGAGGATGAACAGGAACAGCACGAACGCGACCAGGTCGCCGAGGCTCATCGCGCCGGCCGCCACCCGCGCACCGCCCACGCCGAGCACCGTCAGGAACGCCGCCTGGAAGGCGGTGGTGACGGTCGGTCCGACCAGCGACGTCAGCCGGGCCATCCGCAGGCCGGCGGCGTACGCCTCCCGCGCCGCACCGGACACCACCGCCGCCTCCCGCGCCTCCGCCCGGGCGGCGCGGATCGTGCGGACCGCCGAGACGGCCCGCTCGACGGCCGAGGTCATCTCGCCGACCTCCGCCTGGGCGTGCGCCGACGCCGTCCGCACCCGGCGCGCGATCGCGGCGGCGCCGAGCATGCCGAGCAGGCCGGCGACCGTGACCGCGAACATCAGCGGGTCCAGGGCCACCATCATGGCCACCGCGCCGGCCACGACCACCGCGCCGGAGGCCAGCTCCAGCAGGCCGGAGGTGACGACCGTCCGCAGCAGGGTGGTGTCGGCGCCGACCCGGGAGAGCAGGTCCCCGGTGCGGCGCCGGTCGTACTCCGCGACCGGCAGCCGCAGCAGGTGACCGGCCAGCCGGCGGCGGGTCGCGAGGACCAGCCCCTCGCCCGCGCGCTGCAACAGGTAGGAGCGCACCCCGTTGACGCCGGCGATGCCCACGAGCACCGCCACGACCAGCACCACGTACCGCCCGACCGGCCGACCGGCGGTCAGGTCGTCGAGCACCAGCCGGACCAGCAGCGGCTGGGCGAGCGTGCCGGCCGCCGCCACCAGCGACAGCGCGGCCGCCGCCACCAGCGGTGCCGCCTGGCCGCGCAGGTACGGCAGGAGCGCGGCCGGACCGACCCGTGGTGGCGGCGGACCCGTCGACGTCACTCGTCACCTCCCGACCCGGTGCCCGCCAGGGGTGGGCGGCCACCGGCGAAGCGTACGCCGACGGCCGGACCGGCGGATGCGCGACCGTGCCGGCGGGCGACCGGCGGGCAGACAGGCGCGCGGCGCGTACCGACCGCCTGGACCCGGACCTCCCTCGCCTAGACCCGGACCTCCTGGCGGAGGAAGGCGACGTACGCCGCGGCGAACATCACCACGGTGAGGGCGATGAGCGCGGTCATCTGCGGCCAGACCAGCAGCATGCTCTGGCCGATCGGAAGCTCGCCGGGGATCTGGCGGAACGCCTGCTCGGGCAGGATCACGCCGAGCGTCCGCAGCTCCGGCCGCAGCAGGGCGGCGGTGATCTGCTCGTGGATGATCGCCGGTGACAACCAGCTCAGGGCCTGCCGGAGCTCCAGGTTCTCCAGGGTGCCCTCGGTGGTGAACACCCCGGCGACCATCCGTACGAGCAGGCCGGCGAGCAGGGAGAAGACCAGCCAGGCGCCGATCGCCGACAGGGCCGCGGTGGCGGCACGGCGCAGCACGATGGACAGCAGCAGCGCGAACGCCAGCCAGACGCCGATGTACGCCACCGTGACGACGAGGTAGACCAGCATCCGTCCGATGTCCTCGGCCGAGGGCACGATCCCCAGGCGGAGGATGCCGACGGCGGCCACGACCGCCATGAGCGCGGTCAGGAGCATCCCGATGACCGCGATGCCGGCCACGAACTTGCCGTTGATGATGTCGTCGCGGTGGATCGGCTGGGCCAGCAGGCGGGGCAGCGTGCGCTGGTTGCGTTCGGAGCTGATGGCGTCGAAGCCGAACGCGATGCCCAGCAGCGGCCCGATCAGTGCCACCAGGTTGACGAAGGCGAACGGGGTGTTCTCCACCGGGATGATGAACAGGCGCAGGAACAGCGACGGCGCCTCGGACGCCAGCGGCGCCACCTCCCGGATCGCGCCGCCGACCGCGTAGACCGCCGCCACGCCGCTGAGCCCGAGCAGCCCGGCGACCACGAAGAGGCGGGCCGAGTGCAGGTGGTCGGCCAGCTCCTTGCGGGCGACCACCGCCCAGCCGCGCGGCAGGACGTCCGGCGGGCGGGTCCGGGACCGCACCTGGCGCAGGGCCGCCCCGGCCGCGGTGCGCACCCGCGCCAGGCCCGGCACTCTGTCGACGGCCGCCGCCGCCGCGGTGCGCAGCCGGGTCAGACCCGCCACCGCACCGCGGGCGCGCTGCAGGACCTCAGTTGCTCTGCTCATGGACGTCAGTTGCTCTACTCAAGGATCTCAGTTGCTCTGCTCATGGAAGTAGCGGTGGTAGATCTCGTCCAGGTGGCTCTCCCGCTGGCGCAGGTGCCGCAGCTGGTGCCCGGCACCGGTCAGCGCGGCGGCGACCTGCGGCCGGACGTCCTGGCGGCACACCGCCACCAGCAGCGGGCCCTCCTGCTCGACCTTGTCCACACCGGGCACCTTGCCCAGGTCCGCCGCGGCCGCGCTCGCGTCGCCGGCGACGCCGACCTCGATCACGGTGCGGCCGCCGGCGAGCCGTCGGGCCAGCTCCTCGACCGAGCCGACGGCGATGAGCCGGCCGCCGACGAAGATGCCGACCCGGTCACACACCTCCTGGACCTGGTGGAGCAGGTGGGAGGAGAGCAGGATGGTCATGCCGTGCTCGTCGCGCAGGGACCGGATCAGGGCGAGGATCCGCGCGACACCCTCCGGGTCGATGGCGACGGTGGGCTCGTCGAGGATCATCACCGGCGGCCGGCGGAGCAGGGCGTCGGCGATGCCGAGCCGCTGCAGCATGCCGCGCGAGTACGTGCCGGCGCGCGCGTCCGCGGCGCCGGTCAACCCGACCTGGTCCAGGACCTCGCTGATCCGGTCCTCGGCGTCGCGCAGCCCGCCCAGGCGGGCGGTGTAGCGCAGGTTCTCCCGACCGGTGAGGTTCGGGTAGAACCCGACCGCGTCCGGGACGTAGCCGACCTGTCGCTTGACCTCGATCGCGTCCCGGGTCGGGTCGAGCCCGAGCACCCGGACGGTGCCGGAGGTGACCTCGGTCAGCCCGAGCAGGGTGAGGATCATCGTGGTCTTGCCGGCCCCGTTGGGGCCGAGCAGCCCGAACACCTCGCCACGCCGCACCTCCAGGTCCAGCTGCTGTACGGCGACCACGTCGCCGTACCGCTTGGTCAGTCCCTGGATGGAGATGACCGGGTCCGTCATGGCTCAGCGCCGCCCGTAGACGCGGAACACGTACCACAGCCCGGCCGCGACGGCCACGATGACGAGGATGCCGACCAGGCCCCACCACCGCGACGTCTCCACGGTGTAGCGGATGTCGACGCTGGTCCGCTGACCCTCCACCTGGGCGGTGAGGGTCACCATGTAGTCGCCGGCGACCGCGTCGTCGGACGGGGTGATGAGGGCGTTGACGGTCGCGGTGCTCCGCGCGTCGACGTCCACCGACTCCGGCTCGAACGTGACCTCCCACCCGCTCGGCGGCGAGGCGGAGAACGTGACGCCGGTCAGGGGCGCCGAACCGTTGTTGACCAGCACCAGCGGCAGGCGGGTCTGGCCGCCGGCCGTGCCGTCGGCGTTGAGCCGCTCGTCCGGCGTGGTCAGCGCCATGTCGACGGTCCCGGTGACCTGGGCGGCGAACTCGGCGGTCGCTTCCCGGCCACCGCCGGAGACGGTCAGCACGATCGGGTACGTACCGGCGGTGACGTCCTCCGGCGGATCCGCGGTGACCCTGATGGTCGCGGTGCCGCCGCCCTCCACCGTCACCGTGGTGGCGCGCTGCTCGGCGGTGGGGTGGGCGGAGACGTCCCACCCGGGCGGGCCGACCACCGACAGCGCGAACGTGGTCTCGCCCGGCAGCGCGTTGCGCAGGGTGACCGTGTAGTCGAAGGTGTCCGTCGCCCGCCCCGACAGCGACGCGAACTCCGCCTCCAGGGTCAGCGCGCCCTGGGCGCCGCCGGTGACCGACAGCGTGAACGGCAACCGGCTGGCTCCGCGGTCGCCGTCGGCGATCAGCGTCACCTGGTGCCGGCCCTCGGCGTCGGGCGGGACCGCCACCTCCAGCGTGATGTCGGCGTCACCGAAGACGCTGGAGATGACGAACCCGCCACCGCGCAGCGTCGTCTCCCACCCCTCCGGCGCCTCGACCCGCAGGTCCATCCGCTGGGGTGGAGAGGAGGAGACCGAGACGTCGAAAGCGACCTTGTCCCCCGGCGCCACCGTGACGGCCGGGTACGGCGTGGTGAGCGTGACCGTCTGGGCGTGTGCCGCCGGCGCCGCCGCCACCGGAACGCACAGCAGCACCGCCAGAGCCGAAAGAACCGAAAGTATCCGCCTCCGCGAGGAACCCCTCCACGCCGGTGAGGGGTGTCCAGGCACCGACGTTCCCGAGTGAAGGTCCATAGCGACGCGGATGCTAATAACACACAAGCCCTTCCGGCAACAACGGTTCGCGCCGGTTTTTCCAAACTGTTATGACATGGACGGGCCCGGACGGGCCACGCCATGGCGGGTCCCGACGGACCGCGCCGCGGCCCGGGGCCGACCCCTCCGCGACCGCGCGGGCAGGCGACCGCCACGGCGGTCGTGGGCAGTTCCGGGTCGGGTGCCGGTCAGCTTCTCAGGACCACACGGTTTTCAGGACCACACGTCCTGCGGCTCCGCCCGCCGCTGCGCCAGCGACGGCCCGGGTTCGTACTCGCGGACCACCTCGTACCTGGTGGTGCGCTCCACCGGGCGGAACCCGGCGTCCCGGATCAGCTGCAGCAGGTCCTCACGGGTCATCGTGGAGGGGGTCCCGTACCTGTCCGCGTCGTGGGTGATCTTGTATTCGACCACCGAACCGTCCAGGTCGTCCACGCCGTAGTACAGCGACAGCTGGGACAGCGACAGGCCGTGCATCACCCAGAAGCACTTCAGGTGCGGGACGTTGTCCAGCAGCAGCCGGGAGACCGCGAAGGTCTTCAGCGACTCGGCCGGGGTCGCCATCCGGGTGCGAGCCTGCAGCCGGTTACGGACCACCCCGTCCGCGGAGTCGACGACATCGTGCTGGTAGCGCAGCGGGATGAAGACCACGAACCCACCGGTCTCGTCCTGCAGCTCCCGCAGGCGCAGGACGTGGTCGACCCGGTGCCGCGGGTGCTCGATGTGCCCGTACAGCATGGTCGCGGGGGTCCGCATGCCCTTGGCGTGGGCCAGGCGGTGGATGCGGGACCAGTCCTCCCAGTGGGTGTCGTGGTCGACGATCTGGCTGCGGATCTCCCAGTCGAAGATCTCCGCGCCGCCCCCGGTCAGCGACTCCAGGCCGGCGTCCATGAGCTCGTCGAGGATCTCGTCGGCGGACAGTCCGGAGATCTTCTCGAACCAGTGCACCTCGGTGGCGGTGAACGCCTTGAGGCTCACCTCCGGCAGGGCGGCCTTGAGTTCGCGCAGCATCCGCGGGTAGTAGCGCCACGGCAGGGTCGGGTGCAGACCGTTGACGATGTGGAGCTCGGTGATCTTCTGGTCGCGCATCTCCAGCGCCTTGGCGACGGCCTCCTCCACCCGCATGGTGTAGGCCGTCTTCTCGCCGGGCTTGCGCTGGAAGGAGCAGTACGCGCAGGACGCGCGGCACACGTTGGTGAGGTTGAGGTGCCGGTTGACGTTGAACATCACCCGGTCGGCGTTGAGCACCGTGCGCCGGTGGTGGGCCAGCCGCCCGAGCCAGGCGAGGTCGTCGCAGGCGTACAGGTCCTCGCCGTCGGCGCGGGTGAGCCGCTCGCCGGCGTAGACCTTCTCCTCCAGCTCGCGCCGCCGCGCCTGGTCAAGGTGGGCCACGGTTGGCAGCGTACCGATACCGAACGGTCAGCTGATTCTCAGGCGTCGACCCCTCGGACGTTGGTACGTTTTGACCGGACTGACCGTGGTTTCATGTTGATCGTCCGGGATCGACACGGCCGCGGGTTTGCGGTAATCCTATGAACTACCGCGCCGAACCCCGCGGGCGCGGAGTGCTACCGGACGGGGGCGGTGACGATGGCGACATCCCGCAGGGTGTGGCGCCGGGTCGGGGGCGTCAGCCTCCTGGTCTTCGGCACGCTGCTCGCCGGCGTGCCGACGTCGGCGTGGGCCCAGCCCGACGAGGTGCCCGACCCCGGCGCGCGTCCGGCGCCCGCGGGCGAGGTGCGGCTGCCGGACGGCTCCACCACCCGCGTCCCCTCCGACCCAGACCCCATGGCCGGCCCCCTGGCCGGGCAGATCGCCGCCACCGAGGCGCGGATGGCCGACATCGTCGCACGGCTGCGCGAAGTGGAGCCGCGGCTGGACGCGGCACGGCGGGTGCGGCAGGAGGCCGAGGCCGCGTGGCGGGCGGCCGAGGCGGACCGCGAGCAGGCACAGGCGGAGTTCGACGCGCTGGTCGACGAGGCGTACCGGCAGGCCGCCGCCGTCCCCGAGCCACTGCTCGACTTCCCGATGCCGGAGCTGTCCGAGAACGTCATCGAGCCGGCCGACAACCCGATCGGCGCCGGCACGGTCGGCCGGAGGCTGGCCCGCATGCAGCGGTTGGCCGAGCAGGCGGACGCGGTCTACCGGGCCGCGCTGGACGCCGAGCGGGCGCTGGAGACGCAGGTCAACACGTACGAGGCGCAGCTGGCCGGCCTGCAGGCCGAGCTGGACAGCCTGCGCGACCGCAACGCGACGCTGCTGGCCCAGCAGGAGGCGGCGGAGCAGCGCCGCGCCGCCGAACGCTCGTACCCGCTGCAGACCACCGTCAACGGCCTGCAGGCGCACCCGCGCGCCCAGCAGGCGGTACGGTTCGCCCTCGGCCAGCTCGGCAAGCCGTACGAGTGGGGCGCGGAGGGGCCGGACCGGTACGACTGCAGCGGGCTGGTGTGGGCGGCCTACCGCTCGGTCGGGGTCGGTCTCCCCCGGGTCGCCGCCGACCAGTACAACGCCACCCGCAGGCGGCCCGTGGCACGGCAGGCGCTCCTGCCCGGCGACCTGATCTTCTTCGGCCGCACCGGTGACTGGCGCGGCATCCACCACGTCGGGATGTACATCGGCGACGGACGCATGGTGCACGCCCCCAACCGCAACGACGTGGTCAAGGTCTCCCCGGTCCCGTACGCGGGCTTCTTCGGCGCCACCCGCGTGGTCGAGGCGGTCCGCGTCAGCCCCGGCCCGTCGCCGTCACCGAGCCCGTCCCCGTCACCCAGCCCGTCCCCGTCACCGAGCCCGTCGCCGTCGCCCACGCTGACGGCCGTGCCGGCGTTGGACGGCCTGTCCGAGACCGCGGCGCGGGGCGAGATCGAGGCCGCCGGCCTGCTCCCGACCGAAGGGCAACCGGTCCTGACCGCCACCGGTGCCTGCACCGCGGGCCGGGTGGCGGCACAGGAACCACCGGCCGGCCTGCGGGTACCGGTCGGCACGGCCGTGACGTACCACCTCTGCGCAGCCGTCGTGCCGCCCCTGGAAGGGCTGTCCGAGCAGGAGGCGACGGAGGCGCTCCGGACCGCCCGTCTGGCGGTCCGGGTGGAGTACGTCCTCGCCGGCGTACCGCTGGGCCAGGTCGTCTCCTCGGCGCCTCCGGCCGGGTTCTTCACGTTCGCGCCGGACGCGGTGGTGACGATCCGGGTCTCGGGTGTGGCGGTGCCGGACGTGGTGGGCCTGACCGTGGAGGAGGCCGCGGCCGTCCTGGCCGAAGCCGGCACGGGTTGGGAGCTCGAGGTCAGCTCCGCCGACCCGGGATCCTGCCCGACCCCGCCCGGCGAGCACGCCCCGGAGACGGTGGCCTGCCAGATCCCGGCGGCGGGCACGGTCATCGCGCAGCCGGACACGGTGACCCTCGTCCTCTTCCCCCCGCCGGCCCCGGAGCCGTCGGAGTCGCCCGACCCGTCGGGCACCCCGACCCCCGACCCGAGCCCGACCGCGACGTCGGCGGCGGCATCGGGCTGGGATGATCCGGGCCTGCTGGTGCCCCTGGCCACCGAGGCGCCGGTGCCGGTCTGAGGTCGACCGCGCCACGGCGGCGGCCGGCCCCGCGCCGGCGGACGGTCCCGCCCGTGGCGGGCTCAGCCGCAGCGGGCGGGGTGGATGGTGCCGGTCACCTCCGCGAGCGTGATCCGGTCGCCGTCGGCGCCGGGAGCGGTGGCCTCGATCGTGACCGTGTCCCCGTCGGCGAGGAAGGTCCGCTCCTCGCCCCCGGCCAGCCGCACCGGTTCGGCGCCGCCCCAGGTCAGCTCCAGGAAGGACCCGACCTGGTCGCGCGCCGGGCCGGAGACGGTGCCGGAGGCGTACAGGTCGCCGGTGCGCAGGCAGGCCCCGTTGACCGTGAGGTGGGCGAGCTGCTGCGCGGGCGACCAGTACATCGAGCGGAACGGGGGCCGGCTCACCTCGGTGCCGTTCCACCGGATCGTCAGCGACAGGTCCAGTCCCCGCCGCCGTGGTTCGCGCAGGTACTCCAGGACCGGCGGGTCCTGCTCCGGCAGGTCCACCCAGGCGGCGTCGAGCGCCGCCAGCGGCGTGATCCACGCCGCCACCGACGTGGCGAACGACTTGCCGAGGAACGGCCCCAGCGGCTGGTACTCCCACGCCTGGAGGTCCCGGGCGGACCAGTCGTTGACGAGGACCACCCCGAAGACGTAGTCGGCGAACCGGCCGACGCTCACGGGTGTGCCCAGCTCGCTGGGCACACCCACCACGAAGCCCACCTCGGCCTCGATGTCCAACCTGGTGGACGGGCCGAACGTGGGCGCCTCCGCGCCCGGCGGGCGGCGCTGGCCGCACGGCCGCACCACCGGCGTGCCCGAGACGACCACCGTGCCCGCCCGGCCGTGGTAGCCCACCGGCAGGTGCCGCCAGTTGGGCAGCAGCGGCGGCTGGCCCGGGCGGAAGATCTCGCCGACGTTGGCGGCGTGGTGCTCGGAGGAGTAGAAGTCGACGTAGTCGGCGACGTCGAACGGCAACGCCAGGTGCTGGACGGTGTCCAGCGGGCGCAGCAGCGGCTCCACCGCCGGCCGGGCGGCCGGATCGGTCAGGGCCGCCACCAGGCGGCCCCGCACGTCCGCCCACACCCGCGGCCCGGCCGCCAGGAACGGCATGAGGCTGCCGCCCCGGAAGCCCCCGGCGGTGTCGACCACCCCCGCCTCCTCGGCGGCCGCCAGGTCGAGCGCGAAGTCCCCGATCCGGACGGCCGGCCGGCGCACACCGTCGACGACCACCACGCCGTACGGGAGGTGCCGTACCCCGTACCCGGACCCCGCCGCTCCCGGTACCCAGGTCATGATCCTCCCTCCGGCAGCAGCCCCAGCGCCGTGAGGTCGGCCAGGGGTTCGGAGACGCTGCACGACCCGAACCCGATCCACAGCGGACGGTCCCGCTCGCGCCCGGCGGCCACGGTGTCGACGACCGGCTGGGCGTCGGTGAGGGACAGCAGGTCGGTCACGTCCGCCACCGCCGCGCCGTCGGCGGCCGCGAGGCAGGCGGCCAGCACGTTCACGAAGCCGTGGTGGGTGAAGCCCGTCGCCGGGTCGGTGTGGCGCACCGCGTGGTGCAGTCCGGCGGTGAGCTTGAACGGCAGGTCGCGGTCCCGGCAGCCGCAGATCACCTCGGCGAGCTGTCCGGGTGTGGGGAACAGGTCCGCCCGCGCGCCGCCGGTGCGGAACTTCGGGGCGACCCGGAGGCCGCCCGCGCGGGCGTCGGCGAGCCGGTCGAGGGCGTCCGGTACCCGGTCGCCGAACGGGACCTCCGCGTAGAAGTCCATATCGGACCACTCCTCGGCGGCGGCGAGGAGGGTGCGCAGGCCGGGTCGCGGATCCTCGCCGCGGCCGGCCACGGCCACCTCCAGCTGGCACCACGTCGGCTCGGCGGCCGCGAGCGCCGCGGGCACGCCGTCGGGTCCGGTGTCGCAGATGACCCCGAGCCGGGGCGGGCCGTCGGCACCGAGCGTCCGCGCGGTCCGCAACGGCAGCAGCAGCGGTCCCACGAGGTCGGAGTACCAGGCCGCCCGGTGCCGGGAGTGGTCGGTCAGGGCCTGCGGGAGCGGGGCGTTGCCGGGCGGAAAGACGGCGGCGTCGTCGATGAACGCCCGCAGCAGGGGCGGTACGGCGCCGTCACGGCCACCCGGGGCGGGAGCGCCGGCGGTCTTCGTGGTTGACACAGGTACCCACCGTAGTAGACGCTACAAACAGCGGACAAGAGTGTCCGATATACGGACGCACGGTTCCGGACAACACGCGGACCACCGGCGACAAGTGGACGAAGGAGGTCGCCACCATGCCCTACTACCGCCGGGTCGGGGAGGTCCCGCCCAAGCGCCACACCCAGTTCCGGCAGCCGGACGGCAGCCTGTACGCCGAGGAGCTGATGGGCCAGGAGGGCTTCGCCTCCGACTCCTCGCTGCTCTACCACCGCTACCTGCCCACCGCCATCGTGGCCGCCGAGCCGTACGACCAGCCCGTCCCCGCCCGCCGGCCGAACGTGCCGCTCAAGCCCCGTCACCTGCGCACGCACAAGATCGACGCAGGCGGTGACGCGGTGCTCGACCGTACCCACCTGCTGGCCAACGACGACTGCCGGATCTCGTACGTGGTGGCCGACCGGCCCTCGCCGCTGTACCGCAACGCCATCGGCGACGAGTGCTTCTACGTCGAGGAGGGCACCGCCCGCATCGACAGCACCTTCGGGACGCTGGACGTGACCGCGGGCGACTACGCGATCGTCCCCCGGTCGGTGATCTTCCAGGTGACGCCGGTGGGCGGGCCGGTCCGGCTGCTCATCGTGGAGGCCGCCGGCCACATCAACCCGCCCAAGCGCTACCTGTCGGTGCGTGGCCAGTTCCTCGAGCACGCCCCCTACTGCGAGCGGGACCTGCGGGCACCGTCCGAACCGCTGCTGCGGGACGGGACCGACGTGGAGGTCTACGTCCAGCACCGGGTCCGGGACGGGATCGCGTGGACCCGCCAGGTCTACGCCCACCACCCGTTCGACGTGGTCGGGTGGGACGGCTGCCTGTACCCGTGGGCGTTCTCCATCCACGACTTCGAGCCGATCACCGGTCGCATCCACCAGCCACCGCCGGTGCACCAGACCTTCGAGGGCCCGAACTTCGTCATCTGCTCGTTCGTGCCCCGCAAGGTCGACTACCACCCGCTGGCGATCCCGGTGCCGTACAACCACCACAACGTCGACTCCGACGAGGTGCTGTTCTACACCGGCGGCAACTACGAGGCGCGGCGCGGCTCCGGGATCGAACAGGGCTCCATCTCGCTGCACCCGGGCGGGTTCACCCACGGTCCCCAGCCGGGCGCGCCGGAGCGCTCGATCGGGCTCGACTTCTTCGACGAGCTGGCGGTCATGATCGACACCTTCCGGCCGCTGGAGCTGTGCGAGCCGGCGCTGACGGTCGAGGACGGCGAGTACGCCTGGACCTGGTCGCGGCCGGCTCCCGGCACGGACGGTCGCTGACGTCGTCGGGCTGCGTCGACTCAGCCGGTGTCGCGGACGGTGGTGGCGGCCGCCGCCACGCCCGCGGCGGTCGCGACCGCCAGTGGCCAGACCGAGCCGGTGACCGCGGAGCCGAGCAGCAGGACCGGGACGGCCGTCGCCGCCACCGCCGCGGTGGCGGCCCGGCCGCCGGCGCGCCTCACCGTCCGTGCCCGGCCGCCCTCGCCGGCGGGCACCCTCGACCAGGCGGCGGCGGTGGTGAGCGCCGCGAGTGCGGCGAGCACCGCCGCGGTCACCCCGGCGCCCACTCCGATCGCGTACGCCCACGCGGCGGCCAGCGGGGCCAGCACCGCCACCCCCGCCGCCGGGCGGAAGACCCGCGTCACCGGACCGCCACGGCCCGGCGCCGCATCGGCGGTCCGGTCCGGCTCACGCCCACCGGCAGCACCGCCCGGTCCCGTCCCACGGCCGTCGCCGCGCCGGCCGGTCCGGGGGTCGTGCCCGCCGGTGGGACCGCCTCCCGGTCCGCCGGCCGGCACCCGCCCGGTGTCCGCCCCACCGGGGCGTGGCCGGCTCCCGCCGCCCGGACCGGAGACCCGACGGGCCGGCCGGTCGGCGTCCGCCCCGCCACCCTGGCGGGGCGGACGCGGCCCTGACCGGCGGCCCGGGGAGCGGGTCGGGGTGCCGCCGGTGAGCCGGGACAGCAGGCTCACGTACCGCTGCTGCTCGGTGCGCACGATGCCCGCGGCCGCCTGCCGGACCGGCAGGCCCGGGTCCAGCTCCAGAGCCTCCCGGTAGGCCCGGACGGCGACGTCGGACAGGCCGAGGCCAGCGGCCACCACGCCCAGGACCAGATGGGCCCGCGGCTGGTCGGGCGTCAGCCGCACCCCCTGCCACGCCGCCTCCAGCGCGACCCGCCCGTTGCGCACCTGCGCCAGGATCGCGGCCGCGCTGGTGCACGCGTAGCCGTCGGCGCTGCCGTGGCGCAGGAGCCGCTCGGCCTGCTCGGCCGCCTCATCCACCCGGCCCAGGTCGGCGAGCGCCATCCCGCGCGCCACCTGCGCACCGATGTCCCTGGGTGCCGCCGCGACCGCGGTGTCCGCCGCCGCCAGCGCGCCGCGGAGGTCCCCGGTGGCGAGCCGGATGCGGGAGAGCAACGTGTAACCGGCCACATCGTCGGGTCGCAGATCGGCCAGTTCCTCGGCCGCCTCCTCGTACCGGCCGAGGTCGGCCAGCAGCTCCGCACGCTCGATGTGCGAACCGGACACTCCGCGAGCCTATACGGTGCGTCGGGGCGCGTCACGCGTGCCCGGCCGTCGCCGCAGCCCGCGGGTACACCAGGGCGACCGCGACCGCGGCCACACCCTCCCCCCGACCGGTCAGGCCGAGCCCGTCGGTGGTGGTGCCGGACACCGTGACCGGCGCGCCGGCGGCGGCGGAGAGCACCCGCTGTGCCTCCTCACGTCGCGTGCCCACCCGGGGGGCCTCGCCGATGACCTGGATCGAGACGTTGCCGATCTCGAATCCGGCGGCGCGGACGCGGCGGGCGGACTCGGCCAGCAACGCGGTCCCGGCCGCGCCGGCCCACTCCGGGCGACCGGTGCCGAAGTGGGCACCCAGGTCGCCCAGCCCCGCCGCGGACAGCAACGCGTCACAGGCGGCGTGGGCCGCGACGTCCCCGTCGGAGTGCCCGGCCAGGCCGGGGACGCCGGGCCAGTCCAGCCCGGCGACGCGGCACGGCCGGTCCCGGTCGTACGCGTGGACGTCGGTCCCGATCCCGACCCGAGGCGTAGTCACGCCCGCAGCCTAGTGCGGCCGGCCACGTCGGGTCAGGCCGCGCGCACCAGCGCCGCAGCGACCTCGAGGTCGTGCCGGGTTGTGATCTTGAAAGCCAGGTCGCAGCCGGGGACGAGGTGGGGTCGGACGCCAAGCCGGGCGACCAGCCCGGCGTCGTCGGTCAGCCTCTCGTCCGCCACCGTGGCGTGGGCCTCCACGAGCACGCCGCGGCGGAACCCCTGGGGCGTCTGGACCGCCCGCAACCCGGACCGGTCCAGGTGAGCGAGGTACCCGCCGCCCGCGTCGGTGCCGACCACGG
Source organism: Natronosporangium sp. (assembly GCA_035306365.1). Taxonomy (GTDB): domain Bacteria; phylum Actinomycetota; class Actinomycetes; order Mycobacteriales; family Micromonosporaceae; genus Natronosporangium. The sequence continues at coordinate 14,310 of DATGOE010000163.1, read as the reverse complement.
TGTCGGTGACCGGGACCACCGGGATGACCGCGCCGTGACCCTTCCTCACCTCCGCGGCCACCCGTTCCACAAGCGACGGTGGTGCGAGGGCACGGGCCGCGTCGTGCACCAGGACGATGTCGAAGTCCGCGGGAACGCTCGCCAGCGCGGCGGCGACCGAGTCGCGCCGGCTCCCGCCGCCGGCGACCACACCGAACTCGGGTGGTGCCGCGGGGGTGCCGGCGCCCCCGCCGCCGCGGAGCAACGCCGCGGTGACCAGGTCGCGAACGGTGTCGGTCAGATGTGGCGGGGCCGCCACGACCAGGTAGCCCACGGCCGGGACGGCCACCACCCGCCGGACCGCGTGGACGAGCAACGGTTCGTCGCCCACTCGTCGCAACCCTTTCGGGTCCCCCGGGCCCAACCGGACGCCCGCACCGGCGGCGGCCAGGATCACCGCCACATCACGGCGCAGTCCGTCCGATGTGGTCACTCTGGCCGGATGGTGCGACGTGCGGCTCGGCTCACGTCTCCGTCAGCACCTTGTCGAGGAGCATCTCGGCCTCGGCCTTGGTGCTCTTCTCGCAGAGGGCGACCTCTCCGACGAGGATGTCGCGCGCCTTGGCCAGCATCCGCTTCTCACCGGCCGACAGGCCGCGCTCCCGCTCACGGCGCCACAGGTCCCGGACCACCTCGGCGACCTTCATCGGGTTGCCCGAGGCGAGCTTCTCCAGATTGGCCTTGTAGCGACGCGACCAGTTGGTCGGCTCCTCGGTGTGGGGAGCACGCAGGACATCGAAGACCTTTGTAAGACCCTCCTCGCCGACCACCTCGCGCACCCCGACGATCTCGGCGTTCTCTGCGGGAACCCGCACCGTCAGGTCACCCTGAGCGACCCTGAGGACGAGATACTTCTTCTCCTCGCCCTTGACGACCCGGGTCTCGATTGCCTCGATGAGTGCGGCCCCGTGGTGGGGGTAGACAACGGTCTCGCCGACACTGAAATCCATAGGTTCGAAACCCCTTTCGCTGTGTCCAGGATAACATGACGCCTTCCGCCTTCTCCACCGCGCCGGGTCACGTTGTCGCTGGTCAGCGGCGTGAGAGGGGACTCGGGGGGCGGGTACGGGACGGCCGCGTGGCGGCCGCGCCGGCGCGGTGGACGCGGCGCGTGGCCCGGGCCACGCGGATCACCACCCACCTACGTGATCGGTCGGTCACGCGCAGCAATCGGCCACCGCGGCCCCCGGTGGCCGGGCCGTCCGCCCGCCGGGCCGGGACCCGGCACCGTGGGCAGGTCTGGATAACCGGCACCGACCCGCGCCACAGTAGGAGAAGGCGCACCAGACAGCGTCGAGGAGTCCGCGATGGGTACCGACCGAGACGGCGAGGGCCCGCCTCGCGATGGAGATCGGCCGTCGGAGCAGCCGATCGACGACTACCCGGACCTGCCCCGGCTCCCCGACGGCGTCCGGATCCCCGACGATCCGGCCGAGCTGGCCGACGAGGCCGAGCGGGTGCGCGCCGAACTGTACGGCGGGCGGGCCCGGCCGTGGGTGCCGGCGCGCCGGATCAGGCACCCGGGTTCCGGGGACGGGCCACCCTTCGCCCCGGCGGTGGTCCTGTGCCTGGCGATCGTGGTCGCGCTCGTCAGCCTGCTGGCGCTCGCCCTCCCCAGGCCGTCCGGCGGTCCCGAGACGCCACCGGCCTCGCGCGCCCTCCCGGACCTGAGGCTGACGGACGCCTCCGGGCAGCCGGTCCACCTGGCGCGTCTCGTACCCGCGGCCATCCTGCTGGTCGAACGCTGTCGCTGCGACCGCCTGATCTCAGAGACGGCGGACGCGGCGCCACCGGGCGTGACCGTGGTGGTGATCGACCGGTCCGCACCGCGGGCGCCGGCGGACCTGCCCGCCGGTGCCCGGCTCCACCTGCTCGCCGACCCGGAGGGCAGGCTGCGTGCCGAGCTCGGCCTGGGAGCGGCTCCCACCGACGCGGCGACGGTGGTCCTCGCCGACCGGGAGGGCGCCGTCGTCCAGGTCAACCCGGCCGCCGGCTCGGTGGAGCCGTTCCGGGCCAGCCTCACCGGACTCGGGTGACGGGCGCGCCACTGGCGCGCACCGCGTGGGGCGCCGTCGGGGCGAACCCGTCAGGGACCGTCCGGTCCGGCCGACAGGAGCGCCGCGTAGAGCGTCAGCCCGGGCCCGAACGCCGCCATCACCACCGTCCGGCGGCCGACCCGCCGCAGCGCCTCCAGGATGAGCAGCACCGTCGGGGAGGAGCAGTTGCCGTGCTCGGCCAGCACGGTACGGGAGGTCGACAGCGCCCCGGCCGGCAGGGACAGCTCCCGCTCGACGACGTCGAGGATGTGCGGCCCGCCCGGGTGCACCGCCCAGCCGTCCACGTCCGCGGTCGCCAGGCCGTGCCGGTCCAGCAGATCGGACACCAGTGGACGGATGTGCCGTCCGATGACGTCGGGGACACGCGGTGACAGTCCCATGCGGAAGCCCTTGTCCGTGACGTGCCAGGTCATGTGGTCGACGGCGGACGGGTCGGTGAGCGAGGCCACCCCCCGCACCGCGTAGCCGGTGCCGCCGGCGGGCGCGCCGGGGACGAGGACCACCGCCGCCGCCGCGTCCGAGAACAGGGCGTGGGCGACCATCTGGGCGGTGTCGAGGGTCGACGGCTGCAGATGCAGGCTCGCCAGCTCCGCGCACAGCAGCACCGCCGGCCGCTGGCGCACCGCCACGGCGTCGGCGACCGCGGCGATCCCGGCGACCGCGGCGTAGCAGCCCATGTGGCCCACGAACAGCCGCTGGCAGTCGGCGGCCAGGGACAGGTCGCGCGCGAGCAGGATGTCCAGCCCGGGCGTGACGTACCCGGTGCAGGAGCAGACCGCCAGCAGCCCGACGTCGGCGGCCCGGATCCCCGCGTCCGCGATCGCGCCGGCCACCGCCTCCTTCGCCAGCGGCAACGCCTCCACCAGGTAGCGCTCCATCCGCCGGCCGGTCGACCAGTGCGACACATCCTCCAGCAGTGGACTGACCACGGCGTGGCGGGACACCACGCCCGCGTTGCGGAAGATCCGCCGGGCCAGCACCTGTCCCGTACCGGCGTAGTGGTCGGCGAAGAAGCCGGCCCACAGGTCCTCCTGGCGCACCGCGGGGGGCACCGCCACGCCGATGCCCGCCACCACCGCCCCGGTCACCATCGCGGCGCGCTCCCGTCCCGGTCGGGGTCCCCGCCCAGGGCCGCCACGCCGAGCCAGTCGGCGCACACGTCGGAGGTGGCGGGCTGCAGGGATCCGCACCGCCCGTCCCGGAACAGACGCTCCAGCGGATGCCCGCGCCGGGACGCGGACGTCCCGGCCGCCTCCAGCATCGACGCCGTCACCTCGCCGGCCGTGGTGCCCGCGAGCAGCTTCGCCCGCCACACCCACCGGTTGGTGTCCGGGTCGCCGGGCGCGGCGTCCACCCGCCTCGCCGCCTCGGACACCACCAGCCGAGCCGCCTCCACGGCCGCGTCGGCCCGCCCGATGCGCGCCCGGACGGCCGGCAGGTGGTCCAGGCCGCGCGCGACGATGTGGTCGACCGCCGCGTCCACGGCCGCCCGCGCCACGCCGACGTAGACCGCCGCGTAGCTGGCCACCAGCCAGTGCGGCATGAGCTGGGCGACCACGAGCGCCAGCCCCTCGACCCCACCCAGCAGGGCGGTCGCCGGCACGCGGACGTCCAGGTGGAGGTCGTCGGAGCGGGTCGCGCGCATCCCCAGCGAGTCCCAGGTCCGTTCCACCCGCAGGCCGTCGGTGCCGGCCGGCACCAGGAACTGGGAGACCACCGACCCGTCGTCCGCACGCCTGGCGGCCACCAGGTACCCGTCGGCGTGCCCGGCCCCGGAGACGAAGGTCTTCGCGCCGCTGATCCGGTACCCGTCCCCGTCCGGCTCGTACCGCGTGGACAGCTGCGACAGCCGCGAGCCCACTGCCCGCTCGCTCATCGCCACCGCGTACCAGGCGCCGCCGGCCGCGGCGCGCAGCAGGTCGTCGCGGGCCGCCAGGGCCCACTCGGGGACGCCCAGCGTCGCCGCCAGCGTCCGGTCGACCGCGGCCAGCGCTCCGGTGACCGACGCGTGCATGTTGAACACCAGGGCGGTGGCGCCGTTGCCGCGGGCGAGCTCGTAGGCGACCGCGGCGTAGTCGGCGAACCCCGCGCCGGCGCCCCCCAGCGCCGCCGGCACGAGCACCCCGAACAGCCCCGCCTGGCGCAGGTCCTCGAAGTCGTCCACCGGGAACTCGCCGGCCGCGTCGTACGCCGCGGCCCGGGCCGCGAACCGGGGCGCGAGCCGCGCCGCCGTCGCCACCAGATCACTCATCCGTCGCGGCCCTCCCTCGGCCCGCCACCGGCCCGGACTCCCCACGCCTGGTACAGCACGGCGGTCGACCGGCTGGCCACCATGGGCACCCGGCCGCGGCGGGTCACCAGCCAGCGCAGCAGCGGGCCGACCGCCGGCCGCAGGCCCCGCACCCGCAGCGCGACGCCGTGCCGGGCGCACTCGTCCACCAGGCGGGCCGGCGGCACGAACAACGCCGGATCGTGGATGCCCGGCGGCGCCCCACCCGGAATCCGTTCGGCCACGGTCACGACCAGGAACCTGGCCAGCGCGGTGGCGTTGACCGTGTCGGCCACCAGCCGGCCGCCCGGTCGCAGGACGCGGCAGGCCTCCCGGACGACGGCCGGCAGGTCCCGGACGTGCTCGAAGATCTCACCGGCGCTCACCACGTCCGCGCAGGCGTCCGGGAGCGGCAGGGCTGTGGCGTCCCCACGCAGCACCGCCACCCCGTGCGCGGCCGCCTGGCGCAGTGCGGACGCGGTCAGGTCCACGCCGACGTGGCGGTACCCGAGCCGTGCCACGTGCGGCGCCAGCAGCCCGCCACCGCAGCCCACGTCCACCAGCAGCGCGCCATCCCGCGCGGCCGGTGGGATGAGCCCGGCCCGGGCCTGCGCGATCCAGTGCAGCGCGGCCAACGCTCCGCCCGGGCGCCACCACTCCCCGGCCAGCTCGTCGTACTGTCGCGGGTCGTTGCGCACGCGGACGGGCGGGGCCATGCACAGAGAGTGTCATGAATCCGCTCAGACAGCTAGACGTCACGCAGCGTGTCGGACGTCGACGGTCGCCGTCGGACCGACGCGGGTGTTTACTGCCACCGTGGTGACCGCCCTGCTCCGCGCCTGCCATCCCGAGCCCGCGGGCGCGGTGACGGCCGCCTCCGGACTGCTCGCGCTGGCCGTGGGCAACGGTGTCGGCACCGCGGCTCTGGTGACCGCCACGGTGGCGTCCAGCCAGCTCGCGGTCGGGTGGGCGAACGACGCGATCGACGCCGACCGCGACGCCGCGGCCGGGCGCCGGGACAAGCCGGTCGCCGCCGGCGAGGTCACCCGTGGGACGGTCGCGGTCGCCGCCGGGGTGGCCGCCGTGTCGACCGTGGTGCTGGCCCACCTGGTCGGTGGTGCCGCGGGCGCGGTCGCCACGGTCGGCCTCGCCAGCGCGCTGGCGTACAACTGGCCGCTCAAGCGCACCCCGCTGTCGGTGGTGCCGTACGGCCTGTCGTTCGCGGCCCTGGCGGCGTTCGCCGTGCTGGCGGTGCCCGCGACCCCACCCGCCTGGCTGCTCGGCGCCGCCGCGCTGCTCGGCGCCGGCGCCCACTTCGCCAACGCCCTGCCCGACCTGGCGGACGACGCCGCGACCGGCGTCCGTGGCCTCCCGCACCGGATCGGCCGGCGCGCCTCCACCGCGGTCGCCGGTGCGCTGCTGGTGGCGGCCGTGGTGACCGTGGTGCTCGGGCCGCCGGGTCCCCCGGCGGGCTGGGGCGTGGCCGCCCTGGGGGTGGCCGTCACGGTCCTGCCGCTCGGCTGGTACGCCGACCGGGCCGCGGCCGCTCGCGGCCGGCGCCCCACCGCCCTGTTCCGCGCGTTCCTCGTGGTCGCCGTGCTCACCGTCGCGCTGCTGCTCGCCGGTGGCGCCCGCGGGTGATCCCGACCGAGGTGCGCGGGGCCCAGGGTGGCCGCGGGTCGGCGGAGCTCCCACGCTAGTCTGACCCCGGTAGTGATCGGTGGAAGGGACGCCATGCGCAACCGGACGCGCGGTGCCGCGATCATCGCCGCGGCGTTGTTGGGGATCGGACTCGCCGGCTGTGGAGCCGGTCAGGACGCACCCACCTCCCAGGTGGTCCCGGCCGTGCCGGGGGTGAACGTCGACGCCGAGGACGGCTCGGTCCTCGTCCGCAACGCGGTGGTGCCCTACCGGTCGCAGGGGTACCGCGCGGGCGGGCAGGTACCGGTCGAGATGCGGATCGTCAACGAGGGCCTCGAACCGGTCCGGCTGGTGTCGGCCTCCTCGGAGCAGGCGACGAGCGTGCAGATCGTGGGCGAGGCGACCTTCCCACCCAATGAGGCGACCCCGCTGACGCTGCGGCTGGGTGGCCTCCGCACCGCGGTCAACGCCACCAGCCGGGTCCCGGTGGTGCTGCGGTTCGACAACGGCGTGGAGCTGTCCATGCAGGTGCCGGTGGCGCCGCCCGAGCGGCCTGAGCAGCGCACACCGATGGACCTGGAGCAGGAGCACTGACCGTTCCGTGCCCGCGCGGGCACGGCCGCGGTACGTCGCGCGGGCACGGCCGGTCCGCGGGCGGCGCGCGAGCGTGCCGGGTCAGACGTAGCGTTCGAGGATCGACGCCTCGGCCAGGCGGGACAGGCCCTCGCGGACCATTCGCGCACGGGCGTCACCGACCCCGCCGACCGCCCGCAGGTCCTCCACGGTCGCGCCCAGGAGGCGCTGCAGGCTTCCGAAGTGGTTGACCAACCGCTCGGCGACGGCGCCGGGCAGCCTCGGCACCTTGGCCAACAGGCGGTACCCGCGCGGGCTGACCGGGACCTCCAACGCGTCGGTACCCCCGGGGTAGCCGAGCGCCTTCGCCACTGACACGAGGTCGATGAGATCGGTCGCAGACAGCAGGTCAAGGTCCTGCAGCACCTCGTCGACCTTGCGGCCGGGCGGCAGGTAGTCGCGCACGACCAGCACCCGTTCGGCGTCCACTCCCGCCATCAGCTCGTCGAGCTGGAGCGCGAGCAGCCGCCCGTCCACGCCGAGCTCGACGACGTACCCGGCGATCTCGTCGGCGATGCGCCGCACCATCTCCAGCCGCTGCACCACCGTCACGGCGTCCCGGGTGGTGACGAGGTCCTCGATCTCCAGCGCCGACAAGGTGCCGCTGACCTCGTCGAGGCGGTGCTTGTAGCGCTCCAGCGTGGCCAGCGCCTGGTTGGCCCGCGACATGATCGCCGCCGAGTCGTCCAGGACATGGCGCTGACCGTCCAGGTACAGGCCGATGATGTTCATCGACTGGCTGACCGAGATCACCGGATACCCGGTCTGCTTGGCCACTCGCTCGGCGGTCCGGTGCCGGGTCCCGGACTCCTCGGTCGGGATGGTGGGATCCGGCATGAGATGTACCGCTGCGCGAAGTATGCGGGTGCCGTCACTGCTGAGCACCACCGCGCCGTCCATCTTGCAGAGTTCCCGGAGCCGGGTGGCGGAGAACTCCACGTCCAACGGGAACCCGCCCGTGCACAGCGACTCGACCACCTTGTCGTAGCCGAGTACGATCAGCCCGCCGGTACGGCCGCGCAGGATCCGCTCCAGCCCGTCGCGTAACGCCGTCCCCGGCGCCATCAACGCCAGGGTGACGCGCAACGGGTCGTTGGTGAGGCTGCCCGATCTCAGGCCGCCCGCGGCCAGCACTCCGCTGGCCCGCCCCCCAGCTTCCCTGTCGGTAGCCACCCGCACAGTTTAGAGACCATCCACCCGTACGGTGATGGCGCGGTGGGCCCGCAACCGATAGTGTGCCTGCCTGCGTGGGGGCACCTCGCACGGAGGTTGCGACGGCAGATGGCCACCGCGGGAAGGCTCCAGTGGCGTCGCGCGGCCCCCCGTCGCGCGCTCCGCCGCACCGCGTGGTCGCTGGTGCTGGTGTCGGCGGTCGCCGCGGCGGCCTGGCTGGTGTTCGGCGGCGAGCCGGTCCGGCTCGCCGGTGGGCAGACCAACCCGCTGGCGCTGATACCCCCGGCCACGACCGCGATCGGGGCGGCGGCGGTGGTGTGGCAGGTCTCGGCGGCGTTCCGGCGGCCCCTTCTCGAGGCCAGCCACTACGCCCTGCGGGTACGCCCCGGCAGGTGGCGGACGCTGGTGCTGCCGTGGGCGGCCGTCGCCGAGGTCGCCGGTCTCTCCACCCGCGGCGGGGCGGTGCTGCTCATCCGCTGCGTCCCCGGGCGGGCCACCCCCGGGGACCGGCCGGGGCTCCTCGACCGCTCGGTGCTCCGGTCGGCGATGCGCACCGCCGGCCCCGACCGGGCCACGGTCGCCGCCTTCGACCTGGCGGTACGCATGGAGGAGTTCGCCGGTACGCCGGAGGAGCAGCTTGCGTCACTGGCGGCCTGGGCGCCCGGTCACGTCCGCGTCACCGACGTGCTGTGACGGGATCGGGCGCGACCGGCCGCGCCCGGCAGCCCGACCGGCGTCCGCCCGACACCCGGCGGTCAGGAGCGCGCCGCCAGGTCCAGCGCCTGCCCGAGGTCGGCGACCTCGTGCACGACCAGGCCGTCGGGCACGCCGCCGGTGGCGGACCGCCCGCACCCGGCCGGGACCAGGGCGGACCGGAAACCGAGCCGGGCCGCCTCGGCCAGCCGCCGCGACACCGCCGACACCCGCCGGATCTCGCCGGTCAGGCCGACCTCCCCGAAGGCGACGAGATCCGCGGCGATGCCCAGGTCGAGGGCGCTGGAGGCCACAGCGAGCGCGAGCGCCAGGTCGGCCGCCGGCTCCACCACCCGGATGCCGCCCACCGTCGCCGCGAAGACCTCATGGTCGTGCAGGCGGATGCGGGGGCGGCACCGCTGGAGCACGGCCAGGACCATGGCCAGGCGGGCCGGGTCCAGGCCGCTGACCGTCCGCCGCGGCGAGCCGGGCACGGCCGCGCCCTTGAGGGCCTGCACCTCGGTCACGAGGGCGCGGCGGCCCTCCATCGCCACCGTCACGCAGGTGCCCGGGACCGGTTCGGCGTGCCGGTTGAGGAACCGACCGGACGGGTCCGGCAGGCCGGTGATGCCGCCCTCGTGCATCTCGAAGCAGCCCACCTCGTCGGCCGGGCCGAACCGGTTCTTCAATCCCCGCACCAGCCGCAGCGAGGAGTGTCGGTCGCCCTCGAAGTGCAGCACCACGTCGACCAGATGCTCCAGGACCCGCGGCCCGGCCACGTGGCCGTCCTTGGTGACGTGCCCCACCAGCATCACGGCGATCCCCCGCTGCTTGGCCAGCGACACCAGCGCCGCGGTGACCGCCCGCACCTGGGTCACGCCACCGGGCACGCCGTCCACGCCCGGCGCCGACACGGTCTGCACCGAGTCGAGGACCAGCAGGCCCGGCTTCACCGCGTCGAGCTGGCCCAGCACCGCGGCGAGATCCGTCTCGGCCGCCAGGTACAGGCGCGGGTGCAGGGCGCCGATGCGTTCGGCCCGCAGCCGCACCTGGTTGACCGACTCCTCGGCCGAGATGACCAGGGCGGGGCCCGGATCCTCGTCGCACCCGCTCCCGTCTCCGCCCGGCCCGCCGACCGCCCGTCCCGCACCGGCGGCCCAGTGCTGGGCCACGTCGAGCAGCAGGGTCGACTTCCCCACGCCCGGCTCGCCCGCCAGCAGCACCACCGCACCGGGGACCAGCCCGCCGCCGAGGACGCGGTCCAGCTCTCCGATCCCGGTGGGGCGGGCACGCGCCGGTGCCACGCTGTAGCTGCTGATCGGCCGCGCCGGCGCCACCGGAGCGAGCACGGTGACCGGGGGTCCGGCCGGCGCGGGCGTCGCCGGGGACTCCACCACCGATCCCCACTCACCGCACTCCGGGCACCGGCCGGTCCACTTCGGCGGCCGGTGCCCGCAGACGTCACAGTGGTAGGTCCGGCGGGCCGGACGGGCCGGCTTCGTCGCTCGGGTCACGCCCGGCACCGTAGCCGACGGGTCGGACACCGGCGGCGGACCGGCGCAGTCTCCGTCATCGGATGGTGATCACCACCGGCTCGCTGTAGGCCGTGCCCACCCGCGCGTACAGCCGGTAGGTGCCGGGTGCGACGAGCTCACCGGCGGGCGTGCCACCGTCGCAGACGTCGCTGCGGTTGCCGTACCACGCCAGGTACGGGAACGAGGTCGTGAACCCGGGGGGCAACGTCTGCACGTCCGTCCCCCGGGGCGGGTCGCAGTGGCGCGAGGAGAAGACCCGGTTGGCGCCGGAACCCTCGATCAGGTACAGCTCCCGCTGGTCGCCGCCGAGGTCGCGGGTGCACTCCCGGTCGGAGACATTGGCGATGACGATGTCGAACCGCACCGGCTCGCCAGCGGCGAACTCGGTGCGCTCGGCCTGCGCGGTCACCTCGATCTCGTCGTCGGCACACCGGTCTTCCGGGGGCGTCGTGGGCGCGGCCCCGCCGCCGTCCTGCCCCGACACCGCCTCCTGCCCCGTCCCGCCCGGCCCCGGCGTGGAGGGGGCACCCGGCGTGGAGGGCGCACCGGACGTGGACGCGCTCGGGCTCTGCCCGCCCCCGGACGCCCGCCCGTCGCCGCCACCGCCGGCCACCGCCATACATGCCTGTGCCACGAGGAACAGCACCAGCAGGGCTCCCGCGAGCACGATCGCCCGCCGCCGCCAGTAGACGGAGGCGGGCAGGGGCCCGACAGGGGTCAGTCTCATGGCCTCTCCACGCTATCGATCGCGGGTGGCGGTGTCGCGGCGCCGCGCCGGGCGGCCAGCCGCCGCTCGCGCAGGCGCCCGACCCGTCCGGCGTGGTGCCGCATCCCGCGTCCCGCCGCATCCTGGCGACCGCAGCCCGCCGGGTCGCGCCGTCCACCCCACCCCGGCCCGCGGCGTCCCGCGTCGTCCCGCGCGCGGCGTCACAGGTAGCGGCGGCGGGGGTGGACCGCGTGTGCGCCGGCCACCCGGTCGAGGAACAGCAACCCGTCACAGTGGTCGATCTCGTGCTGCAACGCCCGGGCCTCGAACGCGTCCGTGGTCAGCGTGACCCGCTCGCCGGAGCCCGGCACGTCGCCGGTGACCACCAGGCGGGTGGCTCGCGTGACGTCCCCGGTCAGCGTCGGCACCGACAGGCAGCCCTCCCGGCCGCGACGGCGCCGGGTACCGGACACGATCTCGGCGTTGCACAGGGCGAACGGCCCGTGGGTCGTCACGGCCCGCGGGTGCCCGGTGACGTCCACGACGAACAGCCGTACCGACTCCCCGACCTGCGGGGCGGCCACGCCCACGCAGCCGGGTGAGGCACGCATGGTGGCGAGCAGGTCCGCCGCGAGCGCCACCACGGCGGGGTCGGTGGGGTCGACCGGCTCGGCGGGCCGGCTCAGCACCGGGTGCGGGGCGGTCACCACCCGGCGCACCCGCCCCACCACGCCGACGGCCATGCGGGTCCGCTCCGAGATCCCCGGCTCGCTTCTCACATCACGTCCATCTCACTCGGACGGAGGGAGACCTCGATGCCGAACTCGGCCGCCACCCCGGCGAGCTCGCCGGCGACGGCGCTCTCCGCGCCGGGCGGCAGGTCGACCTCGGCCACCAGCACGTAGAGCGGGCCGACCAGCCGGGTGCTGAGGTCGGTGATGTTGCCACCGGCGCGGGCGAGCACGCCGGTCACCGCGGCGACGATCCCCAGCTGGTCGGCCCCGTGCACGCTCACCACGTAGGGCGACCCCTCCGCCGGGACCTCCTCCTCCGGGCGTACCTGCCACGCCGTCGTCTGCAGCGACCCGTCCGCGCACAGCGGCGCCAGGGCCGACTCCACCGCGGCCGGCTCGGCCTCGCCGGTGCACACCAGCATCATCGCGAAATGCCCGCGCAGCCGGGTCATCGTGGAGTCGGTCAGGTTGAGGCCGAGTCCGGCCAGGATCCTCGACACCTCGGCCACGATGCCCGGCCGGTCTTGTCCCACCACCGTGACGGCGAGCTCAGCCACCGCTGCAGTGTACGGCTACCCGGGTCGGCCGGGGACGGCGGCCGCTAGCATCGCGGCCGTGGCAACGGGAGCGCGGCGGGCCGGAAGCGGCACGGGTGACGCGCGCGGCGCAGCGCCGGCCGAGGCGGCGCGGCGGTGACGGAAGCGGCGCGGGCGGCCATCCGCTGGTACGCCGGGCACGCACGGGACCTGCCGTGGCGGGCGCCGGGCGTCGGCGCCTGGCCGATCCTGGTCTCCGAGGTGATGCTGCAACAGACGCCGGTGGAGCGGGTCACCCCGGTGTGGTCGGGCTGGGTGGCCCGGTGGCCGCAGCCCGCGGACCTGGCGGCCGCGCCGCCGGCGGAGGCGATCCGGGCGTGGGGCCGCCTCGGCTACCCACGCCGGGCCCTGCGGTTGCACGAGTGCGCCCGACTGCTGCGGGACCGCTACGCCGGCCGGGTCCCCCGCCGCCTGCCGGACCTGCTGGCACTCCCCGGGGTCGGTCCGTACACGGGCCGGGCGGTCGCCGTCTTCGCCTTCCGGCAGCGCCACCCCGTCGTGGACACCAACGTGCGCCGCCTTGTGGCCAGGTACGCCGGTGGCCGGCCGGACGCGGGTCCGGTGACGACGGCGGCCGACCTGGCGGCGACCGAGGCCCTGCTGCCACGCCTCCCGGCAGACGCGGCGGCGGCCAGCGCGGCGTTCATGGAACTGGGCGCGACGGTCTGCACCGCCCGCGCGCCCCGGTGCGGGTCCTGCCCGCTGGCGGAGGGGTGCGCGTGGCGGGCCCGCGGCCAGCCGCTGCCGGACGGCCCACGCCGGCGCCGGCAGCGGTACGTCGGCACCGACCGGCAGGCCCGCGGCGCGCTGCTGGCGGTGCTCCGGGAGGCCACGGGGCCGGTCACCGCGGACCGGCTGGCGTCGGCGTGGCCCGACGCCCGGCAGCGGCTCCGGGCGCTCCAGACGCTGATCGCCGACGGCCTGGTCTGCCAGGCCGCCGGCGATCAGTACGCCCTACCCGGGTCGGTCACCCCGGCCGCGGTCACTCCTTGACCTCGGCGGTGTCACCCACCTCGGTCATGTCGAGCTCCGCTGCCAGCAGCGGCGAGACCTGGGTCTCCTTGGGCTCCCGCGGCTTCGGCTGCCCCGTGAAGGTCAGCTTCGCGTGCTCCGGGTCGGTGGGGTCGCCCTCGCAGTCGACCAGGACCACCTGACCGGGCCGCAGCTCGTTGAAGAGGATGCGCTCCGACAGGGCGTCCTCGATCTCCCGCTGGATGGTCCGCCGCAGCGGACGGGCTCCCATGACCGGGTCCCAACCCTTGCGGGCCAGGAACCGCTTGGCGCTCTCGCTGAGCTCCAGGCCCATGTCGCGGTTGCGGAGCTGCTCCTCGATGCGGGCGACCATCATGTCCACGATCCGCAGGATGTTCTCCTCGGTGAGCTGGTGGAACACGATGACGTCGTCGATCCGGTTGAGGAACTCCGGGCGGAAGGACTGCTTCAGCTCGTCGTTGACCTTCTGCTTCATCCGCTCGTAGTTGCTCTCGCTGTCCTCCGACACCTGGAAGCCCAGCGACACCGCCTTGGCCACGTCCCGGGTACCCAGGTTGGTGGTCAGGATGATCACCGTGTTCTTGAAGTCCACGATGCGACCCTGACCGTCGGTGAGCCGGCCGTCCTCGAGGATCTGCAGCAGCGTGTTGAACACGTCCGGGTGGGCCTTCTCGATCTCGTCGAAGAGCACCACCGAGAACGGACGCCGCCGGACCTTCTCGGTCAGCTGGCCACCCTCGTCGTACCCGACGTACCCCGGCGGGGCACCGACCAGCCGCGACACGGTGTAGCGGTCGTGGAACTCGCTCATGTCGAGCTGGATCAGCGCGTCCTCGGTGCCGAACAGGAACTCCGCCAGCGCCCGGCACAGCTCGGTCTTCCCGACCCCGGAAGGACCGGCGAAGATGAACGAGCCCGCCGGCCGCTTCGGGTCCTTCAGGCCGGCCCGGGTCCGCCGGATCGCCTGGGAGACCGCCCGGATCGCCTCGTCCTGGCCGGCGATCCGCTTGTGCAGCTCCTCCTCCATGCGCAGCAGCCGGGTGGTCTCCTCCTCGGTGAGCTTGTACACCGGGATGCCGGTCCAGTTGGCCAGCACCTCCGCGATCTGCTCGTCGTCGACCTCGCTGACGACGTCCAGATCGCCGGCCTTCCACTCCTTCTCGCGCTGGGCACGCTTGGCCATCAGCTGCTTCTCCTGGTCACGCAGCTGGGCGGCCCGCTCGAAGTCCTGCGCGTCGATC
>DATGOE010000162.1:0-4853 GCA_035306365.1 Natronosporangium sp. | reverse complement strand
ACCACCATCCCGTACGTCAACGCGCCGCCGCACCTGGGGTTCGCGCTGGAGGCGGTGCAGGCCGACGTGCTCGCCCGCCACCACCGCCAGCGCGGCGACGAGGTGCGGCTGCTCACCGGCACCGACGACAACTCGCTGAAGAACGTCCTGGCCGCGCAGGCGGCGGGGGTGGGCGTGCGGGAGTGGGTGGACCGCCGCGCGGACGCGATCGAGGCGCTGCGCGGTCCGCTGGCGCTGTCGTACGACGACTTCATCCGCACCAGCAGCGACAAGCGGCACGCGGCCGGGGTGGAGCGGCTGTGGCGCGCCTGCGCCGCCGCCGGGGACCTCTACCGGGCCAGGTACGAGGGGCTGTACTGCGTGGGCTGCGAGAGCTACTACGCACCCGAGGAGCTGACGGGCGGCCGCTGCCCCGAGCACGGGACGGTGGCGGAGCACCTGTCGGAGGACAACTGGTTCTTCCGGCTCTCCCGCTACCAGGCGCCGCTGCGGGAGGCGATCGCCAGCGGCCGGCTGCGGATCGAGCCCGCGCAGCGGCGCAACGAGGTGCTCGCGCTCATCGACGGCGGCCTGCGGGACTTCTCCGTCTCCCGGTCCCGCGCGCGGGCCCGCGGCTGGGGCATCGGCGTGCCGGACGACCCCGACCAGGTGATCTACGTCTGGTTCGACGCCCTGGGCAACTACGTCACCAGCCTCGACTACGGCACCGACGGTCCCGCCTGGCGGCACTGGTGGGAGGGCAGCGACCGCCGCGTGCACCTGCTGGGCAAGGGCGTGGTCCGGTTCCACGCCGTGTACTGGCCGGCGATGCTGCTGTCGGCCGGGCTGCCGCTGCCCACCGACCTGCTGGTGCACGACTACCTGACCGTCGACGGCAGGAAGATCAGCAAGTCCTCCGGCGGAGGGGCCGACCCGGTGGCGCTCGTGGACCGGTTCGGCACCGACGCGGTGCGCTGGTGGCTGCTGCGGGAGGTGCCACGGGTCGGCGACACCGACTTCACGGTGGCGCGGCTGGTCGAGCGGGCCAACGCCGACCTCGCCGGCGGGTTCGGCAACCTCGTCAACCGCGTGGTGACCATGGTGCACCGCTACCGGGACGGGCGGGTGCCGGCCGGCCCGGTGGACGCGGGCGCCGACGTGACCCGCGCCCGCCAGGCGGCGGCCGGTGCGGCGGACCGGGCGCTGGCGGATGCGGACTTCCGGGCCGCGTGCGCGGTGGTGTGGCGCCTGGTCGAGACGGCCAACCGGTACGTCGAGCGGACCCGCCCGTGGGAGCTGGCCCGCGCCGAGCGCGGCGGCGACTCCGCCGCCGGCCGGCGTCTGGACACCGCCCTGTCGACGCTGGTGGCGGCCTGTCGCGAGCTGGGGGAGCGGTTGCGGCCGCTGCTGCCGGGTGCGGCTGCGGCGATCACCGCGCAGTGCACCGCGACCGGCGGCCGGCTGCCCGACCCACGGCCGCTGTTCCCGCGCCACCAGGTGTGATCCGGACCGGTTCAGGGGCGCGCCAGGCCGGCGCGTTGGCGGGCCGCCTCGTACAGGACGACGGACCCGGCGACGGCCGCGTTCAGCGAGCTGGCCGAGCCCACCATGGGGATGCGGACCAGGTGGTCGCACGCCTCGCGCCAGGCCCGGCTCAGCCCGGTGGTCTCGTTGCCGACCACCACCACGGTCGGACCGGTGAGGTCGGACCGCGTCACCGGGACCGCACCGTTCTCGTCGGTGCCCACGACCCGTACCCCGGTGCCCGCGGTGCGGAGCGCGTCGACCCAGTCGAGCACCGGCCGGTGCGACGGCGCCGGTCTTGTCGCCCAGCTCCGCCATCAGGTCGCCGGCGACCGCGAACCTGGCCGCGGGTACCGTGTCGAGCAGCCCGCGCGCCCACGTCGACAGGCGCGCGTCCGCCCGGTACAGCAGCTCGCGGACCGGCCACCCGGACCTGACCGCGAGGGTGACCGGCCGGACACCCTGCACGAGGAACGCGCCGGCACGCTGCCGCTTGGCCCGGTTGGCCAGCAGCGCCTCCCACTGCTGGAAGCGCGAGCTGCGGGTGGTCACCCGCAGCGCCCGCCGTACCACCCGTCGAGGGTACGTGCGGGGCGGAGCGCCGGCCTCCCGCGGCGCGCCCGGACCGGCACGGGTGGCCTAGGCTCGCGGTGTGGAGCCAGCCACCACCCCCACCGACGGGCCGCTCGCCGGCCCCCGTACCGCCGTGGTCTGGGAGGTCCTTTACGCCGAGCTGGCCCGGGCCGCCGGCCGCAGCCTCGCCGTCGTCGACGTCGGCGGGGGCACCGGTGGCTTCGCGGTCCCCGTGGCCGGCCTCGGCCACCGGGTCACCGTGGTGGACCCGAGCCCGGACGCGCTGGCGGCGCTCAGCCGGCGGGCCGCCGAGGCCGGGGTGGCCGACCGGGTCGTGGCGCTGCAGGGGGACGGGGACCGGCTCGGGTCGGTGGTGCCAACCGGCTCGGCCGACCTGGTGCTGTGCCACAGCGTGCTGGAGGTCGCCGACGACCCGGCGCAGGTGGTGCGGGCGGTGGCGGCGACGCTGCGACCGGGTGGGGCGGTCAGCGTGCTGGTCGCCAACCGGCCGGCGGCGGTGCTCGCCCGGGCCATGGCCGGCCACCTCGACGCCGCGCGGGCACTGGCGACCGACCCGCGCGGGCGGGCCGACGCGCGGGATCCGCTGCGCCGCCGCTTCGACACCGCCGGGGCGGTGGCGCTGCTGACGGTCGCGGGGCTTCGGGTCGAGGCCGTCCACGGCATCCGCGTGCTCACCGACCTGATCCCGGCCACGGTCGCCGAGGCCGACCCCGAGACGTTGCGCGAGCTGGAGGTGCGGTTGTCCACCGAGTCGCCCTACCGCGAGATCGCCGCCCAGATCCACCTGCTGGCGCGCAGGAGCGCCGACGGCCGGTCGGCCCCGGCGCCCGCCCACGACCCGCCGGGGGCGCCCGGCGACACCGGCGGCTCGGACGTCGTGGGTGGTTGAGTGGACCCGCACGGTCACACGCCCCCGGCCTACGAGGGCGGCAGTCTCGCCGAGGTCCTGCCGGGGCTCCTGGCGGCGCTCGGCGTGCCCGGCGTGGCCGACCCGTTGGGCCTCACCTCCGCGCTGGCCGGGGCGCGGCGGGTGGCGCTGCTGCTGGTCGACGGGCTCGGGCACCTGCAGCTGCCGATGGCCGCGCGGGTGGCGCCGGTCCTGACCGCCGCCGCGTCCGGCAGGTACGGGTGGGCCGGGGTGGCGACCGCGGCGTTCCCGTCGAGCACCCCCATCAGCCTGGTCACCCTCGGCACCGGACGCCCGCCGGGCGAGCACGGCGTGGTCGGGTTCACCGTCCGGGTGCCCGGCACCGACCGGGTGCTCAACCACATCCACTGGGACGACGACCCGGACCCGCTGGTCTGGCAACCGCTGCCGACCCGGTTCGCGCAGGCCGCGGCCGCCGGGGTGCGCGTGAGTGTGGTGAGCATGCCGGAGTTCGCCGACAGCGGCCTGACCAGGTCCGCCTTCCGGGGGGCCGACTACGTCGGCGCCGACACCGGCACGCTCGCCGCCACCATGCTGTCCGCGCTGACCGCCGAGCCCGCCCCGACCCTGGTCTACGGCTACCACCCCGACGTGGACCGGGCCGGGCACGTGTTCGGGGTCGGCTCCCGCCGCTGGCGGCGGGCCGTGCGCCGGCTGGACCGCGTCCTCGACCGGCTCGTCTCCGGCCTGCCCGCCGACGCCGCGCTGGTGATCACCGCCGACCACGGCCAGCTCAACGTCCCGGCCGACCGGCGCGTCGACCTCGACGCCGACCCGCGCCTGCGGGACGGTGTGGTGGCGGTGGCGGGCGACCCGCGCGTGCGCTACCTGTACACCGCGGCCGGGGCCACCGGGGACGTCCTCGCCACGTGGCGGGAGGTGCTGGGGGAGGCGGCGTGGGTGGGCAGCCGGGAGCAGGCGGTCGCCGAGGGCTGGTTCGGCACCGTGCCGCCGTCGCACCTGGAACGGCTCGGGGACGTGGTGGTGGTGTGCCGGGAGCGGTACGCCGTGTTCGCGACCGCGCACGAGCCGGAGACGGTCAGCCGGCTGGTCGCCTACCACGGGTCGCTGACCGCGGCGGAGATGCTCGTCCCCCTGCTGGTGGTCCGGCCCGACCGGTGAGCGCGCGGCGCCCCGCCCGGAACCGGCCGCGGCCGGCGCACACCCGGCCCGGCCGGCACGCCCGGGTGACACGCGGGGCGGCGTGTCGCGCAAATCGCCGCGCTGGCTGCGACGTCCCGCTTTCCGAGCGGCGCCCGCCCTCGTAGACTTGGCCTAAGCAGCTGGCCGGCTGCTGCGGTCTGACGACCGGGGAGGATACCGTGCCGCTCTCCGAACACGAGCAGCGGCTGTTCGAACAGATCGAGCGGTCGCTTGCCGAGGATCCGAAATTTGCCTCGGCGGTACGTGCCAGCGATCCGCGGGTACACGCCCGGCGGCGGCTTGTCCTCGCCGTGGTCATCATCCTCGCAGGTCTGGCCCTGGTGGTCTTCGGCACGATGAACCGGCTGCTCCCGCTGGGTGTGGCCGGCTTCGTCGTCATGCTGGGTGGGGCCGCGTTCGCCATGCAGTCGCAGCGACGTGCCCGGGGTCTCCACCTCCAGGTCGTGGACGGCGGCAAGTCCAGCCGTCCCAGCCGGCGACGGTCCTCACTGCTGGACCGGCTCGAGGAACGCTGGCGTCGCCGGCCCGAAGGCAACCGCTGACCGTAGGCCACCGCTGACCGTACCCGCGGCCCCTCCACCCGGTGGTGGAGGGGCCGTCGACCGGTCCGCCGGTGGTGCGGGCTGCGCCGACCTGTCCGCCCGGTCAGTGGTGGGCCCGGTCG
>DATGOE010000161.1:0-3367 GCA_035306365.1 Natronosporangium sp. | reverse complement strand
CTCGCCGCGCTGGACTGGGCCGCCCGCCACGCCCGCCGGGTGCTGCGCCCGCGCCGGGTACGCCGCAGCCTCGTCGTCCCCGAGGACAAGGCGATCCTGGAGTACCGGCCGTACGGCGTCGTCGGCGTGATCGGGCCGTGGAACTATCCCATGATCACGCCGATGGGGACGATCGCGTACGCCCTGGCCGCCGGCAACGCGGTCGTCTACAAGCCCAGCGAGTACTGCCCGGCCGCGGGCCAGTGGCTGGTCGACACCTTCGCCGAGGTGGTCGGAGAGCAGCCGGTGCTGCAGGTGGTCCACGGCGGCGGAGAGGTCGGGGAGGCGCTGTGCCGCTCCGGTGTGGACAAGCTGTCGTTCACCGGCTCCACCGCCACCGCCCGGCGGGTGATGGCCGCCTGCGCCGACACGCTGACCCCGGTGTGCATTGAGGCGGGCGGCAAGGACGCCATGATCGTCGATGCCGACGCCGACCTGGACAAGGCCGCCGACGCCTGCACCTGGGGGGCGCTGACCAACGCCGGCCAGACCTGCGTCGGGATCGAGCGGGTGTACGTCGTCGACGCCGTCTACGACGCGTTCCTGGCGAAGCTGGTCGCCGCGGCCGGCCGGGTGCGGCCCGGCGGCGAGCCGGACGCCGACATCGGACCGCTGACCACGCCCGCGCAGCTGGAGACCGTCCGCCGCCACATCGACGACGCGCTGGCCCGGGGCGCCCGGGCGGTGCTCGGCGGTGTCGGCGCGGTGCAGCCCCCGTACGTGCGGCCCACCATCCTGGTCGACGTGCCCGACGACGCCCTGGCCATGCGGGAGGAGACGTTCGGGCCGACCATCGTGGTGGTGCGGGTCGCCGACGCCGAGGAGGCGGTGGCGCGAGCCAACGCCTCCCGGTACGGGCTGGGCGGTGCGGTCTTCGGTCGCAGGCGCGCCCTGTCGCTGGCCAGGCGGTTGCGCGCCGGCATGGCGGCGGTCAACGACACGATCGGGTTCGCCGGGGTGCCCTCGCTGCCGTGGGGCGGGGTCGGGGCGTCCGGCATCGGGCGCATCCGCGGCGCCGACGGGCTGCGGGAGTTCGCCCAGGCCAAGTCCATCGTGGTCCGCCAGGCGCCCTCGCCGCTGCCCGGCCGGACGTTCACCCGCGACGAGCGGGACGTCGCCCGGATCGCCACCGTGGTGCGGCTGCTGTACGGCCGCGGCCGGCGCTGACGGTCACCCGCCCGATGGCGTCAGGTCAGAACAGCCGCGGCACCGGTGGTTCGACGCCGCGCATCGCGTCGTAGTCCAGCCACACGCACCGGATCCCCCGGTCGGCCGCGAGCACCCGCGCCTGCGGCCGGATCTCCTGGGCGGCCAGCACGCCCGAGACCGGTGCCAGCAGCGGGTCGCGGTTGAGCAGCTCCAGGTAGCGGGTCAGCTGCTCCACCCCGTCGATCTCGCCGCGTCGCTTCACCTCCACCGCCACGGTGGCGCCCGACGCGTCCCGGCACAGCAGGTCGACCGGCCCGATCGCGGTCGGGTACTCCCGCCGTACCAGCGTGAACCCCTCCCCCAGCGGGCTGGGGTCGGCGGCCAGCAGCTCCTGCAGGTGGGCCTCCACCCCGTCCTTGCGCAGGCCCGGATCCTCGCCCAGCTCGTAGGTGGTGTCGGAGAGCACCTCCTCCAGCGTGATGCGCAGCTGCTCGCCGGCCTTGTTGACGACCCGCCACACCCCCGGAGACTCCTCGATGCGGCACGGCGGGCTCATCCAGTTCAGCGGCTTGTACGCCCCGTCGTCGGCGTGGATCGACACCGAGCCGTCCGCCTTGACCATCAGCAGCCGGACCGCGGGCGGGAGGTGTGCCGACAGCCGGCCGGTGTAGTCGACCGAGCACCGCGCAATCACCAGCCGCACGTGGTGCACGATACTCGAGTGGCCCGACCCGAACCCGCCGCCGGCACGCCGCCGGCCCCACGGCCGCGACGCCCGGCCTCGGCCCCGGCACCGGCACCGGCGCCGGCCGCGGAACCGCCGCACCGGCCCGCGGCCCTGGACGCCCGCCTGGTGGTGGTCCGCGACCGGTTCCGGCTGGACCTGAGGCTGACCGTGGCGGCCGGAGAGGTGGTCGCGCTGCTCGGCCCCAACGGCGCCGGCAAGACCACGGTGGTGCGGGCGCTGGCCGGCCTGCAGCCGCTGTCGGCGGGGCACATCGTGCTCGACGGGGAGTGCCTGGACGATCCGGCGGCCGGCCGGTTCGTGCCGCCGGAGCGTCGCAGCGTCGGCGTGGTGTTCCAGGACTACCTGTTGTTCCCGCACCTGCGGGTGCTCGACAACGTCGCGTTCGGCCTGCGCACCCGCCGGGTGCGGCGCGCCGCCGCCCGGCAGGAGGCCGCGCGGTGGCTGGCCCGGGTCGGCATGGCCGAGCACGCCGACCGCCGGCCGGGCCAGCTGTCGGGCGGCCAGGCGCAGCGGGTGGCGCTGGCCCGGGCGCTGGCGCCGGGCCCGTCGCTGCTGCTGCTGGACGAGCCGCTGTCGGCCCTGGACGCCGCCACCCGCGCGGACACCCGCACGCTGCTGCACCGTCACCTCGCCGCCCACCCCGGCCCGGTGGTCCTGGTGACCCACGACCCGCTCGACGCGATGGTGCTCGCCGACCGGCTGGTCATCGTGGAGCGGGGCCGGCTGGTGCAGGAGGGGAGCGCGGCCGAGGTGACCGCGCACCCGCGCACCGACTACGTGGCGCGGCTGGTGGGGCTCAACCTCTACCGGGGACACGGCAGCGGGGACCGGGTGCGGCTACCGGTCGGGGGCGCGTTCTGTGTGGCCGGGCCGGTCGAGGGCGAGGTGTTCGTCGCCTTCCCGCCGAGCGCGGTGGCGCTGTACCCGCACCGGCCGGAGGGCAGCCCCCGCAACACCTGGCCGGTGACGGTCACCGCCGTCGAACGCCACGGCGACCACCTGCGGGTCACCCTCGACGGTGAGCCGGCCGTGGCCGCGGACGTCACTCCGGCGGCCGCCGCCGCGCTTCGACTCGCCCCGGGGAGCCGGATGTGGGCCGCCGTCAAGGCGACCGAGTGCCGCACCTACCCGGCGTGAGCCGGCTCACCGCGCCGCGTCACCGTCAGCCGGGTACGGCCGACCAGCCGGCCCACCCGGTGACGTCCACCGCCACCACCGGCCCCTCGGGCGGCCGCTCGCGGTACTGCGGGTACTTGGCGGTCAGCGCCGTCACCGCGCGGGCGGCCTCACCGGGGTCGGCGACCACCCGGCCGCGGCCGTCCACGCGGACCCACCACAGCGCCGACCAGTCCTCGGCGTACTCGTCCACCAGCAGGCAGGCGTGGCCCGTGGCCTCGATGTTGGCGATCCGGCGCAGCCGGCGGTGCCGCT
>DATGOE010000160.1:0-6082 GCA_035306365.1 Natronosporangium sp. | reverse complement strand
CTCCGCGGTCGGCGCCGTGGTCACCGACCCTGCCGGCCGCGTGCTGCTCTGCCAGCAGTGTCACGGGCACCGGCTGTGGGGGCTGCCCGGGGGCCGGATCCGCCCCGGGGAGAGCCCCGTGGCCGCCGTGGTGCGCGACATCCGCGAGGAGACCGGCATGGAGACCGAGATCCTCGACCTCATCGGCATCTACCAGCTGACCGGCGACGGATGCGGCTCACAGGTGCCGGACCTGCTCACGTACGTGTTCCGGGCGCGCGTCACCGGAGGGGAGGCGTCCGTCAACGCGCCCGGCCGGATCGCGCGGCTGAGCTGGTACGACCCCCGCGACCTGCCCGAGCCGATGGCCGTGACCGCCCGCCGCGCGGTCGCCGACGCGGCCGCCGGGCGCTCCGGCGTGCTACGGGTGCTGCAGCGGGACACCGAGCCGGAGGTCGCCGAGGCGCGCGCCGCCGGTACGGCGGTCGCCGCCGCCTGACCGGGTCGGGGCCCCGGCCGTACCCGGCGCGGCCGTGCCGCGTGCGGCCCCGGCCGCAAACCCGGCGCGGCCGTACCCCGCCCGCCGTGCCGGCGGGTCAGGGTGCCGCGGCGCGCAGGCCGGAGGCGAGGTCCGCGGCGACGGCCACGAGATCGTCCACGCCCCGCGACAGGGCGTCGACCAGCGCGCTGCCGACGATCACCGCGTCGGCGTACGCGGCCACCTCGGCCGCCTGGGCGCCGTCACGCACACCCAGCCCGACCCCCACCGGCAGCGTCGTCCCGGTGGCCCGTACCCGCGCCACCAGCTGTGGCGCCACCCTCGAGGTCTGCTCCCGCGTGCCGGTCACGCCCATGACCGCGGTGGCGTAGACGAAGCCGCGGCAGTGCGCAAGCGTCATCGCCAGCCGCTGGTCGGTGGAGGACGGCGACACCAGGAAGACCCGGTCCAGGTCGTGGGCGTCCGCGGCGGCCAGCCACTCCTGCGCCTCGTCCGGCAGCAGGTCCGGGGTGATGAGGCCGGCACCGCCGGCGGCGGACAGGTCGCGGGCGAACCGCTGCACGCCGTACCGCTCCACCGGGTTCCAGTAGGTCATCACCATCACCGGCGCGCCGGTGGCCGCGACCGCCTCCACCGTGCGCAGCACGTCGGCGGTACGGGTGCCGGCGTCCAGCGCCGCCTGCACGGCCCGCTGGATCACCGGACCGTCCATGACCGGATCCGAGTACGGCAGCCCCACCTCGACCAGGTCGACGCCGGCGTCCACCATCGCCCGCATGGCGTCGATGGCACCCGGCACGGTCGGGTACCCGGCCGGCAGGTAGCCCACCAGGACGGACCTGCCCTCGGCGGCGGCCTTGTCGAACGCGACCGACACGCTCACCGCTCACCGCCCAGCAGCCCGAACCACCGGCCGGCGGTCTCCATGTCCTTGTCGCCGCGGCCGGACAGCGTCACCACCACCGTCGGGGGCCGGCCGAGGGTCGCGGCCAGCTCCGGGATCACCCGCAGGGCGCCCGCCAGCGCGTGCGCGCTCTCGATCGCGCAGATGATGCCCTCGGTGCGGCTCAGCAGCGCGAACGCCGCCATCGCCTCGGTGTCGGTCACCGCCTGGTAGGTCGCCCGGCCGGTCTCGTGCAGCCAGGCGTGCTCCGGACCCACCGCCGGGTAGTCCAGCCCGGCGGAGACCGAGTGCGACTCGATGGTCTGGCCGTCCTCGTCCTGCAGCACGTAGGTGCGAGCGCCGTGCAGCACCCCGGGCGCCCCGCCGGTTAGGCTGGCCGCGTGCCGGCCGGTGTCCACCCCGTCGCCGCCGGCCTCGAACCCGTACAGCCGGACCTCCCGGTCGCCCAGGAACGGGTGGAAGGTGCCGATCGCGTTGGAGCCGCCGCCGACGCAGGCGGCGACCGCGTCCGGCAGCGCCCCGGTCAGCTCCAGGCACTGGGCCCGCGCCTCGGCGCCGATGCCGCTGACGAAGTCGCGCACCATGACCGGGAAGGGGTGCGGTCCGGTCGCCGAGCCCAGCAGGTAGTGGGTCTTCTCCACGGTGGCCACCCAGTCCCGCAGCGCCTCGTTGATGGCGTCCTTGAGGGTGCGCGAGCCGGTCGTCACCGGCACCACGGTGGCGCCGAGCATGCGCATCCGGGCGACGTTGAGCGCCTGCCGGGCGGTGTCCACCTCTCCCATGTAGACCACGCACTCCAGGTCGAGGTAGGCGGCGGCGGTCGCGGCCGCCACCCCGTGCTGGCCCGCCCCGGTCTCGGCGATCACCCGCCGCTTGCCCATCCGCCGGGTCAGCAGCGCCTGCCCGAGCACGTTGCGGATCTTGTGCGCGCCGGTGTGGTTGAGGTCCTCCCGCTTGAGCAGCACCCTCGCACCGACCCGCTCGGACAGCCGGGCGGCCTCGTACAGCGGCGACGGGCAGCCGGCGTACTCGCGCAGCATCCGGTCGAACTCGGCCCGGAACCCGTCGTCGGCCATCGCCTCCCGGTGCGCGGCGGCCAGCTCGTCCAGCGCGGCGACCAGCGCCTCGGGCACGAACCGTCCGCCAAACCGTCCCCAGTGCCCGCGCTCGTCGGGCCGTGCCGTCGTGCTCATCTCACGTCAGCTCATATCACGGGACGTGGGGTCGCCGGGTGGCTGCCGGCCGTGACCAGCTCGGCCACGGCCTCGCGCGGGCTCTTCTTGGTCACCAGGCCCTCGCCGACCAGCACCGCGTCGGCGCCGGCGGACGCGTACCGGATCAGGTCGTGCGGTCCGCGCACGCCCGACTCGGCGACCTTGACGACGTGGTTGGGCAGGCCGGGCGCGATCCGCTCGAACACCGCCCGGTCCACGTGCATGGTGCGCAGGTCGCGGGCGTTGACGCCGATCACCCGGGCACCGGCCTCCAGCGCCCGGTCGGCCTCCCGCTCGTCGTGCACCTCCACGAGCGCGGTCATGCCCAGCGACTCGATCCGTTCCCGCAGACCGACCAGGACCTGCTGCTCCAGGGCCGCCACGACGAGCAGGACGAGATCGGCACCGTACGCCCGGGCCTCGTGCACCTGGTAGCTGGAGACGATGAAGTCCTTGCGCAGCACCGGCACGTCCACCGCCTGCCGCACGGCCGCCAGGTCCTCGAGCGACCCGCCGAAGTACCGGGGCTCGGTCAGCACGCTGATGCACCGCGCGCCGCCGGCCTCGTACTCGGCCGCCAGCGCGGCGGCGTCGGGGATCTCGGCCAGCCTCCCGGCCGACGGGGAGGACCGCTTGATCTCGGCGATGACGCCGACGCCGGGCCGGCGCAGGGCGCTGTAGGCGTCCCGGGGAGGCGGCGCCGCGGCGGCCCGCTCCTTGAGGGCCGCGAGCGGGACCCGCTTCTGACGGGCCTCGACGTCGGCCCGCACCCGCTCCAGGATCTCATCGAGCACCGTCACCTCGTGCGGGTCGACCTGCCCAGCGGCTGTCAAGAGACTCCCCCTCCACGGATGCCCACGTCTCCGGGGTGCTCCTGATGCTAGGTGGCGCCCGCTACGGCCGGGCACGGGGGGTACACCCGAGGGTGCGGTACGGCTACGGCATAATGTCCCGCCGCGTGGTCCGGCCCGCGTGTCGACGCCCCGCCGGGGTCAGGTCGTCGGGTCCTCGCCCCGGTCCAGCGCCTCCCACAGCAGGTGTTCCCGACCCGCGGGGGTGGCGTCGGCGCGCGGCCGGGCGGCCGCGCGCCGCTCGTACCGCGCGCCCATCGCCGGCCAGTCACCGCCGCGGGTGAGCGCCAGCCCTCCTGCGACCGCCACGGCCACCGCACCGACCGACCCCAGGGCGGGCCAGCCGGGCGCGCCGCCGGTCCGCAAGCCGGCCACGCCAGCGGCGAGGACCATCGCCGCGCCGGCCACCACCAGCAGCCCGCCCAGCCCCCGGCGGGCGTGGCCGCGCACGGCCGGCAGCGCCGCGGCGGCGGCCAGCGCCGCCCAGCCCAGCGACGGCAACCAGGCCACCAGGTCGCCACCGGTCAGCGCGGTGTGGGCGTCCGGGAGCGGCGCCGGCCGGTCCTCCACGCGCACCGCCCAGGTGCGGCCGGCGGCGAGCAGCACGAGCGCCGCGCCCGCGGCGCACAGCAGCGCCGCCGCGGCCAGCCCGGACCGGCCGCGCAGCCGCCCGTGCGGCGCGGTGCTCACCGGGCCGCCCGCAGGGTCTCGGCGGCGGCGATGGCCGACAGGACGGTGGCGGCCTTGGCCCGGGTCTCCGCCTCCTCGGCGTGCGGGTCGGAGTCCGCCACCACGCCCGCGCCCGCCTGCACGTACGCCCGGCCACCGCGCATGAGCGCGGTGCGGATGGCGATCGCCATGTCGAGCTCGCCCCCGAAGGAGACGTAGCCGACGGTGCCGCCGTACAGGCCGCGCCGCACCGGCTCCAGCTCCTCGATGAGCTGCATGGCCCGGACCTTCGGCGCGCCGGTGAGGGTGCCGGCCGGGAACGTGGCGACCAGCGCGTCCAGGGCGGTGCGGTCGGGGCGCAGCTCCCCGACCACGGTGGAGACGATGTGCATGACGTGGCTGTACCGCTCGATCTCCGCGAACTCGGGCACGGTCACCGTGCCGGGCCGGCAGACCCGGCCGAGGTCGTTGCGGCCGAGGTCCACGAGCATGACGTGCTCGGCCCGCTCCTTGGGGTCGGCGAGGAGCTCGGCGGCCAGCGCCGCGTCCTCGGCCGGGGTGGCGCCGCGGGGACGCGTGCCGGCGATCGGGTGCAGCAGTGCCCGCCGGGTCCCGTCGGCGCCGACGGTCACCTTCAGGTGCGCCTCCGGCGACGAGCCGACGACGTCGACGTCGTCGTAGCGCAGCAGGTACATGTACGGGCTGGGGTTGCGGGTGCGCAGCACCCGGTAGACGTCCAGCGGGTCGGCGGTGGTGTCGCGCTCGAACCGCTGGGACGGCACGACCTGGAAGCACTCGCCGGCGGCGATCGCCTCCTTGGCCATCGTCACCGCCTTGGGGAACTCCCCGTCGGGGGTACGGCTGACCAGCGGGCCGGCGCCGGTCACGGACTCCACCGTGGAGACCATCGGCGGCAGCGGGCGGGACAGCGCGGTGGTCATCGCGTCCAGCCGCCCCACCGCCTGGTGGTAGGCCGCGTCCACCGTGGCCGGGTCCGGCTCCGGCGGCAGGATCGCGTTGGCGACCAGGATCGCCGAGCCCTCGTAGTGGTCGAGCACCACCAGGTCGGTGGCGAGCATCATGCCCAGCTCGGGCAGGTGCAGGTCGTCGGTGGCGAGCCGGGGCAGGCGCTCGAACCGGCGCACGAGGTCGTAGCCGAGGTACCCGACCAGGCCGCCGGTCAGCGGCGGCAGCTCCGGGTCGGGCCGGCGGGGGCTCGCCAGCGCCGCCACGGTCTCGCGCAGCACGGTCACCGGGTCGCCGGTGGTGGGCGCGCCCGCCGGCGGCGACCCGAGCCAGACCGCGGCGCCGTCGCGTTCGGTGAGGGTGGCGACGCTGCGCACCCCGATGAAGGAGTACCGCGACCACGCCGTCCCGCCGGAGGCGGCCCCCTGCTCGGCCGACTCCAGCAGGAACGTTCCCGGGCCGCCGGCGAGCTTGCGGTACACGCCCACCGGGGTCTCACCGTCGGCGAGCAGCCGCCGGGTGACCGCCACCACCCGGTGGCCGGCGGCCAGCTCGCGGAAGCGCGCCTGGTCCGGGACCACCGCACCGCTGGTCACGGCCGGCCCCCCTGGGTGGTGGGCCCGGCGTCCCCGGACACGGGCGGGGTCCGGCCGGACCCGGGCGAGGCGGCCACGGGCAGCGGGCGGTGGAAGCAGGTGCGCTCACCGGTGTGGCAGGCGACCCCGATCTGCTCCACCGACAGCAGCACCGCGTCGCCGTCGCAGTCCAGCGCGGCCGACCGTACGAGCTGGTAGTGACCGGAGGTCTCGCCCTTGACCCAGTGCCGGCCCCGGCTGCGCGACCAGTACGTGGCCCGGCCGGTGCGCAGGGTGCGGTGCAGCGCCTGGTCGTCCATCCACGCGAGCATGAGCACCTCCCCGGTGTGGTGGTCGCGGACCACCGCGGCCACCAGGCCGTCGGCGTCCCGTTTCAGCTGCGCGGCGATGGCGGGGTCGAGGTC
>DATGOE010000159.1:0-9480 GCA_035306365.1 Natronosporangium sp. | reverse complement strand
CGGCTCCGGGGCGGCCGAGGACCCGGGATTGACGCTGTGACGCGGGGCGGGGTACAACGCACCCGGATCGGCGCACCGCCGGCGAGAGGAGAGTCCGTGGGCATCGACCGGAGGCGGGTGCTCGGCGTGATCGGCGGCCTGGGCGCGGCGGGCCTGGTCTCCGCCTGTGGCGGCGGGGGGACCGCGGTGCCGACCACCCACCAGGCGCACGCCCGCATCGGCCTGCTCGTGCCGGGCACCGGTGGCTACAAGCAGATCGGCGACGACACCCTCAACGGGTTCAACCTGTACCTGCGGGGCACCGGCAACCGGCTGGGCGGCTACCCGGTCGCCACCGAGCTCGCCAACGAGGGTGACTCCGTCGAGACCGCGATGGCGGCGCTGGAGGATCTGCTGAGCCGCGGCGTCCACGCCGTCATCGGGGTGGCCAACTCCGCGGCCATGATGCCGGTCAGCGAGCGGATCGAGGAGGTGCACGTCCCGCTGCTGGGCACCGCCGCGTCCCCGGCGGCGTTGCAGGGCACCCCGCACGTGTGGCGGACCTCGTACGTCAACGACGAGCCCGGCCGGGCGCTGGGCAGGCACCTCGCCCAGGCGGTCGACGGGCCGGTCGCGATCGTCGCCCAGGACGATCCCGCCGGCGTCGACGCCGTCCTCGGACTGCGGGAGTCCTTTGGGGAGGCCGGCGTCACCGACCTGTTGCTGGAGGAGATCCTGACCGAAGCGGTGTCGCAGCCGGACCCCGGACACTTCGACGCCGCCCTGCGTACCGTGCGCCGCGCACAGCCACGAGCGGTCTTCGCCTGCTACGTCGGGGACGCCGCGGTCGCGTTCCTGCAACGGTACGTGGCCCTCGGGCTGGATCCACGGATCCTCTACGCGCCGGCCCACCTCACCGAGGGTGCCGTGCTCGCCGCCGTCGGCGAGGCCGCGCTCGGTGTGCGGACGTCCGCGAACTACGCTCCGGAGCTGCGGAACCCGACCAACCGGGGGTTCGCCACCGCCTACCGGCGGGACTTCGGCGTGCAGCCGACCATCTACGCGGTGGCCGCCTATGACGCGGCCGCCGCCGTGGACAAGGCGCTCGCGCTCAGCGACGGGGATCTCGACCCGCAAAACGTCAACGCCAACCTCGCCCGGGTGGGGCTGATCGACAGCCCTCGCGGCCGGTGGCAGTTCAACCAGGGCCGCACCCCCACCCAGAAGTGGTACCTGCGGGAGGTCGACTACGACGGCCCGCAGTTGTCCAACCTGGTGCTACGGGAGCTGGGCACGCTGGGCTGACGCCCCGCGCCGGGCCGACACCCCACGCGGGGCCGCCCACGCCGGGCGGACGCGCATGCTCCGACCGCCGCGCGCGGGGTCGCGGCCGTCAGTGCGCCACCGGACCACCCCGCAGCTCGGCGATGCAGCACTTGACGCTGCCGCCGCCCTTGTGCAGTTCGGACAGCTCGACCGGCACCGGGGTGTACCCGGCCGCAGCGAGCCTGGCCGCCATCCGTTCCGCATCCGCGTTGACCACCACGTGCCGCCCGTCGCTGACCACGTTGAGCCCGAACGCCGCCGCATCCTGTTCGTCGGCGATGACCGCGTCCGGGAACAGCCGGCGGAGCACCTCCCGGTCGGGGGGTGAGAACGCACCCGGGTAGTACGCGATCCGGCCGCGACCGGAGGCGTCGAGCACCGCCAGCGCGGTGTCGAGGTGGTAGAAGCGGGGGTCGACCAGGCGCAGCGAGATGACCGGACGGCCGAACACCTCCTGCACCTCCCGATGCGCGGCCGTGTCGGTACGGAAGCCGAAGCCCGCCAGGATCATGCCACCGACGTACGCCAGGTCGCCCTCCCCCTCGGTCGGGTGCCGGGGCTCGACGTAGCGGAAACCGTGGCGCTCGTAGAAGTCCCGGTAGGCCGCGGCCTCGCCGGCCCGCTGCGGGTAGCGGAACCGGGCTCCGTACGCGGTCCCGTCGACCACCAGGGCGCTGTTGGCCGCGTACACCATGTCCGGAAGGTCCGGCCGCGGTTCCACGGTCAGGACCCGGTGGCCCAGGTCCAGGAGGGTCTCCCGCAGCCGCTGCCACTGCTTGACCGCGAGCCCGGTGTCCACCGGGCGCCGCGGGTCCATCCACGGGTTGATCGCGTACTCCACCCGGAAGTGGGCCGGCTCGCACATCAGGTAGCAGCGTGGCTGGTTCATGCATCATTAGGCTAGGCGCCGTTCATCAGCCGAAACAGCTGTTCACATTGCGTCCGAAGGGCAAGGCGTTGCGTATCGACGAGCTCGACAGGCAGATCATTGCGTTGCTGGTCGCGAACGGTCGGGCGTCGTACGCCGAGATCGGCGCGGCGGTGTCGCTGTCGGCGCCGGCGGTCAAGCGCCGGGTGGACCGCCTGCGTGCCAGCGGGGTGATCCGCGGCTTCACGACGGTCCTCGACCCGGCGGCGGTCGGGTGGACGACCGAGGCGTTCGTGGAGCTGTTCTGCGTCGGGCGCACGACCCCCGGCCGGATCGCCGAGGCCGCCCGGCGCCACCCCGAGGTGGTGGCGGCCTACACCGTCTCCGGCGAGGCCGACGCCCTGGTCCACCTGCGGGCGGCCGACATCGCGCACCTGGAGCAGGCGCTCGAGCGCCTGCGGGCCGAGCCGTTCGTCACCTCCACCCGCAGCACCATCGTGCTGTCCAGCCTGGTCACCGACGCCAGTGCCGCGGTGACCGGATCCGGCTCGCCGACCCGGGAACCGCCTCCGCCCGGGACGGCGTCCAAGCTGGCATGACACAGCCGGCCCGAGGCGCGTACGTCCAGCACCCGCTCCGCCCGGCCCGCCGGGTCCGCCCGGCCGGAGTGTCGCGCGCCCGGCCGCTGCTCGGCGCGGCGGTGTCCGCCGGCCTCCTGCTGACGGGCTGCACCTTCGGCGGCGACGGTGCCGGCCCGGTGACCACCCCGCCGCTGCGGCTGGTCGCGTTCGAGTCCTGCGACGAGGTCGCCGCGTCCCTGCGCGCGGCCTACCTGGACCACGTCAGGACCATCGGCTCCCCCGAGTGGCACCGGCCCGCTGCCGGTCCCGCCGGGGCGGCCGCGCCCGAGGCTGGAGACGCCGTCCCGGCCCTGCCGGGACCGGTCACGGCGAGGGAGGACTCGGCCGCCCTCGGGGCCGAGGCGCCGCTCGCGGTGCCGGCGGCGCCCGACGCCCCGAGCGCGACCGTGCCGCACTCCGGTACGAACGTCCACGAGCGCGGGGTGGACGAGCCGGACCTGGTCAAGACCGACGGGCGCCGGATCGTCACCGTGGCCGACGGCGTGCTGCGGGTCGTCGACGCCGGCCGGCTGGTGGAGACCGCCCGGGTGCAGCTGTGGGAGCACGCCGGAGAGGGGATGCTGTGGCGGCCGGCGGACCTGCTGCTGCACGGCGACGTGGCGCTGGTCCTCGTCGCCTCCGGGTGGGACCCGATGGTGCCGCTGCCCGCGCCGCTGCCCGCGCCGGTGCCGGCTCCCGACGATGCGGCGCCGGCGCCGGCTCCGGACAACGTGGTCGGGCCCCGGGCGGGCGAGGCGCCCGGCGGTGCGGGACCCGGCGGCGTGATCCTGCCGTCCGAGCCGGTCATCGCCGGACCCCGGTTGCTGCTGGTGGGCCTGGGTGCCCGGCCGGGCGTGCTCGCCGAGTACGAGGTGGACGGACAGCTGGTGGACGCCCGCGCGACCGGTCCGGTCGTCCGCGTGGTGGTCCGCTCCGGTCCGCGCTTCGTCGTCCCGATGGTCGACCCGACCGCCGACGCCACACGGCGCGAGGCGGCGTACCGGAAGATGGTCGAGGCCGCGGACCTCGACGACTGGCTGCCCCGCTACCGGCTCACCACCGGGTCGGTCACCACCACCGGCCAGGTGGACTGCACGGCCGTCAGCCACCCGGACACCTACTCCGGGACGTCGATGCTGACCGTCCTGACCTTCGACCTGTCCACCGGCGCTCTGGGCGACGGCGACCCGGTCGGTGTGGTGGCCGACGGCGGCACCGTCTACAGCAACGGCACGAGCCTGTACGTGGCCAGCCACCCCACCTGGGGGCCACCCGTGCGCACCGGCCGGCAGCCGGAAGCGCGCACCGACATCTACAAGTTCGACCTCTCCGGCCCGGGGCAGCCACGCTTCGTCGCCTCCGGGTCGGTTCCCGGGTACCTCCTCAACCAGTACGCGATGAGCGAGTGGGACGGGCACCTGCGGGTGGCCGTCACGGCCGGGGCCGGTGGGTCGTCGGAGTCGGCGGTCCGGGTGCTGGCGCAGCGCGGCGGCGCGCTGGTGGAGACCGGCGCGGTCGAGGGCCTCGGAGTCGGCGAGCGGATCTACGCGGTGCGGTTCGTCGGGCCGGTCGGCTACGTCGTCACGTTCCGCCAGACCGACCCGCTGTACACCCTGGACCTGTCCGACCCGGCCGCGCCGGCGGTCCGGGGGGAGTTGAAGATCACCGGGTACTCGTCGTATCTGCACCCGATCGACGGCGCTCGGCTGCTCGGCGTGGGCCAGGAGGCGGACCTGGACGGCGTCGTGCAGGGCACCCAGGTGTCGCTGTTCGATGTCTCGGACCTGTCCGCGCCCTCCGTCCTGGACCGGTACGAGATCCGGCACGGGTACAGCGAGGCGGAGGCCGACCCGCACGCGTTCCTGTGGTGGGAGCCGGCGAGGGTGGTGGTGCTGCCGGTGACCGTGCCCGACACCGGCTTCCGCGCCCCACCGCAGTCCGGGGTGCTGGTGCTGCGGCTGGAGGGGGACCGGTTCACCGAGGTCGGGTTCGTCACCCACCCGGCCCGCGACCCGTGGTCGGGCAACCAGATCCGCCGCAGCCTGGTCATCGGTGACGTCCTGTGGACGTTCTCCGACCTGGGGCTGCAGGCCAACCGGCTGTCGACCCTGGAGCCGGCCGTCTTCCTGCCCCTTCACTGACCGGCGGTGGCCCGGTCCGCCCACCCGGGTCGATGAGGAGATACTGAACCCCTACCGACGTCGCCGCGTAGGGCCCGATCTTCTGGAGGCGGCATTGTTCCGGTTGGCTCCGAACGTACGAGGTTCCGGTTGGCTCCGAACGTACGAGCTCGACCGGGCTCGCGTGGCGGGCGCGCTCGCCGTCGCTGTCGCCGTGCTGGTCGGGGGCTGCGGTGAGGCGGGGGACGCGCAGCTTCCTGATCTCGTACGGGAGGACGGGCAGCTTCTCGACCCCGGACGGAGCGCGGGATGGACCTATACCGGATTCATCGACGTCGGTACGCCAGCCCACTTCCCCACCCGGCATGTCGTGAACAGCGCGGAGGTGCCGCTCCGGGTGGCGGCGGTCACCGTGGAGGGCAGCGGTGTCGCCTCCCTGGTCAGCCGGATCAGCATCGTGCCGTTGGAGGCCGAGGGTGTGCGTTCGGCTGACGGCATCGTCGTCGGAGGTTCGTCGTTTCCGTGGGTCGACGGCCTGGTGGCCATCGACCCCGCCGGAGCCACGCTCGAGCCCGGCGGCAGCTACGCGCTGATGGTGACCTTAGAGGCGACGGAGCCCAGCCGGTTCCGGATGGACCGGTGGATACTCACCCACCTGGTCAACGGCGAGGAGCCTCGCCTGGAGCTGCCGGACGAGCGGGGTGGTCGCGGTCCCGGACCGGACGGCCTGTGCCGGGCTGACCGCCTTCGAGGACGAGTGCTGACGGCACCGACGAACACGACAGATATGTAGAGACCAACATGCCGATACCTGGGCGGACATGACAGATACCTGACGCGCCTGGCAGATAGCTGGGCGCGCTACAGGTACATGCCGGTGCCGACCGACTCCGGCGGGTGGGACGGCAGGTCCTCCTCGTCGAAGAACCGCCGGCCGCCGAACTCACCGAGCAGCCGGTCGTCCAGCTCGTCGGCGAGGCCGGTCATGACCTGCACCGCCAGGACCAGGTGGCTGGCCTGGAAGTTACGGGCGAACACCGGGATGGAGGCCCAGACCGTGTCGTCGGCGCAGTACAGCCGGCCGACCGGCATCCGGTTGGTGAGCTCCGACAGCCGCCCGTAGAGCCGTTCGCTGGGCCGCACCCGGGTGAGGACGGGGGACAGGACGTCCACCACCGGCGGCTGCTCGCGCACCTTGACGAAGACCATCGCCGACCCGGCGCGGATCCCGATGTCCCCGTCCGCGTCCGCGTTGAGCCGGTCCGGGCTGGTCTGGTACATGGCGGCGAGCACCGCGCGGACCTGCTCCCGCAGGCTGGCGGCGTCGGCCCCGGCGTCGTGCTCCGGCGCGGGCGGTCGAGGCGCGGCCGGGGGCAGCGCCTCGACCGCCCGCGCCGTCCCCAGCGGGGGCACGCTCACCGCCCGCTCGGCGCGGTCCCGGGCGGTGTAGACCAGGAACGCCGGGTGCGGCGCGCCGTACACGTCCCGCAGGGTGCGGGCCAGCAGCGTGGCGAGCCGCTGCGCCGCCGGCTCGTCCGCCAGGTCGACGGTGAGGCCGAAGTCCGTACCCGACCCCTCGTCCACCCCCGGCGGCGACCAGCCCAAGGCGACCATCTCCGCCACCGCGGTCCGGTTCATCCGGTACTCCGGCGGCAGCGACGCGTTGCCGATCGCCCGCGCCACCATCCGGCCGCCGGTGGCCGTGGCCGTCACCGAGTAGGCGGCGTCGCCGGTGCCGCTGGCGGTCGGGTCGAGGACGATCTCAAGGGTGGCGCCGTCCGGCAGCGCGGTGACGGCGTCCGCCAGGCCCCGCGTGAAGTCACGCCAGGCGGCGACCACCTTTTCTCGTAGGTCCGCAGTGTCCGGATTGTCGTCAAGCAGCGGCATCCAGGTCCTCCCGCCGTCGCGACCTCACCATACCGACGACGCCGAACCTGTGAGAACGTGGTGACATGGGTAACCGGACGCAACCGTCGTCGACACCGTTGCCGCCGCCGCCGGTGCGCACGGGTGGACCCAAGCGGGTGGCCGCCGGCGTGCGCGGAGTGGCGGCCGGCCTGGGTGCGGCCGTGGGCGCCATGGGGGTACGGCGGACCGCGCTCACCCTTGCCCGGGTCAACCAGCCCGGTGGGTTCGACTGTCCCGGCTGCGCGTGGCCGGAGCCGTCCCCGGACCGGCGCTCGCACGCCGAGTTCTGCGAGCAGGGCGCCAAGGCGGTGGCGGACGAGGCGACCCTGCGCCGCTGCGGGCCCGAGTTCTTCGCCACCCACCCGATCAGCGACCTCGCCACCCGTACCGACCACTGGCTCGGCCGGCAGGGACGCCTCGTCACGCCCATGGTCCGCCGCCCCGGCGCGGACCACTACACCCCGATCGGCTGGGACGAGGCGCTGGACCTGTTCGCC
The DNA here is from genome assembly GCA_035306365.1 of Natronosporangium sp. Classification (GTDB taxonomy): domain Bacteria; phylum Actinomycetota; class Actinomycetes; order Mycobacteriales; family Micromonosporaceae; genus Natronosporangium. The sequence goes on along the minus strand of DATGOE010000159.1, from coordinate 2,162 downwards.
CGCGAGCTGCGCGCCTGCACCGACCCGGACCAGGCCGTCTTCTACACCTCCGGCCGCACCTCCAACGAGGCGGCCTTCCTGTGGCAGCTGCTCGCCCGGGCGTACGGCACCAACAACCTGCCGGACTGCTCCAACATGTGCCACGAGTCCTCCGGCGTCGCGCTGGGCGCGACGATCGGCGTCGGGAAGGGCACGGTCACGCTCGACGACATCCACGCCGCCCGGCTCATCGTGGTGGTCGGCCAGAACCCGGGCACCAACCACCCGCGCATGCTCGCCGCGCTGGAGCGCGCCAAGCGGAGCGGCGCGAAGATCCTCGCGGTCAACCCGCTGCCGGAGGCCGGGCTGATCCGGTTCCGCAACCCGCAGCGACCGTCCGGCGTGGTGGGTCGGGGGACGCCGCTGGCCGACCGGTTCCTGCAGATCCGGGTGGGCGGGGACGCCGCGCTGTTCCACGCCGTGGGTGCGCTGCTGCTGGAGTGGGACGCGGTCGACCGGCAGTTCATCGCCGACCACACCGAGGGCTTCGAGGCGTACGCCGACCGCAAGCTGGACTGGGACCGGGTGACCGAGGCCACCGGCCTCGCCAGGGCGGAGATCGAGGCGGCGGCGCGGATGTTCGCCGACTCGCCGGCCACCGTGGTGTGCTGGGCGATGGGGCTGACCCAGAGCCCGCACGCGGTGGCGACCATCCAGGAGATCGTCAACGTGCAGCTGCTGCGCGGGATGATCGGACGGCCGGGCGCCGGGCTGTGCCCGGTGCGCGGCCACTCCAACGTGCAGGGCGACCGGACCATGGGCATCGTGCCCCGGCCACCGGCGTGGGCGGCCGCCATGGGTCGCCGGTTCGGGTTCACGGTGCCCGAGCGGGCCGGTTACGACACCGTCGAGGCGATCCGCGCCATGCGGGACGGGAAGGTACGGGTCTTCGCCTCCCTCGGGGGCAACTTCGCCTCGGCGACCCCCGACACCGGGGTGACCGAGGCGGCGCTGCGGTCCTGCGCGCTCACCGTACAGATCTCGACCAAGCTCAACCGGTCCCACGCGGCCTGTGGCCGGACCGCGCTCATCCTCCCGTGCCTGGGCCGCACCGAGCGGGACGTGCAGGCAAGCGGCGAGCAGTTCGTCACCGTCGAGGACTCGATGTCGTGCGTGCACGCCTCCCGCGGCCGGCTGGCTCCCGCGTCGACGGACCTGCGCTCGGAGGTGGCGATCGTGTGCGGCCTGGGCGAGGCACTGGGCCTGTCCGGCGTGCCGTGGCGGCGCTTCCGGGACGACTACCGCGCCATCCGGGCGGAGATCGCCGCGCTGGTGCCCGGGTTCGACGGGTACGAGGAGAAGGTCGCGCAGCCGGCCGGGTTCGTCCTGCCCCACCCGCCGCGCGACTCCCGTACCTTCCCGACCCCGTCGGGTCGGGCCCGGTTCACCGCCGGCGAGGTGCCGGTCCTCACGGTCCCGGAGGGCCGGTTGCTGCTGCAGACCATCCGCAGCCACGACCAGTACAACACCACCGTGTACGGGCTGGACGACCGCTACCGCGGGGTGCGCGGCGGCCGGCGGGTGGTGTTCGTGCACCCCGACGACCTGGCGGCGCTCGGCTTCGCCGATGGCGACACCGTGGACGTGGTCTCCGAGTGGCGCGACGGCGCGGACCGGCGGGCACCGGGCTTCCGGGCGGTGGCGTACCCGACCGCCCGGGGTTGCGCCGCCGCCTACTTCCCGGAGGCGAACGTGCTCGTCCCGCTCGACTCCACGGCGGAGGGGTCGAACACACCGACCTCCAAGTCGGTGATCATCCGGCTGGAGCGTCCCCGCTCCGATCCGGCCACGACCGGGCCAGCTCGGTCAGGGTCCGGGTAGCCCCGGCCGGGTCGGCGCCGCGTCCGACGGCGAGGCCCACCAGGTACGCCGACAGCGGGGCGGCCGGGCGGGCGACCCCGTGCGCCACGTCCCGGGCCAGGTCGAGCACGAGGCTGCGGTCGACCTGGCCCGGGTCCAGCCCCAGGGCGGCGCAGGCGGCCGCGGTCCATTCGTCCAACGTGTTCACAGGATGCTCCTCACCCGTCGCAGGTCGGCCTCGGTGTCACAGTCGTACCACGGCGGCGGCCGGTCGGGCGGTGTCCCGGCCCGCAGCCGCGCCACCCGCAGCGGTGCCAGCACGG
>DATGOE010000158.1:0-19638 GCA_035306365.1 Natronosporangium sp. | reverse complement strand
AGGGCCGCCACCGTGGGCGCCACCCGGGCGTCCCGCAGGCTGCGGCACACCGCCTCCAGCTCGGCGGCGACGATCCCCTCCGCCGCCTCGACCGCGTCCGTGGCCACGCCGTCTGTTGAGGCGAGGTGGTCGGTGTCGATGAGGTGCACTCCCGGCAGCCTGGCCACCGCGGGATCGACGTCCCGCGGCACGGCCAGGTCGCAGACGACCAGCGGCCGTCCGGCCGGCCGGGTGGCGAGGGCGTCGGCGGCGGTGCCGGCCGTGAGCATCTGGCCGGTCGAGGCGGTGGCCGAGACCACGACGTCGACCGTGGGCAGCAGCTCGCCGACCTGGGACAGGGGTGCCGCCCGGCCGCCGTACGACCGCGCCAGCCGCGCGGCCCGGCCGGGATCCCGGTTGGCGACGACCAGCGGCGTCGCGCCGACGCGGGCGAGGGTCGCGACCGCGAGACTGCCCATGGCACCGGCGCCGATCACCAGCGCCGGCCGACCGCGCAGGCCGGCGCCGCCGTCCGGGTCCGCACCGGCCAGTCGGGCGGCGGCCAGCTCCAGCGCGGCCGTCACCACGCTGCGGCCGGCCGTGCCGATCCCCGTCTCGGCGTGGACCCGCTTGCCCACCCGGAGCGCCTGCTGCATGAGGTCGTGCAGCAGACGGCCGACCGTGTCCGCCTCGGTCGCCGCCGCGTACGCGGCCCGCAGCTGGCCGAGGACCTGGGTCTCCCCCACCACCATCGAGTCCAGGCCGGCCGCGACCCGCAGCGCGTGCCGGACCGCGTCGGCGTCCCACCGCACGTACAGGTGCGGCGCCAGGGTCGTCGGATCCATCCCGGCACGCTCGGCCAGCGCCCCGGACACGTCCGCCAGACCGCCGTGGAAGGAGGTCACGCCGGCGTAGAACTCGACCCGGTTGCACGTGGACAGCACCACCGCCTCGGCGACGTGCGGCCGGCGCACCAGGTGCGCGAGCGCGTCCGGCAGGTCGGCCCCGGCGACCGCGAGGCGCTCCAGCACCGCCAGGTCGGCGGTGTGGTGCGACGCACCCACCACCAGCAGGTTCATGACCACCCGACCACCCTCCGGTGGGGCGTGGTGCCCGGCAACGGCGCGGCCGGACCGGCGGTGGTGCGGGGCACCTCCGCGCCGGGCTGTGCGGCCAGCGGCGCGGCGGCGGGCGGCGTCCCGTCGGGCGTCGCCGGGCGCCGTGCGGCGACCGGTCCGCTGGCGTCCCGGATCGGGACGGCGGTGGGGCGCCGGGAGCTGCGGAGCGGTACGGTCGCTGGCGGTGCGCCGTCGGACGGGGGTGTCACCGCCGGGCGGCCCGGCGTCACCGGGTGCCCGGCCACGGCCGCCGCCGGCCGGTCAGCGCGGCGGCGCGCCGCCGCCTTGCGGTTCTCGTGGAACGAGAGGATCTGCAGCTCGATGGCGAGGTCCACCTTCCGGACGTCGACCTCGGGCGGGACGCGCAGCACGCACGGCGCGAAGTTGAGGATGCTCGTGACGCCCGCGGCGACCAGCCGGTCGGCGACGAGCTGGGCGGCGTGTGCCGGGGTGGCGATGACCCCGATGGCGATCTGCTGGGCGGCGACCGTCTCGGCCAGGTCGTCCAGGTGGGTGACGGTCACGTCGCCGAGGCGTTCACCCACCCGTGCCGGGTCCACGTCGACCAGGGCGCTGATCCGGAACCCGCGCTCGGCGAAGCCGGCGTAGCCGGCGAGCGCGCGGCCGAGGTTGCCGACCCCGATCACCGCGACGTTGCGGTGCGTGGTCAGGCCCAGCACCTGTTCGATCTGGGCGACCAGCACCGCCACCTCGTACCCGACCCCGCGCACCCCGTAGGAGCCGAGCTGGGAGAGGTCCTTGCGCAGCTTCGCCGAGCTGACGCCGGCGGCGCGGGCCAGGTCCTCGCTGGAGACGGTGTCGTGGCCGCTGTCGGCGAGCTGGTTGAGGGCGCGCAGGTACTCCGGTAGCCGGGCCACCGTCGCCTCCGGTAGATCCGGAAACGACGGCGGCGTGGGGTGATGCTCCATCTGACTCCGTGCCGACGTCATGTCCCTCGCCCGGCTGTGCCGCGTCCGCGCTGTCCGGCCTCGCCACGGACAGCCTATGCGTTTGTGAAGCTGTGCACAAATCGCGATCTTGGAAGGTCGCGCTCGGTGCCGACGCCGTGCGGCGTCCGTGTGATTATCCCCAATTGAGCGGGTCGATGACGCTCGGGGGATCCACCGTCACCCGGCGTGCCGCGCGTCACCGGCAAGGCGTCCGCGGCGCCCGCGACCCGCCCCTGCTGACCGGCGGCCGTGCCGGCGGTAACGGCGTGCTCACAGGCGGCGCGCCAGGTCCACCGCCTCGAGCAGGGTGTCGACCACGGGTACGCCGGTGGCCCGCAGCTGCGCCGGGTCGGTGAACCCGCCGCTGTAGAGGACGCAGCGCGCCCCGACGGCGGCGGCCGCGTGGGCGTCGTCCACCGTGTCCCCGATCACCACCACCGTGGCCGGTTCGAGCCGCTGGGCGGCCAGGTGGCGCGACAGGTACGGCGCCTTGTGGGCCACCCCTCCGCCCAGCCGTACCCGCAGCCCGTCCACGCGGACGAAGTGGCCGGTCAGGCCGAACCGGTCCACCGTGGGCACCAGGTCGGCGTGGTGCCACATCGACAGCAGCGACTGCGGCGCGCCCCATGCCGCCACCGCCTCCCGCGCGTCGGCGGTCAGCCGGCAGCCCGGCAGCATCGCCTGGTACGCGTCGTGGAACAGCTTGTCCAGCCGGGCGAACTCCGCCTCGTCCACCGGGCGGCCGAGCACCTGCGCGTAGTAGTCGACGATGGGCCGCCGGAAGTGGCGCCGGTGCTCCGGCACCGTGACCGGACCGCCGCCGGCGCTGGCCAGCGCGACGTTGGTGGCCGCGACCACCACCGGCAGGTCGGCCAGCAGCGTGCCGTTCCAGTCCCACACCAGGTGCCGTCGCGCCACACCCGTACCGTAACCAGCGGGGTGGCCGCGGCCCAGCTGGGTGGCCGCGGCCGCGCGGGGTGGCCGCGGCTCAGCCGCCCGCGGACAGGTCCCGCAGCAGCCGGTCCTCCTCCACCCGGAAGTAGCAGTGCTCCCGGCCGTCCAGAAGCACCACCGGGACCCGGCCGCCGTACTCTCGCTCCAGCTCCGGGTCGCTCTCCACGTCGACCTCGACCCACCGCACGCCGGCGGCGGCACCCACCCGGGCGACCGCCTCGCGCGCCGGTTCGCACAGGTGGCAGCCGGGCCTGGTCAGCAGCGTGATCCGGACGTCGTCGGGCACCGGCACCTCCCGCAGGCTCGAGGTCGCGGCCAGCATACGCGCCGCGCGGCACGCTCCCGATGCGCGCCCGGCGGCGGTGCGGTCGGCTCACCACCCGAACGGGTCCGGCCGCTGCCGAAGCAGGCGGTGCAGGGCCTGCTGGATCGTCTCCCGCACCTGGTCGGCCAGGTTGAACACCAGCAGCGGGTCGTCGGCGTCGCCGGTCCGCTCCCGGGTGTCGATCGGTTCGCCGATCTCGATGAGCCACTTACTCGGCAGCGGGATCAGGCCCAACGGCCCGAGCCACGGGAAGGCCGGGGTGACCGGGAAGTACGGGATGCCGAGCAGCCGCGCCAGCGGCCGGATGTCGCCGATGCGGGGGTAGATCTCCTCCGCGCCGACGATGGCGACCGGGACGATCGGCGAGCCGGTCCGCAGCGCCGCCGCCACGAACCCGCCGCGCCCGAAGCGTTGCAGCCGGTACCGGTCGCGGTAGAGCTTGCCGACGCCCTTGACGCCCTCCGGGAAGACCCCCACCAGCTGTCCGGACCGCAGCAACCGTTCCGCGTCGGCGTGGCAGGCGAGGGTGACGCCGGCCTTGCGTGCCAGCTCGGAGACGACCGGCGTCCGGAACACGAAGTCGGCGCCGAGCAGCCGCAGGTGGCGGCCGGTGGCGTCGTGGACGCCGACCGCGAGCATGAGCGCGTCGAGGGCGACCGTGCCGGAGTGGTTGGCGACCACGAGCGCCGGGCCCCGGGCGGGCAGCCGGTCGGCGCCGATGAGCTCGGTGCGGAACCAGTGCCGGTAGAGCGGCCGTAGCGTCGGGAGGAACACCCGCTGGGCGAGGTCGGGGTCGAACCCGAACTCGTCCACCTCGTACTCACCGGTCAGCCGCCGTCGCAGCCAGGCGAGGGCGGCGGTCACCCGGTCGCCACCGGCCGGCGCGGCCGTGGACCCGCTCACCCGGTCCCCCGCGCCGACCGGATCCGCTCCCGCACCGTCAGCAGGGCGCGTTCGGCCGCCAGCACCCGGCCGCGCGCCAGCGGTGCCCGGCCGCGGTTGGCGCGCAGGAAGTCGGCGAACGCCTCGGCGGTGGTGCGGGGCGTGACGCCGAACTCGGTGACCAGCCGGCCGGTGTCCACCACCCGCCCGTGCACGAACAGGTCCAGCTGATCGAAGGCCGGCCCCTGGCGGCCGAACCGCCGGGCGGTGGCCGCCACCGCCGACAGCGCCTGCTCGGGCACGGGCACGGCGATCCGGCCGGCCCGGCGGATCGCCTGGGACAGGGTGAGCGCGCCGGCTCCGGCCACGTTGTAGGTGCCGGGGTGGTCCTCCACGACGGCCCGGTGGAGGATGTCGAGCGCGTCGTCGACGTGGATGAACTGCAGCCGCGGGTCGCGGCCGAGCACGGTCGGCACGACCGGCTGGGTGAAGTACCGGGTCAATGTGGTGTCGGCCGCGGAACCGATGAGCGGCGCGAGCCGGAGCACGGTGGTCGTCACGTCCGTCCGGCGCCGCCGGAACCCGCGCACGTAGCCTTCGATGTCGAGGATGTCGCGGGCGAACCCGCCCCGGGGCACCTCCAGCGGCTCGGCGTCCTCGGTGAAGACCGCGGGGTCGCGGAACGAGGCGCCGTAGGCGGCGGTGGACGAGCGCACCACCAGCTTGCGCAGCCGCGGCGCCTGCTGGCAGGCGGCGAGCAGCCGCATCGTCCCGATGACGTTCTGCTCCTTCATGGCCGCCCGCCCGCCGGCGGACGGGTCGGGAGCGGTGATGACACCGAGGTGGACCACGGTCTGCGCCGCCAGGTGGTCGATGACGGTGGTGAGGCGGGTGAGGTCCACGTGGACGAGCTCGACACCGTCCAGCAGCGGGGCGAGGTCCGCCGGTGGCGGTGCGGCGTCCAGGCCGATGACGTGCGCGACCCGGGGGTCTGCGCGCAGGCGCTCGGCCACGTGGGCACCGAGGTAGCGGCTCACGCCGGTCACGACGACCACGCCCGCGGACTGGTGCCCGGATCCCACGTGACCCTCCGGCGGCTCGGCGCCTGCCCCCGTGCCGACGCTACTTGCCCAGGCGGCGACGCTGGATGCGGGTCTTGCGCAGCAGCTTGCGGTGCTTCTTCTTAGCCATCCGCTTCCGGCGCTTCTTGACCACCGAGCCCATCTACAGCAAACCTTTCCGGGTCGGCCGGCGCTCCCTGCGTCGGCCCTGGCAGTGCGCGCGAGGCTCGCGCGGCCGCCTGCCAGCGTAACGCGCCAGCGGCGTGGCGGTGAAGGCGGGGGGCCGCTCACCGTCGACCCGGCGCGTGGTCAGGCGGACTCGCGGTACTGGTCCGGCAGCGCCTCCTTGAGGTACTCGTGGACGGCGGACTCGGGTACCCGGAACGACCGGCCGACCCGCACGGCGCTCAGGTCACCGGAGTGGACCAGCCGGTACACCGTCATCTTGGAGACCCGCATGAGCGCCGCCACCTCGGCGACGGTCAGGAACTTCACCCTCGACAGGTCCCCCTCGGTGCGCGGCGGCCCGCTCATGACCTCACCCCCCGTGGATGTCGCCGACCGGCGCGGCAGGCGTTCCACCAGCACCGTACCGTGACGGATGGGATCTACGCGACGTTTCGCGCGATCTGGTCAGCGCGCGCCGCGTGCGGTCCGGGATCAGCATGCGGTCCGGGTCGTCTCGGACCCGGGCTCACTCGGACCCGGGCTCACTCGGACCGCAGCGCCACCACCGGGTCGAGCCTGCCGGCGCGGTGCGCCGGCACCACACCCGCCGCGACCCCCACCGCGACCGAGACTCCGAACGCCAGGGCGACCGACCACCAGGTCACGACCGCCGGCACCGGGGACGTCGCGGCGACCACCAGCGCCGCCGCCACTCCCAACCCGATCCCGGCCACCCCGCCCACGCCGGTGAGCAGCACCGCCTCGAGCAGGAACTGCACCGCGATGTCGCGGGGTCGGGCGCCGACCGCCTTGCGCAGGCCGATCTCCCGGAACCGTTCCCGGACCGACACCAGCACGATGTTGGCGACCCCGACGCCGCCCACCAGCAGCGAGATGCCGGCGATCGCGGCCAGCACCCAGGTCAGCACGGACAGGATCCCGCCGAGCACCCCGATGATCTCGTCCTGTGTCACCGCGCTGAAGGCCGTGTCCGGATGCCGCCGCGACAGCTCGGCCACGATCCGGTCGCCCAGGTCGCGGATGGTGTCCCGGTCGGGAGCGCGGACCGCCATGGCGTCGATCCGGTCGGTGCCGAACAGCCGCTGCGCGGTCGTCACCGGGATGTGGACCTGGTCGTCCCGGTCCACCCCCAGCCCCTGCCCGATCGGCGCGAACACCCCCACCACCCGGAACCGGACACCCGCGATCGTGACCTGTGCGCCGACCGGCTCCCGGTCGCCGAACAGCGCGTCGGCCACCCGTGAGCCGAGCACCGCCACCCGCCGTGCCGTGTCCACGTCGGAGCGGGTCAGGTAGGAGCCGCGGGACAGATCCCGCACGAACACCTGGGTCGTGGTGTCCAGCACCCCGAGCACGCTGGTGAACCGGCTGGCCGTCCCGGCCCGGACGATCTCCCCGGACCCGACCTGCACCGCCACCCGGTCACGGTCGCCCACGACCCTCACCACCGCCTCGACGTCGGCCATGGACAACCGGGACAGGGTCGGTGCGGCGGCCACCGTCGTCTCGCCCGGAAAGACCAGCAGCAGGTTGGAGCCGAGCCCCTCGACCTGGCGCTCGACCTCGTACCTGGCGCCCGTGCCGATCCCCACGAGCACCACCACCGCGGCGACGCCGATGAGGACCCCGAGCACGGTCAGCCCGCTGCGCAGCCGGTTGGCCCGCAGCGCGTCCGCCGCCACCCGCCACGCCTCCGCCAGCCTCATCGCCGCCCCGCCCGCTCGACCGCCACGCCCCGCACGACCGTCACACCACCTGTCCGTCGCGCATCTGGATGACTCGATGGGCTCGGGCGGCCACCTCCCGGTCGTGGGTGACGAGCACCACCGCCACCCCGGCCTCGGCGCAGCGCGACTCCAGCAGCTCCAGCACCGCCCGCCCGGTGGCGGTGTCGAGGTTGCCCGTGGGCTCGTCGGCCAGCACCAGGGACGGCTCGGTCACCAGGGCCCGGGCGATGGCCACGCGCTGCTGCTCGCCGCCGGAGAGCTGGTTGGGCCGGTGGGTGAGCCGGTGGGCCAGGCCGACCTGCCCGAGCAGCGCGGCGGCCCGCTGCCGCCGCACCCGCGCCGGTACCCCCTGGTAGACCAGGGGCAGGGCCACGTTGTCCACCGCCGACGTCCGCGGGAGCAGGTAGAACGACTGGAACACGAACCCGATCGCGGTGCTGCGCAGGTGGGCGAGCTGGTTGGCGGACAGGGTGGACAGGTCCCGGCCGGCGACGACCAGCCGGCCCGACGTGGGCCGGTCCAGGCCGCCCAGCAGATGCATGAGCGTGGACTTGCCGGAGCCGGAGGGCCCGACCACCGCCACGTACTCGCCCGGGTCCACCCGCAGGCTCACCCCGCGCAGGGCGTGCACCACCGTGTCGCCCATCCGGTACGAGCGGGTCAGCCCCTCCGCCTCGACCGCCGGCACCCTCATGGCTCGACCGCCGGCACCCTCATGGCAGGCGCTGGCCCTCGGAGACCAGGTCGGCCCCGCGCACCACGATCACGTCCCCGGGCCGGAGCCCGGAGCGGATCTCCACCTGCTCCGGACCGGCCACCCCGACCTCGACCCGCACCCGCTCCGCGCGACCGTCCCGGACCCGCCACACCACGTCGTCGTCGCCCAACCGCCGCAGCGCCGAGACGGGCACGGCCACCGCGCCGACCGCCTGCCGTACCGACAGGTGGACGATCGCGCTCATCCCCGGTCGGGGCACCGGGGCCGCGCTGCCGTCCGGCCAGCGACCACGGTCGAGATCCAGGCGCACCCGGTAGGCCACGCCACCCCGGGCCGACGGCGTGGGCAGTACGTCCACGGCGCGTACCGTGGCCGGGTACACCGCTCCGGGAGCCGCGTCCAGCTCCACCTCCGCCGTCACGCCGCGCTCGACCAGCAGCACGTCGGTCTCGTCCACCTCCGCCAGCAGCGTCGGAGGATCCACATCCACCACCGTGAGCAGCGGCGTGCCGGCACGGACCGGTGCACCCACCGCGGGCGCGGGATCGGTCCCCGCGACCCCGGGCGCGGCGACCGGTGCCCCACCGGTCGCCGCGCCCAGCAGCGCCTCGAGGTCCGGGACCGCCCCCGGTTCGCCGCCGGCGGTGCCACCCAGCTGCACCACCCCGTCGAACGGCGCGCGCAGGGTCAATGCCTCCACTGTGGCCGCAGCGAGCTCGTACGCCTGCCGGGCCTGCACCCGCTGGGCGGCGCCGATCGCCGACGCGGCCGAGGCGAAGGACGCCGCGCCCTGCCGTACCGCCGCCAGCGCCTCCCGAGCCGTGCGGGACACCGCGGCGTACTGCTGCCGGGCGGCCTCGATCTGGGCCAGCAGCGCCTCGCGCACGTGCGCGTCACCGATCCGGTCCGCGGTCTCGGCGGCCAGGTCGAACGCCTGCTCGGCGGCCTGGTCGGTGGCCAGCTGGGCCGCCGCCGGGTCGCCCACCCACACGCCGCCGGCCGCGCTGGCCGCACGTTCGGCGGCGGCCAGCGCCTCCTCCGCCTGCGCCAGCCGTCGCTGCGCCGACTCGGACTCGACCACCGCCAGCACCTCGCCCGCCTCGACCCGGTCGCCCGGCGCGACGTGCAGCTCGGCGAGGGTGCCGTCGGCCGGCGCGGTCAGGGTGGCCACCGCGCTGGCGACCACGGTGGCCGGCGCGTCCACGACCTCGGTGACGTCGGTGCGGGTGACCTCGCCGAGCACGATCTCCCCACCGTCGTCGTCGCAGCTGGTGGCGCTGAGGGTCAGCAGGACGGCCACGCCGGCGCACACGGTGAGGGGGGCCCGGGGCACCAGGCCATGCTAAACGGCGACGCTGGTCCCGGTGGCGGTGAGGTGCTCGTCCACGCGAGGGTGGACGGTGGACAGCCGGTCCGCGTCGACGACGCCGGTCGGGTGGATGTGGGTGCAGGCGCTGTCCCGATCGTCAGGCACAACGGGCTGGGGCGACGATCAACCGACGTTGGTCACGGCGTCCTGCGCACGGTCTTGACGGTGGTGCTGATCCGCTTCAACCCCACCCGCCGTCCCCGGCGTCGATGATCCGGCATTCCCGCCGGCAGCCGGTGGCGTCACGCCGCCGGCGTCGCCGCCTACGGCCGGTCCGGCCGCGTGTACGTTCCGTGATCCGCTGCGGCGGTACGCAGCCAGCCGCGCGCGGAAGATGCGTGCCCGCCCGGATGTGCGGCCCGCCCATGCGGGCCTACCGTCGGCTCAGCTCACACGGCCGGGCGGCACCGGCAGAAGTGGACACCACCTCCGGGGCCCGGCTCCGGGAGCCACGGAAGCGCGCTCGGGATGCCGTGGCGGCCGGCGGGAGGTCACAAGGCGTCCAGCGCTCGACAGAAGGGGAGACCATGAAGCAGATCTGGCGGCCCGTGGTGGTGGCGTTGTCGGCGCTCGTCCTCGCCACCGGATGCAGCGGCGGGGGCGGCGGAGACGGTGGCGGTGGGGCGGACCTGGCGGTTGACGAGATGGGGCCGTTGTACGTGAACAACTGCGAGCTGCTCACCGACGCGGAGGTCAGCGAGCTCGCCGGTGAGGAGGTGGTCGCAACCGCCGACGTTCCGGGGATTGGGTGCAAGTGGGAGCCCCCCGGCGAGGCCAATCCCCTGGTCCGCCTCTTGGCCGTGCGCAGCAGCGGTGACTCCGCCACGTATGCCCAGGAGGAGCTGCCGAACGCCCCGGAGGTGGTCATCGAGCTGGAGGGCATCGGCGACGACGCGGTGGCGGTCTCGGTGAACGGGGGCCTCGACCTGGTAATCGCCCGGAAGGGAGACCTGTTCGTCGAGTTCGACCGAGATACCTTGTCCTGGACATGACCCCGGAGAACCTCGAGCTGGCCGGCCAGCTCGCCGCGAAGGCGCTGGAACGCCTGGAGGAGGCCGTCTGACCGGCGGTAGCGCCGTACCCGCACGGGTGGTGGCCCCGGCACCGGCCCGGGCGGTCCGCCCGCCTACCGGCGGGAGCGCAGGGCGCGCAGGAAGAACGCCAGGTTCGCGGGGCGCTCGGCCAGCCGCCGCATGAGGTACCCGTACCACTGGGTCCCGTACGGCACGTAGACCCGGACCGTGTACCCCTGCGCGACCAGCCGGCGCTGCTCGGCCGGGCGCACGCCGTACAGCATCTGGAACTCGAACTCGTCCGGAGCCCGGTCGTACCACTTCGCCCGCTCCTGTCCGATCGTGATCAGCCGCGGGTCGTGCGTGGCGAGCATGGGGTAGCCCTCGCCGGCCATGAGCAGGTTGAGGCAGCGCACGTACGACTTGTCCACCTCGAGCCGGGACTGGTACGCGACCGACTCCGGCTCGGCGTAGGCGCCCTTGCACAGCCGCACCCGCGAGCCGGGGCCGGACAGCTCCCGGCAGTCCGCCTCGGTGCGGCGCAGGTACGCCTGCACCGCCACGCCCGTGGTGGGGACGTCGCGGCGCAGCTCGGCCAGGATGTCCAGAGTGGAGTCGGTGGTGGTGTGGTCCTCCATGTCCAGGGTGACCGTGGTGCCGGCGCGCTGCGCGGCGGCGCAGATCTCGGCCGCGAGGTCCCGTGCGAGCTTCTCGTCGAACCGCTGCCCCAGCGCCGACAGCTTGACGCTGACCTCGGCGGCGGGGGTGAGGCCGGCGTCGGCGAGCGCGGAGAGCAGGCCAAGGTACTCGTCGCGGGCGGCGGCGGCGTGCTCGGCGCTGAGGGTGTCCTCGCCGAGGTGGTCCAGGGTCACCGTCAGCCCGTCCGCCACCAGCGCGCGGGTCACCCGCAACGCGTCGTCGACGGTGGTGCCGGCGACGAAGCGGTCCACCACGGCGCGGGTGGCGGGCGTGGTGGCGACGAGCCGCTCGATGCGGGACGACCGGGCGGCGGCGAGGATCACCGAGCGCAGCATGTGCCGAGCGTATCGTCTACGGTGAACGGGTGGACTTCGACGCGTACGCCCGGACCGCCGTGGTGCTGGTCAACACGCCGCTGCGGACCCTCGAGGACGCGCGTGAGCTGTTCCCACCGGGCGGCTGGCAACGGGGCGAGCTGACCGACCGGGACCTCAGCATGCTGCGCCGGGGCCAGCGGCGGCTACGGGAGATCTTCGCGCTGGGCGCGGCCGGCCGGGACACCGAGGTGGTCGCCGGGCTCAACGCGCTGCTCGGCGCGTACCCGGTGCGCCCACGGATCTCCGGCCACGACGCCACCACGTGGCACATGCACGTGACCGGGCGCGGGTCGTCGGTGGCCGCGGAGTACCTCGCCGGCGCGGTGTGGGGCCTGTCGGTGTGGCTGTGCCAGTTCGGCAGCGCGAGGTTCGGGGTGTGCGCCGACCCCCGGTGCGGCAACGTCTACCTCGACACCTCGTCGAACAACTGCCGCCGGTTCTGCTGCGAGCGGTGCGCGACCCGGTCCCACGTCGCGGCCCACCGGGCCCGCCGGCGGGCGGCCACCCCGGCGGCCACACCGTCCGCGGGCACATCACCGGCGGCCACGCCGTCCGCGGGCACGCCGGCCGCGCGCCGGCACGAGGCGGTCCCGGCCACCCGCACCTAGCCGCCGCTCCCGGCGCCGCGGTCACCGGGAGCCCCCGGCAGCGACCGGCCGGCCGGCGCGGCCAGGTGGGTACGCGCGAACGCCAGGGCCTCGGCGAGGTCCCGCTCGCGGGCGGCGCGGCTGGTGGCCCGCCTCGTGGCGACCTCCACCGCCACCGAGCCGCCGAACCCGCGGCCGGCCAGCGACGCGAGCAGGGCCGCGCAGGGCTGGGTGCCCCGGCCCGGCACGAGGTGCTCGTCGCGCGGGAGACCGCTGCCGTCGCCGAGGTGGACGTGGGCGAGCCGGTCGGCCATCGCGTCGGCCACCGCCAGCGCGTCGGCCTGTGACGCGGCGCAGTGGGACACGTCCAGTGTGTAGGAGTCGTACCCCACCTCGGTGGGATCCCATCCGGGTGCGTACGGGACCAGCCGCCGGCCGGCCAGCCGGAGCGGGAACATGTTCTCCACCGCCAGCCGGATCCCCCGGTGACGGTCGGACAGCCGGGAGAGCAGGTCACCGAACCCCCTGGTGTAGTCGCGCTGCCACGCGAACGGCGGGTGCACCACGACGGTCGGCGCCTCGAGCTCCTCGGCCAGCTCGGCGGCCCGGCGCAGCCGTACCGCCGGGTCGGGGCTCCACACCCGCTGGGTCACCAGCAGACAGGGTGCGTGCACCGACCGCACCGGGACGCCGTAGTGCGCGGACAGGGCGCGCAGCGCACCCGCGTCCTGGCTCACCGCGTCGGTCCAGACCATCACCTCCACGCCGTCGTACCCGAGCCGGGCGGCGACCTCGAAGGCGGCCGCGGTCGGCTCCGGGAACACCGAGGAGGTGGACAGCAGGACCGGAGGGCTCACGGACCCAACCCTAGCCCGGCGGGCGTGGCCCCGGCCCGGCTGCCGGACCCGCCGGCCGGGCACCCACGGGGACGCCGCCCGGAGAGCATCCGCGCCCCGCTGGACACCGCACGCCGCTCCACCCGCGAGCTTCCCGGCGCGGCACGCCCGATCACCGCGGGTTGGCCGACTACTGGGCGTAGTCTGGCTCGGTGGTCCGAGTGCATGTGACGGTCGAGGACCCGGACGACCCGCGGTCCCGCGAGCAAGGGCTGGACTTTCCGCGCGAATGGATCGAGTTCACCGACCCGCAGGACCCTGACCACGTCATCCGGGCCGACCTGACCTGGCTGCTGTCGCGCTGGGCGTGCGTGTTCGGCACCGCCTGCCACGGGATCCTCGCCGGCCGGGCCGCCGAGGGCTGCTGCTCCCACGGCGCGTTCTTCACCGACGCCGACGACGAGAAGCGGGTCCGCCGCGCGGTGCGGCGGCTGACCCGCGAGACCTGGCAGCACTACCGGCGGGGGTTCGAGAACTGGACCGAGATGGACTCGGCGGACGGCACGACCCCGGCCCGACGCACCGCCACCCGCGACGAGAACGGCACGTGCGTGTTCCACAACGACCCGGGCTTCCCGGGCGGGCACGGGTGCGCCCTGCACCACCAGGCGCGGCGCGACGGGGTCCACCCGCTGGAGTACAAGCCGGACGTGTGCTGGCAGGTGCCGATCCGCCGGACCCAGGAGTGGGTCACCCGGCCCGACGACACGCAGGTGCTGGTCACCGTGCTGACCGAGTTCAACCGGCGCGCCTGGGGCGCGGGCGGCCACGACCTGCACTGGTGGTGCACGTCCGCGCCCGAGGCGCACGGCGGCGGCGAGCCTCTCTACCTCTCCTACGCCGCCGAGCTGACCGCACTGATCGGCGAGCCGGCCTACCGCCGGCTCGCCGAGCTGTGCGCGCAGCGGGCACGTCGGGGCCTGGTGGCACCGCACCCGGCCACCACGGCCGCCGCCGAAGAAGGGATCGGTCGTCGGCGTCAGCGGCCGGCAAAGGCCCGGCGGTAGTCGCGCGGGGGACGCCGCGCCTGCGGACGACGTGCGCGCGCAGCGCCGCGGCGCTGCCGAACCCGACCCGACGGGCCACCTGCTCGACGGTGAGGTCGCCGCAGCCGTCCGGTGCCGGGCTGGCGACGAACCGGGCCTGGCCGCCGTCGCGGTGGGGTGGGACCCACCATGTGCCGGGCGAACGCGGTGGCGACCGCCGCGCCGTACTCCCGCCGCAGGAGGTGGAGGCACAGGTCCATGCTGGCGGCGGCGCCCGCACCGGTGAGCAGGTCGCCCGCCGGCCGCCGGGTCCGCCCGGGCGCCGGTCAGGTGAGCGCCGTGCCGGCCCGGACGCGCGGGCGCCGGGGCTCGAACGTGCGTCAGGGCTCGAACTTGTAGCCCAGGCCCCGCACGGTCACGATGTACCGGGGCGACGACGGCTCCGGCTCGATCTTGGAGCGCAACCGCTTGATGTGCACGTCCAGGGTCTTGGTGTCCCCCACGTAGTCGGCGCCCCAGACCCGGTCGATGAGCTGGCCGCGGGTGAGCACCCGCCCGGCATTGCGCAGCAGCAGCTCCAGCAGGTCGAACTCCTTCAACGGCAGCTGCACCGGCTCGCCGTTGACCGTCACCACGTGCCGGTCGACGTCCATGCGCACCGGCCCGGCCGACAGCACCGAGTCGGTCGCCTTGGTCGCCTCCGCCCGCCGCCGACGCAGCACCGCCCGGACCCGCGCGACCAGCTCCCGCGGGGAGTACGGCTTGGTGACGTAGTCGTCGGCGCCGAGCTCCAGCCCGACCACCTTGTCGATCTCGCTGTCGCGGGCGGTGACCATGATGATCGGCACCTGGGAGCGGGTACGCAGCTGCCGGCACACCTCGGTGCCGGACATCTCCGGCAGCATGAGGTCGAGCAGCACGACGTCCGCACCGGTGCGGTCGAACTCCTCCAGCGCCTCCGGGCCGGTGGCGGCCACCGACACCTCGAAGCCCTCCCGGCGCAGCAGGTAGCTCAGCGCGTCCGAGAACGACTCCTCGTCCTCCACCACGAGTACGCGTGGCACCAGTCCACTCCCTGTCAGTCCCCAGCCGGACCGCCGGCCTCCGGCCCCGGCGCGGTCCGCACCGGGCGGTCGCCGCGGTCGGGGTCACCGTCCGTACCTTCGGCGTCGATCCCACCCACCGTCGGTGAACCTCCGGAGTCCTGCGGAGGGCGGGCCGGTAGCCGCAGGGTGAACGTCGAGCCCTCCCCCGGCGCGCTGGTGACGTCCACCCGGCCACCGTGGTTGGTGGCGATGTGCTTGACGATCGCGAGCCCCAGGCCGGTCCCGCCGGTGGCGCGGGAACGGGCACGGTCGGAGCGGTAGAACCGCTCGAAGATCCGGTCCAGGTCCTCGGGCGGAATGCCGATGCCCCGGTCGGTGACCTCCACCGCGACCACGTCGTCCTCGCGCCGCAGCGTCAGCACCACCCGGCTGCCCTCCGGCGAGTAGGCGACCGCGTTCTCGGCCAGGTTCGCCACCGCGGTCACCAGCTGGCTCTCGCTCCCGTACGCGGTCAACCCCTGCTCGCCGGTGACCTCGATGTGGATCCGACGGGCGGTGGCCGCGGTGCGTACCCGGTCGACCGCCTCGGCCACGACCGCGTCCAGGGACACCGGCACCGGCTGCGGCAACGGTTCCGCCCCCTGCAGGCGGGACAGCTCCAGCAGCTCGGAGACGAGCTTGCCCAGCCGGGCGGACTCCTGCTGGATCCGCTCGGCGAACCGGCGCGCGGCCGCCAGGTCCTCGGCCAGGTGGCCGGCGGCTTCCCGCACGGGGCCGGAGGACGCGGTGCCCGCCGTGGCGGCGGTGGCGTCCAGCAGCGCCTCGGCGAGCAGGTGCAGTGCCCCGATGGGCGTCTTGAGCTCGTGCCCCACGTTGGCGACGAAGTCGCGGCGGACCCTGGCCACCCGGTGCGACTCGGTCACGTCGGTTCCCTCGACCGCCACGTACCCGCCGCCCAGCTCGACCCCCCGCAACAGCACGCTGACCTGCCCCGCGGCGGCGCGGCCCGCGCCGCCGCGGGGCAGGTCGGCCTCCGTCTCCCGGCGCACGCCGCCGCGGCGGACCTGTCCGGCCAGGGTACGCACCAGCGGGTGGGCGGTCACCGTGCCGGTACGGTCACCGGCGCGCAGGAGGCCCATGGCCCGCGCGGACGGGTTGACCATGACCGGGCGGTTGTCCGGGTCGAGGATCACCACGGCGACGCGCAGCGACTCCAGACCCTTGCGTGCCAGCTCACCGCGCGCCTGGACGTCCCCGTTCACCGCCGCCCCCCGGTCCGCCCGGATCCCGGACCCACCCCGGCCGCGCCGGCGTACCCGCGCCCGGCGCGCCAGGACCACGAGGGTGGCCGCCGCCGCGCCGGCCAGGCCGCCCGCCAGGACGGACACCCACTCCACCATGCGATCGTAGGCACCACCGGGCGGCCGGTACCGGTGCGGTCAGCGGCCCTGGCGGGCGACCGCGGCGATCGCCTCCTGCGCCGCCTCCGGGTCGAGGTACGCGCCGCCGGGCCGGCGGGGCCGCAGCGTCACGGGGTCGAGGTCGTAGCGTAGCGGGATGCCGGTGGGGATGTTGAGGCCGACGATGTCCTCGTCGGAGATCCGGTCGAGGTGCTTGACCAGCGCCCGCAACGAGTTGCCGTGGGCGGCCACGAGCACGGTCCGGCCGGCGAGCAGGTCCGGCACGATCGCGTCGTACCAGTACGGCAGGGTGCGTTCCAGCACGTCCTTGAGGCACTCGGTGCGGGGCAGCAGCTCCGGCGGCAGGTGCGCGTAGCGCGGGTCACCGACCTGCGACCACTGGTCGTCGTCGGGCAGTGGAGGCGGCGGCGTGGCGTACGACCGGCGCCAGGTCATGAACTGCTCGTCGCCGTACTTCTCCCGGATCTCCCGCTTGTTCTTGCCCTGCAGGGCGCCGTAGTGGCGCTCGTTGAGCCGCCAGGAGCGCCGGACCGGGATCCACGACCGGCCGCACGCGCGCAGGGCCAGCTCCGCGGTGTGGATGGCCCGCACGAGCACGGAGGTGTGCACGACGTCCGGCAGCAGACCGTGCTCGGCCAGCAGCTCCCCACCGCGTCGGGCCTCCGCCTCGCCGGCGGGGGTCAGGTCGACGTCCACCCAGCCGGTGAACAGGTTGCGGGCGTTCCAGTCGCTCTCACCGTGCCGGAGCAGCACCAGGGTCCCCACCATGCACCCATCGTAGTGCGCCGCGATCTTGACCTTGGTCGCCGCGCCCGCCCCCGCGGGTCGCCGCACCCGCCTCAGACGTCCGCCTGCACCGCGACGCCGTCCTCGATCAGCTTGTCGACCTCGGGTACGCCCCAGTCGGCCAGCGCCTGGCGGGTGTGCTCGCCCGGGTACGGGGGAGGAAGCGTGGGCGGCCGGGCGGGTGTGCCCGAGAAGCGGGGCGCGGGCGCAGGCTGCCGTACCCCGTGGAGGTCGACGAACACCCCGCGCGCCGCCAGGTGCGGATGGTCCTGGGCCTCGCCGGGCGAGAGCACCGGTGCCACGCACGCGTCCGAGTCGGCGAAGACGGCCACCCACTCGTCGCGGGTCCGGGTGGCCAGGCGGTCGGCGATGAGCTGCCGCAGGCGCGGCCACTGCGCCACGTCGTACGGCGAGGGGGTGGTGTGCGGATCCAGTCCCAGGCGGGTGAGGAACTCGGTGTAGAACTCCGGTTCCAGCGCTCCGACGGCGAGGTAGCCGCCGTCCGAGGTGCGGTAGACCGAGTAGTTGGGAGCGCCGCCGTCGAACAGGTTGGCGCCCCGCTCGTCGCGCCACAGCCCGCCCGCGCGCAACCCGAACATCTGGGTGGCGAGCAGCGCCGCGCCGTCCACGATCGCCGCGTCCACGACCTGGCCGGTGCCGGTGCGCTGGGCGTGCCACAACGCCGCCAGGACGCCGGCGGCCAGCAGCATGCCGCCACCGCCGTAGTCGCCGAGCAGGTTGAGCGGCGGCACCGGCGGCCCGCCGGCCGGCCCGATGGTGTGGAGCACGCCGCTGGTGGCGAGGTAGGTCAGGTCGTGCCCGGCGGTGTGCGCCAGCGGGCCGCGCTGGCCCCAGCCGGTCATCCGGCCGTACACCAGCCTCGGGTTGACCCGCTGGCAGTCCTCGGGCCCGACGCCGAGCCGTTCGGCCACGCCGGGCCGGTATCCCTCGAGGATCACGTCCGCCCGCGCCGCCAGGGTGCGTACCACCGCCGCGCCCTCCGGGCGCTTGAGGTCCACCACGGCCGACCGCTTGCCCCGGTTGAGCAGGTCGTGACGCGGGTCTCCCGGATAGCGGGACGGTCCCGGCCGGTCGATCCGCAGGACCTCCGCGCCCAGATCGGCCAGCAGCATCGCGGCGAAGGGTGCCGGCCCGATGCCCGCCAGCTCCACCACGGCGAGCCCGGCCAACGGTCCGCTCATGGGCTGGACTCTAGACCCCGGCGGGTGCGGGCGGCGCCCACCCCCGTTGGCGCCGCCCGCGCTCCCCGCCGGTTGATCAGGTGGCGGCCGTCCCCTGCGGCAGCCGGCCACCCGCCCCCCGACGCTGCCCGGGCGATCCGCCGACGAACCATCGGCTGATCAGGCGGGAAACCGAAGAACCCCCTGCCGCATTCCCGGTTTCCTTCACCAAGCAGCGGTTTGAACGTAGGGAACGCTACGCGAGCGTCCGGCTCAGCGACAACCTGAATCGGTGCGTCGCTGGTCACAACGCCAACAGTCAGCCCGGCGTTACGCGGAGTCGGGCTCACCGTCGCCGGGCGCCGACCCGTCCGCGGGCGCGGTCGGCGGTGTGGCAGGGAAGCCGGCGGCGGCCGCCGGTGGCCGGAGGATCTCCACCAGCCGTGCCAGGTTGACGGCCCAGCCCATCCCGAACACGTGCGGGGTGAACAGCCGCGGATCGCCGGGGTTCCAGAAGGCGCGGCGGACCTTCCCCACCGTGGGCGGACGGAAGTCGTACGGGATGCCGGCCACCGAGCCGTGCCAGGTCCGCTGGTCGGCCGGCTTGCCGAGCTCCCGGGCGACCGCGGCGGCGAGCAACGCGCCGGCCACGGCCGCGGCCGCCCTGGCCACGTTCCTCACCATGGCCGGAGTCTATCCACCGGACGGTCGCTGCGGGCCGTCGACGAGGTGGCGGAAGGCCGCGAGGTTGGCGGTGGACTCGCCCCGGCTGATCCGCCACGCCCACTCCCGCCGGATCGCGTCGGAGAACCCGATCTCGAGCATGGTGTCGAACGACTCGTCCGCGTAGGTCAGCACCGCGCCCAGGATCCGGTCCAGCTCCTCGGCGGTCACCCCCGCCAGGCCGACCCGCCCGGTCAGGTACACGTCACCGTTGGTGTCGATGGAGAAGGCCACCGCGTACATCCGGGCGTTGCGCCGCAGCAGCCACGCCCACAGCTCCTCCCGGCGCTCGTCCGGCCGCCGCATGAGGAACGCCTCGATCCGCAGCGCGTGCTCACCCACGATGAGGTTGCAGACCGTCTTCAGCTTGTGGACACCGGGCAGCGTGACCGCGTACGAGCGCTGGCCGGTGGGCTCGCAGGGCAGCTCCCGGTCGGCACACACGCGCTCGATCAGGGCCGCCACCCGGTCGGCCTGGCTCATGTCACGATCCCACCAGCTGGGAGAGTCGGGCGCGGTTGGCCGCCACGGCCTCACGGTAGACCGCGAGCAGCCGCTGCGCCGTACGGTCCCAGGACAGGCCGCGGGCGTGCGTGACGGCCCCGCGCGCCAGCTCCGCCCGCCAGCCGGGGGCCGCCAGCAGCGAGCGCA
>DATGOE010000157.1:0-6746 GCA_035306365.1 Natronosporangium sp. | reverse complement strand
TCGGTGGCCGCCGGACCGCTGATGTACAGCACCTGGTTCTGCTCGGCCAGCGGCGCCAGCTGCACCGCCACCCCGGAGGAGGTGGTGCCGGTGATGATCTGGTAACCCTGCCCGATCAGGTCGGTGGCCACGGCCGTCGCGGTGGCGGGATCGGTGGCGTCGTCGTGGTAGGTGACCTCCAGGACGACGTCGCCGACGGTGTCGCTGCCACCCGTGGCGTACGCCAGGCCGGCCCGGAAGCCTTCGGTGAACTGCTGTCCGTAGCTGGCCAGCAGCCCGCTGGTCGAGGTGAGCACGCCGACCTTGACCACCTGCTCGGCGTCGTTGCCACCGCTGCCGGGTTCGGTACAGGCCGACAGGCCCAGAGCCACGACCGCGGCGCCGGCGGCGGCCCGTACCAGGACACGTCCGTTCATGGGTTTCTCCTCGCGGTTTCGGGGGTGGGGGTGGCGGAGCCGATCAGCTCCCGGAGCTTGCCTTTGAGGACCTTCCCGCCGGCGTTGCGGGGCAGCGCGTCCACGCAACGGATGTGGCGGGGCACCTTGTAACCGGCCAGCCGCTGCCGGCAGAAGGCCCGGATGTCGTCGTCGTCGACCGGTTCCCGGCAGACCAGGAAGGCGGCACCGGTCTCACCCCAGCGCTCGTCGGGCACCCCGACCACCGCCGCCTCCGCCACCGCCGGATGGGCGAGCAGCACCCGCTCGACCTCGGCCGGGTAGACGTTCTCGCCACCGGAGATGTACATGTCCTTGATCCGGTCGACGATGGTGTAGTAGCCGTCCGCGTCCCGCCGCGCCACGTCACCGGAACGCAGCCAGCCGTCGGCGGTGAAGGCGGCCGCGGTGGCCTCCGGCTTCTGCCAGTACCCGGGCGTGATGCCCGGACCGCGGATCAACAGCTCGCCCTCGTCGGTCTCGCTCCCGTCCGGGGCGACGAGCTTGACCTGGGAGAACGGCTGCGGCTTGCCGACCGAGCCGGCCTTGGACAGCGCGTGCTCCCGGTCGATGAGGAACAGCATGGGACCGGTCTCGGTCATGCCCATGCCCTGCTGCACCACGATGCCGTGCCGGGCCAGCGTCTCCAGCAGCGGGACCGGGAACGGGGCCCCGCCGCTGGCCCAGGCGCGCACCCGGGACAGGTCGGTGGTGGTGAAGCCGGGGTGCTCCGCCAGCATCTGGTACATGGTGGGCACGCCGAAGAACACCGTCGCCCTGCTGGCCAGCAGTCGCAGCGCCAGACCCGGGTCGAACTCGTGCTGGACGATCGCGGTGCCACCGGCGAACAGGGTCGGGAGGACGAAGAGGTTGATCCCTCCGGTGTGGAAGGTCGGCAGCGGGTTGAGGGTGACGTCGTCCGGGGTCAGACCCAGGGCGGCGGTGGAGTTCAGGTAGTTGACCACCGCCATGCCGTAGGTCTGGATCACGCCCTTCGGGGGGCCGGTGGTGCCGGAGGTGTAGAGCAGGTACCACGGCCGGCTCGCGTCCACCAACCCCCAGTCCGCCAGCTCGTCGTCCGCGGGTGGGTCCGACGCCAGGGCGTCGTCCACGACCACCGGACGGTCGAGCAGTTCCGCGGCCACCGCCGTCCGGTCGCGATCGCACAGCAGCGCGGTCGGGGCACAGTCGCGGACCACCTCGGTGAGCTCCGGCACCGACAGCCGCCAGTTCAACGGCACCAGCAACGCCCCGATCCGGCCGCAGGCGATCAGCAGCTCGATCACCTCGACCCGGTTGCCGCACAGCAGCGCCACCCGGTCGCCCGGCCCGACCCCGAGCTGGTCGCGGAGATGCCGCGCCAACCGGCCGGCCCGCAGTGAGGACTCGGCGTAGCTGAGCTCGCGGCCGGAGCGCGTGTCCACCAGGGCGATCCGGTCGGGACTCAGCCGCGCCCGAGCCGCCAGCAGGTCAGGCACCTTCACCGCACGTGCCTCCTCCCGCCCGAACCTGAGAGGTGATTCAGGTAGAAGCTAAGGGAGCCCCAGGGGTCCGTCAAGGCCTAACTGAGACGTGATTCATCTGTTATATTCCGCGGGTGGCCGAGGTCCTGACGAACACCAGCGGGCAGCCGCTGTCCAAACGCGGCGAGCGGACCCGGCGGCGGCTGCTCGACGCGGCCGAACAGGTCTTCGGGGAACACGGCTACGAGACCGCGTCCATCGTCAAGATCACCGAGGCGGCCGGCGTCAGCCAGGGCACCTTCTACCTCTACTTCGAAAGCAAGCGGCAGATCTTCGACGAGCTGGTCTCCGACCTCAACCGCCGGGTACGGCGGGCGATGTCGGAGGCGGCCGAGCGCGGCACCACCCGGGCCGAACGCGAGCGGCTGGGCTTCGCCGGGTTCTTCCGGTTCACCGCCGAGCACCCCGCGCTCTACCGGATCATCCGGCAGGCGGAGTTCGTCTCCCCGCAGGCGCTGCACGACCACTACGCCAAGATCGCCGAGGGGTACGTGGAAGGGCTCCGGGCCGCGATGGAGGCGGGAGAGATCGCCGAGGGGGACCCGGAGGTGCTGGCCTGGGCGCTGATGGGGGTGGGCGAGCTGGTGGGCATGCGGTGGATCCTGTGGCGCCCCGACCGGGGCGAGATCCCCGACGACGTGTTCGACCAGGTCGTCCGGTTCATCACCCGCGGCCTGGGCGCCCGCGACTGACGCGACGTCGCCGCCGACCGCGGACCCGATCAGTCCTCCTCGCGTGCCGCCACCCAGACGTGTGCGGCGGTGGCGGTGACCCGGCCGGCGACGAGGCTGATCACAACGGCGAGGGCGAGCGCCATGGCCCCCAGCGCCACGTGCAGCCCGGTCGGCATGAGTCCACCCTGCCCGGGCCTGGTCGGCGCGAGCACGATGGTGGCGGCCACCGCCAACCCGGACGCTGCCGCCAGCACCGCGGGTGCACCGACCACACCCGCGGCGAGCCGGTAGTAGAAGGACGAGCTCCCGATCAGGACGCTCAGCGGCGCGAACCTGCGTCCGATGCGGGTCATCTCGAAGGTCAATGCGAACCCGGCGGTCAGGAACACCAGGACCAGTGCCAGCGCTCCCCCGTAGCCGAACCACCGGCCGTGGTCGCGGTCGACGAGTCCTCCGGCGAGCGCGCTGTCACCCGGTCCTTCGACAGCCGTCTGCGGCTGTTCATAGCGGAGCGTCAGGGAGGCGATGTCGTCCCGGGACAGTTGGCGCCCGTCCGTGGCGAACAGTGCGATGGACTCGAAGCTCGTCGGTGGTGCGCCGGAGGGAACCTCCGGGAGCTCGGTCGTGATCGGCGCCCGCACCAACAGCGCACCGGGCTCGATCCAGAGCCGGGACTGTGGAAGGCGTACCGC
Organism: Natronosporangium sp.; assembly: GCA_035306365.1. Lineage (GTDB taxonomy): Bacteria > Actinomycetota > Actinomycetes > Mycobacteriales > Micromonosporaceae > Natronosporangium. Next base: position 3,423 of record DATGOE010000157.1, on the reverse strand, counting down.
ATCAGGGTCGTACTCGGACCCGGTGGCCGGGCAGGCTCCCAGCACGGCCTCGAATGCCGGACAGCTGCCCCACACGACCTGGGTCCCCCCGTCGGTGACGCCGATCGCCAGCGCGGCGATGGACGAAGGAAGGTCCTCTACCATCCGGGCCACCCGCCGGCTGTGCCCCGGGACGTCGACCAGGAGGCTCAGACCGCGATTCTGCTGGTGTTGAGCCTGCGCCGCGCGGTAGCCGGAGTCGGCGACACTCATCCAGACCTGCAGCTGTGTCGCGAGCACGATCGCCGCGCTGACGGCGACGGTCGCGCGGATGACGGGGCGCGACAGCGAGGCGAGGTCACGGCCGGCTATCAGTCCGGCGGCGAGCGAGGCACGCCTCGACACCGCGGTCAACGCCTTGGCGAGCATCATGATCAGCACCGAGGTCGCCGAGCCCACCAGCAACAGCGAGACCGCGGCACCCGAGACAACGATCATGGTAGATATGTCCGGGCGGGAGGGCGCGAAGAACATGTACCCGTAGTAGGTGGTGGGGATCACCAGGCACAGCGCACCCAGCGGCCAGAGTGGCGCACGGCGCGGCGCCGGCACCGGCCGGGTGCCGAACACGGCGGCTCGCCTCACCCGGTGCGTGACGACCACCGTCGCGAGCACCAGCCCGCCTCCGGCGACGGCCAGCACCGGGAGAAGCCACCGCACCGGCCGCAGATCCTGGCCGACCACGGTGTAGTGCGCGAATGGTAATGGCCAGCTCGTCACCGTGGCGAGGCCACCGAGGAGTGTCGCCGCCACGACTCCAACCGCCACCGGCCGCCACGTCTCCCGGAGCAGGAACCGTGCCCGGTCGATCCGGCCCGCACCCAGGATGGCCAGTACGGCGAGCCGGCGGTCCCGGCGCTCTCCACCGAGGCGCGCCACAACGACGGTCATGATCAGCGCCGGCGCCACGCCGAAGAGGCTCAGGCCGAACCAGAAACCTGTGCGCGACTGTTGATACAGCGCGCTGCCCAGGTAACCCATGTCGCCCGGCCGGCTACCCGCCTCCCTCCCGAACCCGCCTATGAGGAACGAGCGCTCGGGATCCATGAGCGCGGGGTCGGCGCCGACGTACGCCAGCCTCTCACCCGGATCAGCAAGCCCCGCCACATCCACCGTGCCGACGACGTCGCCGTAGCGGGACAGGAAGTCCTGCGCTCCTTCCCGGGCGAGGAGCGTGTCGCTGGCGAAGACCTGCCCGGGCTCCGGCCACCTCGACAGGCCCGGTGGTGGCGGGGCGCTGGAGTCGAGGACACCGACGCTGATCACATCCACATACCAGTGGTCCAGGTGCTCGTTCCGCCAGTGCCAACGCGCCACCGCGGCCGGGTCGCCTTCCTCCAGGAACACCGGCGTTCTCGCCGCGTCCCGCGCCAGACGCCCCTCGTAACTCGCGTCCACGAACGGGAAGAGGAACAGCACCGCGGTCACGGCGAACGCCGCCATCGACAGGGCGAGCTGCCACAGCCGATGGAGTGCCGTCCCCTCCGCCAGCGGTCGTCGCGCGCGCGTGTCGTTCATGTCGCCTCGACCGCAGCCGCCGGAGCGAGCTGGCCGCCTTCCAACCGCCACACCTCGTCAGCCCTCGCCGCCACCGCGGGATCATGAGTCACCACCAGCAACCCGCAACCGTCCTTGTGCGGCAGCTGGTAGATCAGGGTCGCCACGGCGTCGCGGGTCTCCGTGTCGAGGGCGCCTGTCGGCTCGTCCGCGATCACCAGGTCCGGACGATTGATCATGGCGCGCGCGATCGCCACCCTGATGCGCTCGCCGCCGGACAGCGACATCGATGGATTGCCGGTGATGGGAACCCCGAGTTCGGTGAGGAGGCGCACCGCCTCGGCCTCGGCGGCGTGCCAGGACATCCCGTTGAGCATCGCCGGTAGCGCGACATTCTCCACCGGTGTCAAAGCGGGAAGCAGCTCACCCATCTGGAACACCACCCCGAGGTGGGTCCGACGGTAGCGGGCCAGCTCGCGTACGCTCATGGCCGGAAGCGACCGGTCCAGCACCCTGATGTCGCCTGACGACGGCTCTAACAGGCCGCAGATGCACGCGAGCAACGTGCTCTTGCCGCTGCCCGACCTGCCCATGATGGCGACCGAGCGGCCACGCTCGATGCGGAGCGCTACTGAGCGGAGTACCTCCCTCTTACCGTAGGAAAACGACACGTCGTCCATCGTGAGGACAGGTGTGGCCATAGTGCCCTGCCATTGACAGTCGTGATGCAGCACTGGTGCCGGCGTGGCCGTCGCGACGGTCGAGCCGGAAGTGGTGGGAGCGGTAGAGCGCTGATCCACCTACTGGAACGTTTATATCAAGTGGACTGGCTGTCTGGGCGCGTGCGCGATCGGATCACCGAATGTACGGCGTGACCGGTGGTGTCCGACCACGCCGCCGCCGGCACCGGCAACACCTCACCGGCGTCACAGACTCGCATGAGACGACCGCCGGCCATCCGGGCTGCATGGCCGGCCGTCCTGGCCGCATGGGTGGCGCTCACCGTCGTCGCCGCGTGCGGCAGCGGAACAGACGCGGCCGGCACCGACGGACCCGCCGGCCAGGACGTGGCGCTCGCCAGTCGGAGCCCGGCACCGTCGCCGTACGCATCGAGGAGACCGGCGGCGCCTTCATCGAAGGCTTCGAGGTCGGGCTACCGTTCGCGGCGGCCGACAGCACGGTGCTCGCGTCGACCCCCTGGACGGACATCGTCGAGTCGTTCAGGGTCGACTCGATCGAGGACTACTACGACCGCGTCCTCGAGCAGGACGTCCCGGCCGGTAGGTCGTCATCCCGGCGTGAGGGCCACCAACGTCGAGGTGCCCGGACGCGTGAGATCGACGCGTGAGATCACCGCGCCATCCCGGACAGCCTCGCAGGTGAGAACGTGTGTGGGTGGAGCTGAGGGGATTTGAACCCCTGACCCCCTCGATGCGAACGAGGTGCGCTACCGGACTGCGCTACAGCCCCGAGCGCCCGGGGAGACGCCTCACCGGGCCGGGACAACCTTAGCAGACCGCGCGCCCCTGCCGTACCGTCAGGCACGGCCGCCGTGGCCGGTCACCTCCGCCACCGCGTCGGTGGCACCCAGCGCTCCCCGGCCACCAGGGAAGATCGTCGGCGCGGACCGGGCCGGCTGGAACAGCACCTTCGTGCACCCCTCCAGCTTGCGCTGGAAGACCCGGTACGCCTGGGGGGCGTACTCCAGGGGCAGGTAGTGGCTGGCCAGGTCGTCCACCCGGAGCGGGTCCGCCGGGTCGGACAGCAGCGGCAGCAGGTCGGCGATCCACCGGTGCACGTGGCACTGGCCCATCCGCAGCTGCACACCCTTGTCGAAGGCCTGCCGCATGGGCAGCGGGTCGACCGTCCCGCCGTACACGCCGGTGA
>DATGOE010000156.1:0-3593 GCA_035306365.1 Natronosporangium sp. | reverse complement strand
CACCCGCCGTTCCGGGACCACCCGGCGTACCGCCGCCCGGACCTGGTCCGCGACCGCGGACAGGTCGCGGCCGTAACGGGCCACCACGGATACCGCGACCACGCCGTCGCGCACGGCGACCCCGGGCACCGTGCGGTGCGGCAGGTACGTGCCGGCGGGTCCACTCCACAGGTGGGCCACCCCGGGGCAGCGGGTCACCGCCTCGGCCACCCGGTCCACCAGCCGGCCCAGCTCCTGCGGGTCACGCAGGCCGGGCCCGGTCGAGGCGGCGGTCACCGTACCCGCGACTCCGGCTGCGGCTCCCCGCCGCCCTCGCCCTCACCCTCGCCGGGCAGGTGGATGTCGTCGACGGCGATGTTGACCTCGGTCACCTCGAGCCCGCAGATCTTCTCCACCGCGCCGATCACGTTGCGCCGCACGCCCGCGGCCAGATCGGGGATGGAGACCCCGTAGTCGGTGATGAGGTCGAGGTCGATCGCCGCCTGCCGCTCACCGACCTCAACCTGGACACCCTGGGTGGCGCTGGGCGCCGCACCGGGCAGCCGTTCCCGCACCGCTCCCAGCGCCCGGGACACACCGGCCCCCATCGCGTACACGCCGGGAACCTCCCGCGCCGCCATGCCGGCCACCTTCGCCACCACCGAGTCCGCGATCGTCGTACGACCCTCCTCGGTGACCAGCTCGCTGGCTGAGCCGCCGGGCCGGGCGCGGGTGCCCGCCGGCTCCGTCTGAGGCTGCTCCCGCGTCGGTGCACTCATCACGTCTCCCCCCTCGGATGCCGCACGATGGCACCGTGTCCGGACCGCTCCGGATCCTCCTGCGTGGTGCCCACCCGGCGGGTCTCCTACACCTCCCCGTACCGTGCCGTGGTCCCACCGCCCGGGGACGCCGGGCCGGTGCGGACCGGGACGAACGACCCTTCCTCTGGGCGGGGCGGTCCGGCGTACGGTGCGAGCGAGGGTGCCGTACGGGACGAGGACCATCCGCGACGACGGGAGGGTGTCATGGCAACGCTCCAGTCGCTCCGCGAGGAGCACCGCGACCTGCTTCCGCACATCGAGCGGTTGCGGGACCTGGCCGACCACGCCGGCGACCTCGAGTCCGGCGAGCTCGCCCGCAGAATCGCCGAGGCGCACGACTTCCTGACCGGACACCTGTTGCGGCACGCCCGGGCGGAGGAGCGGGTGCTCTACCCCGAGGTCGGCCGGGTCCTGGGTGCGGCCCGGGCGACCGCCACCATGAGCCGTGACCACGTGGAGGTGGAACGGTTGACCGGCGAGCTGGCGGACCTGCGCGACCTGCCCACCTACACCGCGGCGCACCGGCGGACGTTGCAGCGGGTGCTCTACGGGCTGTACGCGCTCGTCGGTGTCCACTTCGCCAAGGAAGAGGAGGTCTACCTCCCGCTGCTGGAGGAGAGACTCTCCCAGGAGGACGCTGACGGGATGATCGCCGCCATGCACCGGGCGGCACACGGGTGAGCCGTGGATGGCCGGATGAGCCCCGGATGAGCCACAGGCACGGGTGAGCCGCGTTCGTGCCGCGGGCGGGCCGCGCCCGCGGCACGCACGATGTCGCTCCGGTACCGGCGTGCCCGCCGCTACGGCCCTGTGGACGGCGCGGTACAGTGTCACCGCGCCACCAGGTGTACCGTCGCGGCGGAGCCGGGGGGTGAGCCGGACGGTCCAGGGTCGGTTCACACCTATCGAGCTTTCGGGAGAGACAGTGCAGCAGACGGTGACCCGGATAGAGTTGGTCGACCACGTGGAGTCCGCCTTCGCCGCCGGTCCGGCCACCCGCAGCGACCTGCTCGCCGCCGCCGCCGCGAGCCACGCCCGGCCGGAGGTGATCGAGGTCCTTCAGCGGCTGTCCGACATCCAGTACCGCACCGTGCGGGACCTGTGGAAGGAGCTGTCGGACGTGCCCGTCGGCGCCTGACCGACCCGGCACCTCATCCGCCGGCCCGGCCGGCGGCCCACGCGCGGTTGAGCAACGCCACCACGTCGTCGTCGGTGGTCTGCGCGAAGTCGATGTACCACGAGCCCACCGACCCGAAGTACTCCTCGGCCCGCACGTACACCACGGCGTCGGCGTCCCCGAGGGTCTCCAGTGCGTCCGCGGCGCACACGGGAGCGGCGAAGATCAGGTGCTGCGGCCCGCGCCGCCGCAACTCGGCCAGGGCCGCCCGCGCCGTCACCCCGGTCGCCAGGCCGTCGTCCACAAGCACCACCAGCCCGCCGGTGACGGGCGGGGGCGGCCGGTCCCCCCGGTACTTGGCCACCCGGCGCCGCACCTCTGCCCGTTGACGCTCCACCTCCGCGGTGAGGTCGGCCTCGGTGAGGCCGGCCTGGGCCAGCACCTCCCGGTTGAAGATCGGCGGCCCGTGCTCGGACACCGCCCCGATCCCGAACTCGGGGTTGCCCGGGAACCCGATCTTCCGTGCGACCACCACGTCGAGGTCACCGTCGACCGCCTCGGCGACCTCGGCCGCGACCACCACTCCACCGCGAGGCAGACCGAGCACGAGCGGCCGCTGGGTGAGGTTACGCTCGCGCAGGTACGCGGCGACCCGTCCGCCCAGACGTCGGCCCGCGTCCACCCGGTCGACGAACAGGTCATACCCCTCAGCGACCATTTCCGCCTCCTTCCCGCGGCCAGCCCCTTGTCGGGTACCCGCGACGTGGGCGGTTGACTCCCTCCGCCTCCGATCCCACCACCGTGGGACCGGCCTGTACAGCCGGCCCGCCCCTCTCCGCGCCGATCTTGGACCTGTGGTGGCGGACTTATACCGAATACCCGACTTACTACCCACCACAACTCCAAGATCGGCGAGGAGGGGGCCTATTCTCGTACACGTGTACGAGCGGATCCTCGTGACGTCGACGTCGCAGATCTCCACCCTGCTGGACCATGCCGACCCTCCGCCCACGGCGACCCTCGCGGTCTCCGGGCAGCGGGTACCGGCGGCGCTGCTGGTGTGGGGCAAGCCGCCCGACGGTGCCTGGGTCGCGGGTGTGGCGTACCTGAGCCGCACCTGGCACAGCCGGGCGCTGGTGACCATGTGGGTACCGGCGGCGGCGCTGACGCCCCGCCAGCACACCGACTACCGCCGGGTGCCCCGGGTGCGCCTGCGCCGCGACCGGGGACGCTGGCCCACGCTGCCGCCGCGTTACCCGGGCGCGGGACCGGAGTGGGTCGCCGTCCACCGGCACCTGGACTACCCGGGTCTGTGACGCTCCACCTCGCGGCGACCGGCAGAAATTCGCGGCCGAGTGGCATCGACGTAGGCGCCGGCGGGCAAGCCTAAGGGTGACAGGAGGACTACGGGGAGGTTCGCCATGATTACCCGTGACCAGATTCCGCGGCTGCTCGGCCACACCGCGTACGACCAGGACCACCACAAGCTGGGCCGGATCGGGCAGGTGTTCGTCGACGACGACACCGGTGTTCCCGAGTGGCTGACCGTGCAGAGCGGCATGTTCGGGACGAAGGAGTCGTTCGTCCCGGTGCAGGCCGCGGAGCTGCGGGACGACGAGGTGCTGCTGCCCTTCCCGCTGGAGCGGATCAGGCAGGCACCGAAGGTCGAGACCGAG
>DATGOE010000155.1:0-2673 GCA_035306365.1 Natronosporangium sp. | reverse complement strand
CAGGTGGTCCTCGACGTGGGCACCGTCGGGAAGGTACGGCAGGCCCAGACCAGCCATCGCCAGGGCCGCCGTGTTCGGGCAGTCCAGCTCGGTGACCGCCTGTGCCAGCTCCCGCCAGCCGTCGTGCGCGCTGCCGGCGCGGGTGCGCAGCAGCAGCCCCAGGCACAGCCGGAGTTGCCCGCGCACCGGCGCGGGGAACGGGTCGGCGAGTGCGGCCCGCAGCGCCGACAGCGCCGCCTCGTACCCGGTCCCGGTCAGCGCCGCCCGACCGAGCTTGAAGGCCAGCCGCGCCCGGGTCTCCGGCCCGGCGTCCGGACACCTCACCACGTCGTGCAGCACCTGCGCGGCCGCGGCGTCGTCGCCGCGGGCGAGCGCGTGGTCGGCCGCAGCCTCGGCGTACCGCAGCCAGTCGGCGGTCAGCCCGGCCGCCCGGCAGTGGTACGCGAGCTGGTCCAGCGGCGGCGGGTCGAGTGCGCGCATCACCTGGACCGCCCGCCGGTGCAGCCGCTGGCGGACCGGTTCGAGCACCGACTCCCGCACCGCCTGCTGCGCCAGCGTGTGCCGGAACGCGTACCGCTGCCGGTCGTCCGGGCGCACCACCGACCGCCGCACGAGCTCCACGAGGCCGGCGGTGGCCTGCGTCGGTGACAGGCCGGCCACCCGGGTCAGCAGCGACTCGCTGGCCGGTCCGGCCAGGACGGCGGCCGCCTGCACCAGGCGCCGTGCCGCGGCGCCCAGTCGGGAGACCCGTTCCCGCACCAGGCTGCGCAGGGACGGCGGCACGGGCAGGTCCGCCAGCGCGGCGGCGGCGGTCCGGCCGTTCGCCAACGGCAGGTCACGCAGCTGCGCCAGGGTCTCCTCCACCGCCAGCGGCACCCCGCCGGTACGGTCGTGGAGCCGGTCGACGGCCTGCCGGTCCAGGCGGAGCCCGGCCGAGCGGGCCAGGTGCGCGACGTCGGTGGGTTCGAGCGGTCGCAGCACCAGGTGCAGGTGGGTGACGTCCCCGGCGGGCGGGGCCGCCGGTACGGGCGCGGTGGGGTCGGCGAGGTCCTCGGGGCGGTAGGTGAGCACCAGGCCGAGCCGCTCGGGCATCCGGCCGATGAGGAACCGCAGCAGCTCGTCGGTGTCGGCGTCGGCCCAGTGCACGTCCTCCAGCACGAGGACCGCGGATCCGAGGCCGGCCAGCAGGTCACGGAAGCCGCGGAAGATCCGGTGACGCTCCTGCCGGCGGTTGCCGGCCGGGTCCAGGGGCGGGGGGAGCCGGTCGGCGAGCTCCGGTAGGAGCGGTCGCAGGGCCGCCGTGACCGGGGACAGCTCCGCTGGCGTGGGCAGCAGGTGCGGCGCACCGGCGAGGGCGTCGACCACCGGCCCGAACGGCAGCGGCTTGCGCAGCCGGGCGCTGCGGCCCACCAGGCGGGCGGTGCCGGCGAGGTCGGCGTGGGCGAGCAGCTCCCGCACGAGGCGGGTCTTGCCCATCCCGGCCTCACCCTCGATGGCGACCAGTGCCGGCGGCCGTGCCAGGGCGTCGCATAATCGGCGCAGCTCGGCGTCGCGGCCGACGGTCGTTGACGGGATCCGGCCCGGGCGTGCAGACCGCGCGGCCCCGGAGGCCGGTGCGGCGCCCGAGCCCGGCACGGCGGCACCGAGGTCCGTCGACTGCGGTACAACCGACGCGGTCGCCGCCTGATCGGGATCGGTCGCCACCGCCATGGTCCCTCCGGCCGGAAGACGGCGCCGGTGCCGTCAACGCACGCGGCTCCACCGGTTTACCGCTGCTCCGGCACCTCAACGTCTACTGAACATGGGCCGGGAAGTCAAGGCCGCGGCGACAACCGGCCAGTTCCGGATCGGCCGACCGGCGGCCGGATCGGCGGACCGGCGTCTGGATCAACCAACCGGCGTCTGGATCGGCGGTCGCGGTGTCCGGATCGATCCGTCACGGTCGACCGTCACGGTCGACCGTCGGGGTCGGCCGGTCGGGGGTGCCGGCCCGCGTGTGTCCGGATCGGCCGGTCCGGCGACGCCTCAGCGCCGTACCTCCTCGGCCCGCTGCAGGGCCCGGTAGATGCGGCCGAAGCGGGCGGCGTCCCGGGTCTGCAGGAGCCGGATGTGCCGGCCCCGCCGCTCGGCCCAGATCTCGTACACGCGGACCCCTCGGTCGAAGGAGGCGTCGAACCTGTCCAGAACCGGGTCGATGAGCAGCGCCACCCCCAGGCCGAGCAGGACCGCTCCCAGCACGATCACCGCACGGGTGCCCGGACTGACGTCGAGGTTGAGCGCGAGCACCAGGGCGAGCCCGGCCGCGAGCAGCGGCGAGATGAGTGTCAACCCCCAGGCGCCGCGTCCGGCCACCGCCGCCCACGACCGCTCGCCCCGGCGGTACCAGATCCGGCTGAGCTCGTCGAACCGGTACAGGTGCCCGTGTACCCGCACACCGGCCCGGGTGACCTCCACCGACTCGTCCCGGTAGTAGAACGTCATCGCCGCACCCTCGCTCCCACCGGTCCCGGACCGCGGTGTCCGGGCGCCCGCGCGCGCCGCGGTGTCGAATAGTCTGGCAGGCGGTCAACGCGGACGAGGAGGTACCCGTGGGCGAGTTCGTACGGCTCGAGGTCGACCGGCAGGTGGCGACGATCCGGTTGGACCGGCCCCCGATGAACGCGCTCAACGAGC
>DATGOE010000154.1:0-12509 GCA_035306365.1 Natronosporangium sp. | reverse complement strand
GCAGCGCCGCGCTGCTCAACTGGACCCGCACCATGCTCGCGGTCCGCCGCCGCCACGATGCCTTCGCGCTCGGGTCGTTCCGCGACCTCGGCGGCTCCAACCCGTCGGTGTTCGCGTTCCTGCGCGAGCACGACGACGACGTGGTGCTGTGCGTGAACAACCTGTCCCGGTTCCCGCAGGCGGTGGAGCTGGAGCTGGCCGAGTGGGCCGGCTACACGCCGGTGGAGCTGACCGGCCGGGTACCGTTCCCCCGCATCGGCGACCACCCCTACCTGCTGACCCTGCCCGGGCACAGCTTCTACTGGTTCCGGCTGGCCCGGCCGGAGATGACACCCACCGCCACCGGCGGCGAGGCACACCACTCCGGCGGACCTCCCATGCACGGGGAGGCGCCATGATCCTGCCGTTCGCCGACTGGCTGCCGCAGCAGCGGTGGTTCGCCGGGCGCCAGCGCACCATCGCCGCGGCCGAACCGGTCCGGGTGGTACCGCTGCGCGCCGACCTCGACCACGTCATGCTCCAGGTCCGCTACACCGACGGCACGACCGAGCTCTACCAGGTCGTCGTCGGCTGGGACCACGAGGCGACCGACGAGTTCGCCACCGTGGCCACCATCGGCGCGGAGGGCAGCCGCACCGCCTACGACGCCCTGTTCGACGAGCGGGCGGCCAGGTACCTGCTGAGCCTCATCGCCTCCGGGGAGGAGGTCGGGCCGCTGCGCTTCGTACCGGAGCCGGGCGCGCACCTGCCCGTCGACCTGCCGGCGCGGGTGGTCGACGCGGAGCAGACCAACACCAGCGTGGTGTTCGAGCGCGCCGCCATCCTCAAGCTGTTCCGGCAGATCGTCCCCGGCGTCAACCCGGACCTGGAGCTCAACCGGGAGCTCGGGCGGGCCGGCTGCCCCCACGTGGCGACGCTGCTGGGCGCGATCGACGCCACCGACGAGGCCGGCGAGCCGCAGTCGCTGGCCATGGTCAGCGAGTACGCCGACAACGCCGCCGAGGGGTGGGGGATGGCGCTGGCCAGCGCCCGGGACCTGTTCGCCGAGCTGGACCTGCGCGCCGACGAGGTGGGCGGTGACTTCGCCGCCGAGTCCCACCGGCTCGGCGAGGCGGTGGCGGTGGTCCACCGCATGCTCGCCGACGCGCTCGGCACCTCGGTGTCCCGGCCACCGGTGGCGGAGATGCGCGCGCGGCTGGCTGCCGCCACACAGGCGGCTCCGGAGCTGGCGTCGGCCGCCGAGGAGGCCGCCGCGGTGTTCGACGCGGCCGGTGCCCAGCCCATCCAGATCCAGCGCGTCCACGGCGACCTGCACCTGGGCCAGGCGCTGCGCACCCCGGACCGGTGGATCATCATCGACTTCGAGGGCGAGCCGGGCGTGCCGATGGCCGAGCGGCGCCGCCCCGACTCGCCGCTGCGGGACGTCGCCGGGATGCTGCGCTCCTACGAGTACGCCGCCTACCAGCTGCTGGTCGGCGAGGAGGCGGACGAGCACCTGCTGTACCGGGCGCGGGAGTGGATCGAGCGCAACCAGGCCGCGTTCTGCGACGGGTACGCCGCCGCGGCCGGGTTCGACCCGCGCGAGCAGTCGGCGGTGCTGTCCGCGTACGAGCTGGACAAGGCGCTGTACGAGGTGGCGTACGAGACCCGGCACCGCCCGGCCTGGCGGTGGATCCCGCTGCGGTCGGTGGCACGGCTGCTGGAGCGTCCCGCCGGGATGCGGGCGGCGTGACCATGGACCACCTCATCGCCGGCGACGTGCACGACCCGCACGCGGTGCTGGGCGCGCACCCGGGCCCGGACGCCACGGTCGTGCGGACCCTGCGTCGGGGCGCCCGGGACGTCGCGGTCCTGGTCGACGGCGCCCGGCACCCGGCCCACCGGGTGCACGCCGAGGGGGTCTTCGAGGCGGTGGTGCCCGGGCACGTCCTGGACTACCGGGTGGAGGTGGACGGCGCCCGCCTCGACGACCCGTACCGCTACCCGCCCACGCTCGGCGACCTGGACCTGCACCTGATCTCCGAGGGCCGCCACGAGCGGCTGTGGACCGCGCTGGGCGCCCAGGTCCGCGACGGCGGGACCGGGTTCGCGGTGTGGGCGCCCAACGCCCGGGGGGTGCGGGTGGTCGGCGACTTCACCGGCTGGGGGCCGCACGACGGCTGGCCGATGCGGTCGCTGGGACACAGCGGGGTGTGGGAGATCTTCGTGCCCGGGGTCGGGCCGGGCCAGCGGTACAAGTACCGGATCCTCGGCCGCGACGGGGTCTGGCGGGAGAAGGCCGACCCGATGGCCCGGCGCACCGAGCCGCCGCCGGCCACCGCCTCGGTGGTGCACCGCTCGACCTACCGGTGGCGGGACGGTGACTGGCTGGCGCGGCGCGCCACCGCCCACCCGTACCGGGAGCCGATGTCGATCTACGAGGTGCACCTCGGCTCGTGGCGACCCGGCCTGTCCTACCGCGAGGCGGGCGAGCAGCTGGCCGCGTACGCGGTGGAGATGGGCTTCACCCACGTGGAGCTGCTGCCGGTGATGGAGCACCCGTTCGGCGGGTCGTGGGGCTACCAGGTCACCGGCTACTACGCCCCCACCGCCCGGTTCGGCGACCCAGACGACTTCCGCGCCATGGTCGACCGCCTGCACGCCGCCGGCGTGGGGGTCATCGTCGACTGGGTGCCGGCCCACTTCCCGGCCGACGAGTGGGCACTGGGCCGCTTCGACGGCACGGCGCTGTACGAGCACGAGGACCCGCGCCAGGGTGTGCACCCGGACTGGGGCACGCTGGTGTTCAACTACGGCCGGGCGGAGGTGCGCAACTTCCTGGTCGCCAACGCGCTCTACTGGTTCGAGGAGTTCCATGTGGACGGGCTGCGGGTCGACGCGGTCGCGTCCATGCTCTACCTGGACTACTCCCGGCCGGAGGGCGGGTGGCTGCCCAACCCGTACGGTGGCCGGGAGAACCTCGACGCGGTGCGGTTCCTGCAGGAGCTCAACGCCACCGTCTACCGCGAGCACCCGGGCGTGGTGATGGTCGCGGAGGAGTCCACCGCCTGGCCCGGCGTGACGAGCCCCACCCACGCCGGCGGGCTCGGCTTCGGTTTCAAGTGGAACATGGGCTGGATGCACGACACCCTGGCGTACCTCGCCCGCGACCCGGTGCACCGGCAGTGGCACCACAACCAGCTCACCTTCTCCACCGTGTACGCGTGGAGCGAGAACTACGTGCTGCCGATCAGCCACGACGAGGTGGTGCACGGTAAGGGTTCGCTGCTGGGCAAGATGCCCGGCGACGAGTGGCAGAAGCTGGCCACGGTCCGCGCCCTGCTGGCGTACATGTGGGCGCACCCGGGCAAGCAGCTGCTGTTCATGGGCTGCGAGCTGGCCGACCCGTGGGAGTGGAGCCAGCAGCGGGGGGTCGACTGGGACCTGCTGCGCGACCCGCGGCGGGCGGCCGTGCAGCGCCTCGTGCGCGACCTCAACCTGGTGTACCGGGACGACCCGGCGCTGTGGTCGCTGGACACGACGCCGGAGGGCTTCTCGTGGATCGTGGCCGACGACGCCGGCCACAACACGATCGCCTTCCAGCGCACCGGGTCGGACGGCTCGGTGCTGGTGTGCGTGGTGAACTTCGCGGGGGTGCCGCACGAGGGCTACCGGCTGGGCCTGCCGCGCGAGGGCGTGTGGCGGGAGGTGCTCAACACCGACGCGGAGGTGTACGGCGGGTCGGGCGTGGGCAACCTGGGCGCGGTCACCGCCGGACCGGACCCCGCACACGGCCGGCCGGCGTCGGCGGTGCTGCGGATCCCGCCGCTGGGGGCGCTGTGGCTGCGGCCGGGCTGAGCCGGCGACGCCACCCGTCGGGCTGATCTGTCGACGACCGGTCGGGTGACCGGCGTGGCCGCCCGGCACGTGGGTCGCCCGTCACCGATCGGGCGCGGGTCCCGTCACCGGTCGGCGAGCCGGCGCAGCAGCACCGGGTCGAGGTTGCCGCCGGAGACGACCGCCACGGTACGGCCGGCCGGCAGCTCGTGGCGGTGGTGCAGGAACGCGGCGGTGGCGACCGCGCCGCTGGGCTCGGCCACCAGCCGGGCGCCGCGCAGCAGGCGCGACGTGGCGTCGAGGATCTCCTCCTCGCTGACCGTGACCACGCGGTCGAGGTGGGCCCGCAGGTGCGCCAGGGTCAGCTCCGACAGGGCGGTCCGCAGCCCGTCGGCGACGGTCCGGTAGGTCCGCTCGACCGGCCACGGCCGCAGCGCGCCGGCGGCCAGGGAGTCCCGCGCGTCCGCGGCGAGCTCCGGCTCCACCCCGACCACGCGGGCGCCGGGCGCGAGCGCAGTGACGGCGGCCGCGACGCCGGAGGCGAGCCCGCCGCCACCCACGGGTACGAGCACCGTGTCCACATCGGGCAGATCCGCCACGATCTCCAGGCCGACGGTGCCCTGCCCGGCGATGATGTCGCGGTGGTCGTACGGCGGCACGAGGGTGGCGCGCCGCTCGTCGGCGATCCGCCGCGCCCTCACCTCCCGCTCCCCGGCGGGCACCGGCACCACCTCGGCGCCCAGCTCGCGGATGGCCGCGACCTTGTGGGGCGCCGCGGCCTCGGGCACCACGACGGTGCACGGCAGGCCGGCGGCGCGGGCGGCGTACGCGCACGCCAGGCCGTGGTTGCCCGACGAGTGGGTCACCACGCCGGCGGCGCGGCGACCGGCCGGCAACCGTGCCAGCGCGTACGTCGCCCCGCGCAGCTTGAACGCGCCGGTCGGCTGCAGGTTCTCCGGCTTGAGCCACAGTCCCGGCCACGGGGACGGCAGCAGCGGGGTGCGCACCACCCGCCTCCGGAGCTGTCGCGCCGCCGCCCGGACCCCGCTCAGCCCCACCAGCTCCACGCCGGCCATCCTGGCAGACCCGCCCCGCCGGCCGGTCCCGCCCCGTCCCCCGCCGCGCCGCCCCCGCCGCGCCGCCCCCGCCGCGCCGATCTTGGAGTTGCGGTGGGTAATAGGTCGGACACGAGGTGCATATCCACCACCGCAAGTCCAAGATCGGCGAGGGATGGCGGTGGGTCATTCCGTGCGGAGCTCGGTCACGTCGGTGCTGGCGCGCAGGAACAGCAACCCGACCCCGACCGTGACCGCGACGGCGGCCAGGGCCACCGCGCCCACCTGGGCGAGCTCCGCGTACGGGACCTCGACCGGACGCACGACGTCAATCTCGAACGTGCGCAGGAACGGCGATCCCTCCCCGCACCGTGACTCGTCGTCGACCGTGCAGAACTGCATCCAGCTGCCCGCCCGGACCTCCCGCACGAGCCCGCGCATGATGGCGGTCCCCACCACGAGCGCGAGCACGATCGCCGGCACCGCCGGAGCCAGCATCTGCCACCCGACGGAGCGGGCGAGCGTCCGCCGGGGCACGCCGGTGGCCACCAGCGCCGCGTACGCGCGACGCCGCGAGACCAGCCCTTCGACGAGGTAGACCAGCAGGCCCAGGCCGGCGATGACCAGTGCGACGGTCACCGCCGCGTCCACCAGGTCCAGTGAGCTCGTGTAGAACGACGTGTCCCCCGGCACGTACTCCCATCCGGCGGCGCGCGCGTTCGCCCGCGAGACCTCCTCCCGGGCGTCGAACTCCGCGGTGAACCACGCCCGGACGCCGGCCGCGCCGGCGCCGACCACCACGGCGGCCAGCATGGCGGCGAACACCCGGCCGCCGGCCCACGGGTCGGCCATCAGCCTGCGGGCCGCGAGCAGGGCGGCGGGGCTGCGGGCGACCCGGTGCAGCACCCGACCGGCCGCCTGCGAGATCCAGGCCGTCCCCAGGACCACCCCGATGGTCGCCAGCGCGCCTCCGCCGCCCAGCAGCACCGGCAGCACCCATCCGGGCATCGGGCGGCCGGACCACGCGTACGCCCGGACCACCGGCTGGACCGCCGCGAAGGCGGCGATCCCGGCCAGGATCAGCAGCCCCGGCCACGGACGCGGGGGCCGGGTCCGGTGCCGGCGCGCGACCCCGAAGGGCGTGAACGCCACCCGCCGCAGCAGCAGCGCGGCGGACAGGGCGGCGAGCAGCGGCAGCCCGGCCCCCACCGCCAGTAGTGTCCACAGTGGTGGCAGGGTGTCGGTGGGCAGCGGCAGCCGCCCGCTCGCGTCCGGCCGGTGCAGGAGCACCCGGCCCGCCGCGTACGCCGCCATGCCGGCCGCGGTGCCGGCCAGCGCGGCGAGCCCGGTCTCGGCGACCGCGACCGCGACCGCCTGGCGGGGGGTGGCGCCGGCGAGCCGGATCTGGGCGAGCCGGCGGTCGCGGGCGGGCGCGCCCAGCCGCGCGCTCTGGCCGGCCAGCGCCAGCACCGGGATGCACAGCAGCAGCAGCCCGAGCGCGACCCCGGGGCGCAGGCCCGGCTCCACCAGGAGGTTGTGGGTGTACTGGTACGCGTAGCCGTCGGGGGCGGGCTCGACGCCCGGCACGCCCTCCTTGGTGGGGGCCAGGCCCGCCGCCTCCCGGAGGGCGGCGTCGCCGCGGGGCCGGATCGCGTACACCGTGGCGGCCGCCAGCATGCTCAGCGTCGCCAGAGCCGCCGCGAACGCGGTGAGCAGGATGCGGACGGTGTCGGTGCGGTTGCCGGCGAGCGCCAGCCGTAGCAGTGCCGCCGGCCTCACCGCGCCACCACCGTCCGTCCACGGGCCAGCCCGAGCCCGGTGGGGTCCACCTCACCGTCGCGCAGCACGATCTCCCGGTCGGCGTACCCCGCGACGGTGGCGTCGTGGGTGACCAGCACCACCGTGGTCTGCTGGGCGCGCGCCAGCCGCACCAGGTGGCCGAGCACCTGCTCGCCGGCGAGCGAGTCGAGCGAACCGGTGGGCTCGTCGGCGAACAGCACGCGTGGCTCGGTCACCAGCGCCCGGGCCAGCGCCACCCGCTGCTGCTGCCCGCCGGAGATCTCGCCGGGCCGCCGGGCCGCGACGTCGGCCACGTCGAGCCGCTCCAGCCACGACATCGCCGCGGTGCGCGCCTCGCGCCGACGGGTGCCGTTGAGCATCAGCGGCAGCGCCACGTTCTCGGCCGCGGTGAGCTCGGCGACCAGCTGCCCGTACTGGAACAGGATGCCGAACTCACCGCGACGCAGCTGGGAGCGCCGTGCCTGCGACCAGGTGTCGATCCGGTGGTCGCGGTACACCACCTCGCCCGCGTCCGGCCGGAGGATGCCGGCCAGGCAGTGCAGCAGGGTGGACTTGCCGCACCCGCTCGGCCCGGTCACCGCGAGGATCTCGCCCTCGGCGACGGTGAGGGTCACTCCGCGCAGGGCGCGCGTGGGGCCGTAGGACTTGACCAGCCCCCGGCCCTGCAGGATCGGTGTCACGGTCTCGCCTCCTGTCGGGTCGCGGCGACGCGTGCCAGCGTGGCGTCCAGCCAGCGCAGGTCCGCGTCGAGGTGGTTGATGGCGAAGTCAGCGGCGATGACGGCGGGCAGCGCGGCGCCGGGGGCGGTCTTGACCGCGGTGAGCTCGCGCAGCCGCGCCACGTGCGCTGCCCGCTGGGCGGTCAGGTAGGTGGCGGCCCGCTCCGGACCGGCCACGAACAGAGCCACCATGACCTTGGCGAGCAGGGCGCCGGCCACGTACGGGACCGGCGGCTCGACCGCGTCGAGCCACTCCTCCAGCCGCCGCCGGCCGGCCTCGGTGAGCCGGTACGAGGTGCGGTCCGGCCCGCCGGCGCGCTCGGTGGCGGCGGTCACCACGAGACCGTCCCGGGCCAGGCGGTCGAGCGTCGCGTAGACCTGCCCGAAGGGCACCGGCTTGGCCAGCGGGAGCCGGCGGTCGAAGCTGTGCTTCAGGTCGTAGCCGTGTCGCGGCCCGAGCGCGAGCAGGCCGAGGATGACGTACGGGGTGACGGAGGTGGCGGCCACGGGGCTACTATTCCTTGAGCGAATAGTGCCCGTCAAGTCGCCGCGGCGGCGCGCTGCCGGGCAGGTGGTCGCGGACGCGTCCGGGCCCGGCCCGGCGTCCTCAGCCGTCCTCGATGTACCGGGGTCGGGTGAGAACGAGACCCGCTACGGTCTGCACCACCACGACCGCGATCAGCGACGTCACCGGCGCGACCCATCCGCCGGTCAGGTCGTAGAGGATTCCCACCGTCAGGGGCCCGAAGCCCGCGATCAGGTAGCCGACACTCTGGCTGAACGCGGACAGGGCGACCGTCCCCTCGGGCGTACGGGCCCGGAGCGCGATCATGGCGAGCGCGAACGGGAGCGTCGCCTGACCCGCCGCCAGCACCAGCACCCACAGGACCACCAGGGGACCGGGCGCCACCAGCACCCCGAGGAACCCGACCGTGGTGGCCGTCCCCAGCCCGACCACCAGCGGGCGGGGGTCGGACAGGCGGGCGGTGGCGGTCGCGACCACCAGCGCGCCGGGAACGCCCAGGCCGTTGACGAAGGCGACCACCAGGCCGGCGCTCGCCGGGGTGAAGCCGGCGTCCCGGTACAGCTGTGCGAGCCACCCCATGATGGCGTACGCGACCAGGGACTGGGCGCCGAAGAACACCGCCATCGCCCAGCCCAGGCCGGAACGCCACGGCCGTACCCGCACCCTGCCGACCGCGGCGGTCGCACCGGTCGCCGCGGCCGTGCCGGTCGGGGTGTCCGCACCGGGCGCCACCGCCTGGGCCCCGCCGAGGGGGACGGCCCCGCCGGTACGGGCGCCGCCCGCCCCGCCGGTACGGGTGCCGCCCGCCCCGCCGGTACGGGTGCCGCCCCCGGTGGCCACCGGCCCCGTACCGGCTCGCCCGGCGACGGCGGCGGGCAGCCACGACAGCGCGGCGACCGCCGCGAGCAGTGCCCACGCCCCCAGGCCCACCCGCCACGAGCCGCCCAGCTCCGCCACGGGAACGGTGGCGGCTGAGCCCCCGGCCGTGCTGATGATCAGCGCCACCGTGTAGACGCCGGTCATCAGTCCCACGTGGCCCGGGAACCGCTGCTTGACCAGGGACGGCAGCAGCACGTTGGCGACCGCGATCCCGGACAGCGCCACCGCCGTGCACAGCAGGAACACCGCGGTGCTGCCGGTCGCCGCCCGCGCCAGCAGCCCGCCGGCGAGCAGCACCATCGCCGCCACCAGGATCCGGGCGTCGGCGACACGGCGGGTCATCCACGGGGCGACGGCGCCGAACACCGCGAAGCTCAGCGTCGGCAGCATGGTGACCACCCCGGCCACCGAACCGGACCAGCCGAACGCGGTGCTGACGTCCTCCAGCAACGCCCCGAGGCTGGTCACGGCGGCGCGCAGGTTGAGCCCCACCAGCACCACACCGACGATGAGCACCAGGCCGGTCAGGCGGTCGGCGGCGGGGCGCCGCGGCGCGGCCGGGGTGGGCCGGCCCACCGACCGGCGGACGCCGGGCGGCGGCGCGGCCGGGGCGGGATCGGTCAGCCGCGGCATCAGCTCATCATGGGGCCTCGGCGAGGCGGGCCGGCAGCCGGGTACGGGTACGCCCACCCGGAGGTACGCGCGGGCCCGGGAACCCGCTCAGAACTCCGGGGTCGCCACCACCACGGTCACGTTGTCGGGCGCGTCGGCCGCGAGTGCGAGGTCCACCAGTGCCCGGGCGCACTCTTCCAGGTCCTCGATGCTGCCCAGCGTCTGCGCGATCGCCTCGACGTCGACGTAGTCGCTCAGGCCGTCGCTGCACAGCAGGAACTTGTCGCCCGGCCGGGGGGTCACGGACGTGTAGCTGGGCTCGATGACGGCACCGTGCATGGCCTGGGTGACCACTGACCGCTGTGGATGGACCCGGGCCTCCGCGCTGGAGATCAGGCCCTGGTCGACCAACCCCTGCACGAACGTGTCGTCGCGGCTGAGCTGGGTCAGTTTTCCGTCCCGCCACAGGTATGCCCGGGAGTCGCCGATGTGCGCCAGCTCCAGCGTGTCGCCGTGGGCGAGCATCGCGGTCAGCGTGGTGCCCATGCCCTCCAGCGTGGGGTCGGCCTGGATGGCCTCCCGCAGCCGCTGGTTCGCGGCGGCCACCGCCTCCGCCAACGACCGCGGCGGCGGGTCGGTGTCCATCTCCGCCAGCGTACGGATGACGATCTCACTGGCGATCTCACCGGACGGTCCCCCGCCGACCCCGTCCGCGACCGCGATCAGCCGGGGACCCGCGTGCACGGCGTCCTCGTTGTTCTCGCGGACCCTGCCCCGGTCGCTGACCGCGGCGGCGCGGAGGATCACGCTCATGACAGGCAGTGTGCCGCACCGGCGCCAGCCCTGACCAACCCCCCTGCCCGCCAGGCTCGACGCCGGGTCAGGACGCTTCCGCGGTCTCCTCCCCGTCCTCCAGCCGGAAGCCGATCTTGACGGCCACCTGGAAGTGCGCCACCTCGCCGTTGACGATGTGTCCGCGGATCTCGGTCACCTCGAACCAGTCCAGGTGGCGCAGCGTCCGGCTGGCGCGGGCGATCGCCTGCCGTACCGCCGTCTCCACCGACTCCGGTGACGACCCCACCACCTCGGTGACCTTGTACGTGTGGTTCACGGCACCTCACCCCCACTGTCGGTCCACGGCTTCACGGTATCCGTGCGCGCCGCGCCGCGCCGCGGGTCGGACGCTTCCACCTCTCCGGGATGACGTGGGGCACGTCCCGCTCCGCCGGGCCACCGGATCCGGCCGGGGCGGCCTGGTTCCGCCCGCCATGAGCCGGCGGGCCGGGGCGGACCGGTCCACCACGCCGCCGTTGACGTCGTCCGCCACGGCGACGGTGGCCATGTCCGTACACGATGGACCTTTAAAGGACGCCGGGCGGAAGTCGCCGGCCGGCCCGGCCGCCCGCCGCCCGTACGAGCCGCCGTCAGGCGCCGGCGCGGGCGGCGTTGGCGAGGATCGCCTCGCGAAGGTACGCGGCCAGGCCGGCACCGTAGCGGTCGATGTTCTCGGTGAACCGGTGGTCGGCCACGTACATCTCGGCCAGACCGCGGTGGATCTCGTACGAGCACTCGTAGAACCACCGGCTGATCTGCTGCCGGTGTTCCTCGGCCAGGTCCATGGCGGCCGGGCTGTCCGCCGGCACCCCGCCGGTCATCGCCTCGGCCAGCCGCCGGTACACGCGGTCGGTCTCGTCCTTGAGCCGTAGCCAGTCATCCTTGGTGTAGCGCGCGACCCGGCGCTGCGACTCCCGGAACGCCTCCGTGCCGCCCCAGCGCTGCTCGGCCTCCTCGGCGTACCGCTCCGGGTCGACGTCGCCGAAGATCTCGAACCGCTCCTCCGGCGTGAGCTGGATCCCCATCTGGTGTGCCTCCATCATGAACTCCACCGCGTCGATCATCTTCTGGATCCGCTCCATGCGCTCGGTGAGCAGCTTGTGCTGGCGCCGCAGGTGCGCGAGCGTGTCGGCTCGCGGATCGGCCAGGATCGTCGCGATGTCCTCCAGCGCGAAGCCGAGCTCCCGGTAGGTGAGGATCTGCCGCAGCCGCTCCAGGTCGTCCGGTCCGTACCTGCGGTACCCGGCGGGGCTGCGCTCCCGTGGCGAGAGCAGCCCGATCTCGTCGTAGTGGTGCAGGGTCCGCACGGTCACACCGCTGAGGCGTGCCACCTCCCCGATGGTGTAGCTCGACGGGTCCACAGCGCGACGGTAAACCCTCACGTAACGTGAGGGTCAAGCCGAAACCGCGGCCGGTCGGGGCGACGGCCTCACGGCACGAACGGGCCGCCGACCCGCCGGTAGACGCCGCCCTCGCGGGCCAGCAGGCCCTCGTCCACCGGGTAGCGCCGTCGCGTGGCGTGGTCCGGATGCCACGCCCGCAGCACCGCGTCAACGTCCCGTTCGGGGTACCTCACCCCGTGGCCGGTCAGCGGGAGGCGGCCGAGGCCGCCCCCGGCCCGGGCGGTGCGGTCATGAGGATCTCGCTGGCCAGGCGCGCCGCCCGGGCGCCACGGCTGCTGCTCACCCCGGACAGCGGGCTGTCCTCCAGCCCCTCGGCGAGCGCCCGGAGCGCCTCCGCCACGGTGCTCACCTGCTCCTCCAGGGCGCTGATCCGCTCCGAGATCGGCTCCAGCCGCTCCCGCAGCTCGCGGGCGGTGTCGGTCCGCCCGCGCGCCGGCGCGGCGGCCGGCGCCGCCGGCAGCGGACCCGCGATCACGGTCCGCACCGGCTCCGGGAGCTGCGCCAGGGCCTCCTCAAGCTGCCCGGGCGACAGGTGGGCGGCGAGCGCGCCCGCCACGGTGGCGGCGGCGTGCCGCACCTCGTCGACCGGGATGCGGGCCTCGTACGCGAACCTCCGGATGTACTCGTCCGGGCCGTACTTGATCGGCACCTTGTGCGGCTCCCAGCCCTCGTAGTAGACCCCGCGCAGCAGCTCGGGCAGCTGTGCGCTGAACTTGGCGGCACTCTCGACGGTCAGTCGGTCGCGCAGCGTGTGCAGCCACGCCCGCAACACCCGGTACGCGAACCGGCGGTCCCCGGAGCCGAACGCGGCCGCGACGTCGGCGACCCACTTGTTGGCGGTGTGAACGGCGTGGTCGAAGTTGTCC
>DATGOE010000153.1:0-5970 GCA_035306365.1 Natronosporangium sp. | reverse complement strand
CCTGCTCCTCTACCTACCTGTCGGTGACGGCCTCGCACGCTGCAATGGCCATCCGGCCGGTTTCGCGCAGCGGTGCTGGCGTCCGTCGGACGGAGCGGGCGCGCAGACCACATACCGAAAAACCCGACGTAAGCATACCCGCTCTGCTTCGGTCCAGTCGTCCGGGGATGTCACTGCGGTTGCTGGGGCCGCCGCCGGAGGCCGCGGCGGCGGGTGGCGGGGTGGCGGCCGAGGCGGCCGCACGGCGGGACCGGTCGGTCACGCCGGCTGGCCGAGGCGGCCGCATGGCGGGGCGGACCGGCCGGTCACGCCGGCGCGGGGGCGCGGGGGCGGACCCGGCCGGGCAGCGCGAGCGCCACCACCGCACCCAGGGCGCACAACCCGGCCGTGATCGCGAAGATCTCGGCGTACTGGGTCCGCAGCGCCGCCTGCACCGCCTGCGCGTACGCCTCCGAGGCCCGTTCGAACTCCTCCGGGGTCATGCCCAGCCCCAGGGGAGGGACCAGGTCCGCGGTGAGCCGGTGGAACCGGTTCAGTCCCCAGGCGGACAGCGCGGCGACGCCCACCAGCATCCCCACCATGCGCGCGACCACGACCAGCGCGGCGGCCACGCCGTGGGAGGCGGGCGGCACGGCTCGCAGCGCCGCGGCGGACAGCGGCGGGATCACCACCCCCAGGCCGAATCCGGCCAGCGCCAGGTCGACGTCCACGCGGGGCAGGGACAGCGGCCCCAGCTCGTACCGGGCGGCGAGCAGGTCCGCCGGCCAGCCGGCCACCAGCAGGTACGCGAGGGCCGCCAGTGCCAGGCCGGCCGCCGCGACGGTGCGGTCACCCAGCGGGCGCACCAGCAGCCCGCCGACGACCGCGCCGACGGGCAGCGCCACCAGGAACCGGACCAGCAGCAGCGCGCCGCCGACCGCATCGCGGCCGAGCACCGTCTGGGCGAGCAGCTGGCCGTCGACGAGCGTGACCAGCAGGGCGGCTCCGGCCAGCAGGCTCGCACCGAGCACAGCCAGCAGCGCCCGCGCGTGCACTCCGGCCGGGTCCAGCAGCCTCACCCGCGCCCGCGCCTGGTGCCAGCCGAAGGCGGCGAAGCCCGCGACCGCGGCGACCAGCGCCGCCGGCCCCCACGGCGGCAGGACGGCCTCCTCCGGCCGCGGGTGGTAGAGCCCCGCCACGGTCAGGGCGAGCGCGGCGGCCAGCAGCCCGCCGCCGAGGAGGTCGACGCGGGGACGGTCGGAGGGCGCCGGCCCGACCGCGGGCACCAGCCGGTGCACGAGCACCGCGGCCAGCGCGGCCAGCGGCAGGTTGACCCAGAACACGCCCCGCCAGCCGACCAACGCGGCCAGGCCCGCCCCGTACAGAGGTCCGAGCACCGCACCGACCTCCTGGGCGGCGTTGACCCATCCCAGCGGCACCCCGCGCCGTCCGTGCGGGTACAGGTCGGCGACCAGGGCGAGGGTGACCGGCAGCAGGGCGCCGCCGGCCAGGCCCTGCAGCAGCCGGCCGGCGACCACCACCGGCACGGTGGCGCCCAGGGCGGTCACCGCCGACCCGGCGGCGAACCCGAGCAGGCAGGCGTACAGCAGCGGCCGCCGCCCGTACCGGTCGGACAGGCGGCCCAGCAGCGGCATGCCGGCGACGTACCCGAGCAGGTAGCCGGTGACCAGCGGGGTGGCGCGTTCCAGCCGGTTCACCGGCACGGACAGGTCGGTGACGATCTCCACCAGCAGGGTGACCACCACGTACGCGTCGAGTGCCGCCACCAGCGTGGCCACGCTCCCGACCCCCACCGCGACCGGCCGGGCCAGCCGGGCGGACGGCGGGTGGTCGGGTCGTGCCCGCGCCGGCGTGCCGGCCGGGCGGTCAGGGCTCACGGATGTCCGCGGGCGCGTCGTGGTCGTACAGGTCGACCGTGACCGGCTCCGCGCCGTCGGGCAGCTCGATCCGCACCCGGTGCAGCAGCGGGCGGTCCACGCCGATCCACAGGGTCCCTCGGACCCCCTCCGGCGCGCCGGGCAACAGCGTGGCCAGCGCCTCCGGTCCGAACCCGGCGGTCACCCGCCACGCGCGCACGCCCGCCACCTCCTCCTCCCCCTCGACCCGCGCGTCGGTGAGGGTACGCAGCAGGTGCGCGACGCCCCGGTCGGGGTCGAGGACCGCCGACGGGTCGTACAGCGCCGCCGCCTCCGCCCGCGAGCCCCGCTGCCACCCGCCGAGCACCTGGTAGTGGAACGCGTCGCCGACCACCACGAACGTCACCTCCACGAGCTGGCCGAACTGCTCGACCTGGGCGGTGCCGGCGGCGTCGCCGGTGCGGGTGACCTGTGCCTCCACGCGCCGTACCGGCAGCTCGGCCACGTCGGTGTCGGCCTGCACGCGCAGCCGGACGGTCCGCAGGTCGGCCATCGCGTCGACCGCGCCGGCCAGCACCTGGTCGGCGTCGTCCGGAAGGTCCTGGTCTCCGGTACAGGAGGTGAGCCACAGCGTCGACACGAGGAGGACCGCGGCCGCCGCGGTACGGGGGGATCGCATAGGCGGATGCTACGCGGGCGGCGCCGGGTTCTCGCGTCGGCGGCTCCGCCGTGCCCGGTGTGTCAGGTGTCCGGCCGCGGCGTCCGTCGGGTCAGGTGCCCGGTCGCCTCGCCGACGGCCGCCTCGGCTCGGGCGGCTGCCGGTCGGGTTCCTCCCGCGTGGGCGCGTGACGGTCGTGCGGGGCCGGCGGCGCCTCGTCCGGGGGGTCGCTGACCACGGTCAGCTCGGTCCGGGTCCGCGGCAGCGCCTGCGGATGGCGGGTGCGCACCCACTCGACCAGATGCTCGCGCACGTCGCAGCGCAGGCCCCAGATCTTCCCGCCGTCCGCGGCGCTGAGCAACGCCCGCACCCGGACCCGTCCCCCGGTCGCCTCGGTCACCTGCAGGCTCACCGACCGCCCGTCCCACAGCGGGTGCTGGCTGACGTACCGACGCAGCTCCTCACGCAGCTCCGCGACCGGCACGGTCCAGTCGACGTCCAGCTCCACGGTGCCGTGGATGTCGGCGCCGCTGCGGGTCCAGTTGACGAACGGGGTGGTGGTGAAGTACGAGGTGGGCAGGATCATGCGGCGCTCGTCCCAGATCCGTATCACCACGTAGCCGAGCGTGAGCTCCTCCACCCGGCCCCACTCCCCCTCGACCACGACCACGTCGTCGATCCGCAACCGGTCCCCGAAGGCAAGCTGCATCCCCGCGAACAGGTTGCTCAGGGTGGACTGGGCGGCCAGACCGCCGACCACCCCCAGCAGCCCGGCGGAGGCCAGCACGCTGGTGCCGAGCCCCCGCACGGTCTCGAAGGTCGACAGCCCCGCGCCGACGGCCACCAGGACCACCACCGCGATGGCGACCCGCCGCAGGAGGGTGACCTGGGTGCGGGCGCGCCGGGCCGCCACCCCGTCCCGCCCAGGGCCGAGCATGTAGGCCAGGACCTTCTCCTCCGCGACCCGCAGCAGGGTGACCACCAGCCAGGCACCCGCCGCGATCGCGCCCAGCACCAGGCCGTGCAGCAGCGGACCGCGCCAGGCGCCGGTGCGGGTGGTGAGCTGGACGGCGACGAGCGCGACGAGGATCGCCACGAGGATCTGCGCCGGCTGGTGGGTCCGCCGGGCCACCATGGCCAGGATCGGGACGTGACGGCCTGCCCGCCGCAGTGCGCGGTACACCAGGCCGACGACGACGAAACCGGCGACCAGGGCGAGGACGGTGACGATCAGCGGGCCCTGCGATCTCCAGATGTCCTGCACGCTCCACCTCCGCGGGCCGGCTCCGGCCGCCGGCCGCACCATCGCCACCTTGCCGCACGACCGTCGCCGGTGTCACCCCCGGGGCCGGGTGGGATGTCCGTCGCCGGCGCCGGGCTGCGCCGCGGCCGCCTGCGCCGCCCGGGTGCGCAGCATTCGGCGTACCGTGGCGATGTCCCGGGGGGCGGTGCGGGACGCCAGCCAGAACATGATCCCGGTGGGGAGGAAGAAGAGCTGGAAGACCGCCAGCCCGACCGCGTAGTTGGCCGGCGGCGGCAACGCCCGGCCCAGCGCGTCGAACGTCCGCACGGTCAGGTCGGCGCCGATCGTGCGCCCCACCCCGTTGACGAGGTTGCCGACGCTGAACGCGGTGCCGCGGTGCTCCGGCGGGTTGACCTCCGCGATCAACGCGTACCAGTTGGGCGAGTTGGCCGACACCAGCCCGATGGCGACCAGCGCCACCAGGAACGTGGCGCCGAGGGTCGGCTCGGTGACGAGGCTGCGCAGCACGCCGACGACCACCGCGCCCCGGTCGGTCTCGCTGGTGGCCAGGTCGATCCGCAGCGGGACGAAGATGAGCCCGATGAACAGCGGCACGGCGGCGAGCACCCCCACCGCCGCGACCAGTGCCCGGCCCCTCGGGGTGCGGCGCTGCAGCCGGTCGCCGATCAGGCCGCCCACCAGCGACAGCACGCCGCCGCTGAACACCAGCACGGTGAACATGCTGCCGATGACGATGGCGGTGGGTTCGGGGTAGCCCAACGCCTCCGCCTTGGCCTGCAGCAGCCGGGGCAGCCAGAACAGCGAGCCGAACGCCACCTGGGCGGTCAGGCCCTGCGCGGACAGCCACACGTTGGTGCGTCTGCGCACCAGCTGCGGCAGGTCAGCCGCCCGGATCCGCGGCTCGTCCATCGCGCGGGCGTGGTAGGCGCCGGCCAGCTCGGGCTCGCTCTCGCCGCGGCGGATCCGGGCGGTGAACAGGTACGCCACGCTGGCGGCGACCCCCACCACCGCCAGCACCCGGAAGGGGGTGCGCCAGTCACCGGCGCCGAGGATCCCGGCCAGGGCCACACCCGCCAGCGAGCCCACGCCCTGCGACAGCCCCCACAGGCCCATGACCAGCCCGCGGCGGTGCGGGGGCACCAGGTCGGTGACGACGCTGTAGCCGACCGAGGCGACGGCTCCCAGCCCGAGCGCGGCTGCCAGCACCGCCACCGCGAACGCGGGGAACGCCGTCGCCTGCGCGGCGGCGCCGACCCCGGCCGCCCACACCAGCGTCCCGGCCAGGAGCAGCCGCTTGCGCTCGGTCCGGTCGCCCAGGTACGCCCAGCCGACCGCCGCCACGGCGGTGACCAGGAAGCTGGCCGCCACGACGGTGGCCACCGAGGGCTCACCGACGTCGAGCTCGCGGCTGATCGGGCTCAGCAGCGGTGGCGGCAGGGCGATGGCGACGTTGTCCAGCGCCGCCAGCAGTACGAAGACGCCCACCGTGTAGATCCGGTGGGCGCGCCCACCGCGCGGACGCGGACGGGCTCGATCGGTCACGCCCCGACCCAACCAGATGCCGCCGGCCGGGTCCGCGGCGGGTGGCCGTCAGCGACCGGCGAGCAGCTTGTTGACGGTCGCGTCGATGTCCAGCTGCTCGGCCTCCCGACCCTGCGGCACGGCGATGCAGGTGCGGCGCAGGAAGCGGACCAGCACGCCGCGCGGCATCTCGAACAGGGCGTTGCCGTCCGGCGATGACAGCGCGAGCGCGACGAAGTCCCCGCGCGGCGTGGACCAGGGCCACACCCGCACGTCCCCGATCCCGGCGGGTTCGTCCAGCCCGGTCATGAGCAGGTCCCGCGCGAAGGACCAGCTGACGGCCTCTCCTCCGGCCGACTCGGCGTGGAACAGGATGTGCACCGCGTACGGGTCCGCCGGGTCGTACCGCAGGCTGGCCCGTACGGGCAGTGCGGTCGCGTCCGGCGCGATCAGCCGCAGCGAGGTCTCGACCTCCACGGTCGCTGGCCTGACGTTCATGTACCTTCTCCCCCCGGCGCCGGCTACGAGACGTGCAACCCGCTCTCTCATAGTCCAGCGGTCATCCCTAACTACGCTACGCCATCATCCCAACTCACTCTGTAGTGGGAACGGCCATTTTTCGTCGCCGAAGCATGATCAGCTTCGCCGGTATGTGTCCATTTCGCCCGTTC
>DATGOE010000152.1:0-7040 GCA_035306365.1 Natronosporangium sp. | reverse complement strand
CCCGACGGCTGACGCCGTGCCCGGACGGGCGGCCGGCGTGACTCCTGGTAACCTGGCACCTGCGGCCGGGTGCCGGCCGCCGTCCCGCGTGCCTGCTCGACGCCGTGGGTGCGGGACGGGGTGGTCGCCGGTACGGACCGGTGGCCTCAACCAGAGGGAGAACATGGCGCTCGACACGGAAACCAAGAACAAGATCATCAAGGAGTACGCGACCGCCGAGGGCGACACCGGGTCGCCGGAGGTCCAGGTCGCGCTGCTCACCGAGCGGATCAGGCACCTTACCGAGCACCTCAAGGTGCACAAGCAGGACCACCACAGCCGTCGCGGCCTGCTGCTGCTGGTCGGCCGGCGCAGGCGTCTGATGAACTACCTGCAGCGGGTCGACATCGAGCGGTACCGCAACCTGCGGGACCGGCTCGGTCTGCGACGGTGACCGTCCAGGGGAGCGGGAGGGTCCCGCTCCCCTGTACCACATCTGGACCAGGCACCGCCGGCGGGTGTGGAGCCGACGGCGATCCGGTCCTCGGTAGTGGCCTCCGGGTGGCGCACACCGCGTCCCGCCCGGGCGCTTCCATCGAAGACCGGCGCCGAAGCTCCCGACGCTGCGGTCGAGGCTAACGAAGGAGCACACGTTTCGATGACTGAGCACACGGCGCTCGGCGACGCCCACGCCACCGCGGTGGTGCACAACGGACCGTTCGGCACGCGGGAGGTCACCTTCTCCACCGGCCGGCTGGCCCGTCAGGCCGCCGGCTCGGCGGTGGCGACCCTCGGCCAGACCACGGTGCTGTCGGCGACCACGGTCAGCCGCCAGCCCCGGGAACACCTCGACTTCTTCCCGCTCACGGTCGACGTCGAGGAGCGCATGTACGCCGCCGGCCGGATCCCCGGCTCGTTCTTCCGGCGGGAGGGCCGGCCCAGCGAGGATGCCATCCTCACCTGCCGGCTGACCGACCGGCCGCTGCGTCCGAGCTTCGCCAAGGGGTTGCGCAACGAGGTGCAGATCGTCGCCACCGTCCTGTCGCAGGACAACGCCTTCCCGTACGACGTGGTGGCGATCAACGCCGCGTCCATGTCCACCAAGCTGTCCGGCCTGCCGTTCTCCGGCCCGATCGGCGCGACCCGGATGGTGCACGTCGACGGGACCTGGGTGGCGTTCCCCACCTACGAGGAGACCGCCCGCGCCACCTTCGACATGGTGGTCGCCGGTCGGGTCCTGCCCGACGGCGAGGTGGCGATCATGATGGTCGAGGCGGAGGCGACCGAACACGCGTGGACCCTGATCGAGGCCGGCGCGCCCAAGCCGACCGAGGAGGTCGTCGCCTCCGGTCTGGAGGCGGCCAAGCCCGCCATCCGGGAGCTGTGCCGCGCGCAGGAGGAGCTGGCCCGGGCGGCGGCCAAGCCGGTCGCCGAGTACCCGCTGTTCCTCGACTACACCGACGACCTCTACGAGGCGGTCGCCCGGATCGCCCGGGAGCGGATCTCCGAGGCGCTGCGGATCGCCAGCAAGGCCGAGCGCGAGGAGGAGCTGGACCGCATCCGCGACGAGACCCTCGCCGCCCTGGGTGAGGAGTACGAGGGACGGGAGAAGGAGGTCTCCGCGGCGTTCCGGGCGGTGACCAAGGAGGAGGTGCGGTCCCGGGTGCTGCGCGACCGGGTCCGCATCGACGGGCGCGGACCGCGCGACATCCGGCCGCTGGTCGCCCAGGTCGGGGTGCTGCCGCGGGTGCACGGGTCGGCGCTGTTCGAGCGGGGCGAGACCCAGATTCTCGGCGTCACCACGCTGAACATGCTGCGGATGGAGCAGACGATCGACACCCTGTCGCCGGTCAGGTCGAAGCGCTACATGCACCACTACAACTTCCCGCCGTACTCCACCGGCGAGACCGGCCGGGTCGGCGCCCCCAAGCGCCGCGAGATCGGCCACGGGGCGCTCGCGGAGCGGGCGCTGATCCCGGTGCTCCCCGGCCGGGAGGAGTTCCCGTACGCGATCCGGCAGGTCAGCGAGGCGCTGGGCTCCAACGGCTCCACCTCCATGGGCTCGGTCTGCGCGTCGTCGATGTCGCTGATGTCCGCGGGCGTGCCGATCAAGGCGCCGGTGGCGGGCATCGCGATGGGGCTGATCTCCGACGAGGTGGACGGCAAGACCACGTACGTGACCCTCACCGACATCCTCGGTGCGGAGGACGCGTTCGGCGACATGGACTTCAAGGTCGCGGGCACCCGGGACTTCGTGACCGCCCTGCAGCTGGACACCAAGCTCGACGGCATCCCGTCCGATGTGCTCGCCGACGCGCTCCAGCAGGCGCACGAGGCGCGCCAGACCATCCTGGACGTCATGGCGGAGGCGATCTCCGAGCCGGCGCCGATGTCCGACTACGCGCCCAGGGTGACCACGATCCGGATCCCGGTCGACAAGATCGGCATGGTGATCGGGCCCAAGGGCCAGACCATCAACGCCATCCAGGACGAGACCGGGGCGGAGATCACGGTCGAGGACGACGGCACCATCTACGTCGGAGCCACGGACGGGCCGTCGGCCGCGGCGGCGGTGGAGCGCATCAACGCGATCGCCAACCCCACCGAGCCGAAGGTGGGCGACATGTTCCTCGGCACGGTCGTGAAGACCGCCGCGTTCGGGGCGTTCATCTCGCTGCTGCCGGGCCGGGACGGGTTGCTGCACATCTCCAAGGTGGGCGACGGCAAGCGGGTCGAGCGGGTCGAGGACTACCTCAACGTCGGCGACAAGGTGGAGGTGCGGATCGTCGACATCGACGGCCGCGGCAAGATCTACCTCGACCGGGTGGGCCCCATCGAGCCGGCGTCCGGGACCGCGGAACGCCCGGCCGGACGCGAACGCGACGACCGCGGCCCCCGCGACCGAGGCGACCGCGACAACGGTGACCGGCGGCCACAGCGGGAGGAGACCGTCAACGAGGAGGGCGCCCGGCGCCGTCGTCGCCGGCGGCGCGGCTGAGTCCCGCCATGCCCCGCTCCGTGGCCACCCGGACGCTCGCCCGCGACCGGGACGGCGGCCTGGTGCGCCGTACGGTGCTTCCCAGCGGCGTACGAATCATCACCGAGGCGGTCCCGTCGGTGCGCAGCGTCGCCGTCGGCGTGTGGGTGGCGGTCGGCTCCCGCGACGAGTCGCCACGGCTGGCCGGCGCGTCCCACTTCCTCGAGCACCTGCTGTTCAAGGGCACCCGACGCCGCACCGCGCTGCAGATCTCCGCGGAGATCGAGGGTGTGGGCGGCGATACGAACGCCTTCACCTCCAAGGAGTACACCTGCTACTACGCCCGGGTGCTGGACGACCACCTGCCGCTGGCCATCGACGTGATCTGCGACCTGGTCACCGGCGCGACGCTGGCGCCCGCGGACGTGGAGACCGAGCGCGCGGTGATCCTGGAGGAGATCGCCATGCTCGACGACGAGCCGGGCGAGGAGGTGCACGACCTGTTCGCGCGCGCCCTGTACGGCACGCATCCGCTGGGGCGGCGGGTCATCGGCACGGTCGAGACGATCGCGCCGATGACCCGCCGCCAGATCCACGACTACTACCGGCGGCACTACACCGCACCGTCAACTGTGGTCGCTGCCGCGGGACGGTTGGACCACGGCACGGTCGTACGGCTGGTGCGCCGCGCGCTGGCGGGCACGCCCCTGGGCGACGGGACCGCCGAACCCGCCCCGCCGCGCCGCGGGCGCCGGCCGCCGCGGGTGACGGGTGGAGGTCGGGTCGAGCAGCGGGACACCGAGCAGGCGCACCTGGTGGCCGGCGTCCCGACGTTCGGCCGCGGCGACGAGCGCCGGTTCGCGCTGGGGGTGCTCAACAACATCCTGGGCGGTGGCATGTCCAGCCGCCTGTTCCAGGTCGTCCGGGAACAGCGGGGACTGGCCTACTCCTGTTACTCGTACACCCACCTGTACGCCGAGACCGGGATGCTCGGCATCTACGCCGGCTGCGCGCCGGGCAAGGCCGACCAGGTGGTCGGTATCGTCCGGGATGAGCTGGCGCGGATGTGCCGCCACGGCGTCACCGACGCCGAGCTGGCACGGGGCAAGGGCATGCTCGCCGGTGCCTTCGCGCTGGACCTGGAGGACACCGGTGCGCGGATGACCCGGCTGGCCAAGGGGGAGCTGCTCCACGACCGGCTGCTCACCGTGGATGAGCTGCGTGCCCGGGTCGACCGGGTGACCCGGGCGCAGGTCAACGACCTGGCCGCGCAGCTGCTGTCGGGTCCGCTGACGCTGGCGGCGATCGGCCCGGTCGACCCGGCGGAGCTGGCGGTGGGCTGAGCGACGCCGTCCGCCGCCCCCACCGTGACCGGCACCACCCCGCCACGATGTCGGCTAGGTTGTGCGACGTGGCCGAGGAAACAGCGACGAGGGAACCGGCCGGCGCGCAGGCGCCGGAACCGATCAGGGTGGGAGTGCTCGGCGCCCGGGGCCGGATGGGCACCGAGGTCTGCCGCGCGGTCGACGAGGCTCCGGACATGGATCTGGTCGCCATGATCGACCAGGGCGACTGGTTGTTCAACGCCTCCGACGCCGGAGCCGAGGTGGTGGTGGACTTCACTACCCCGGACGTGGTGATGGACAACCTCCACTGGTGCATCGAGCAGGGCATCAACGTGGTCGTCGGCACCAGCGGCTTCACCGAGCAGCGCCTGGCCCGGGTGCGTTCGTGGCTGGAGCACAAGCCGGAGGTGGGCGTCGTGATCGCCCCGAACTTCGCGGTCGGCGCGGTCCTGATGATGGAGTTCGCCGAACGCGCCGCCCGCTTCTACGAGTCGGTGGAGATCATCGAGCAGCACCATCCGGACAAAGTGGATGCTCCGAGCGGCACGGCGATGCAGACCGCGCGCCTGGTCGCCCGGGCACGGGCGGCGGCGGGTCTGGGTCCGATGCCGGACGCGACCAGCACCGGCGAAGCCGGGGCGCGCGGCGCCGAGGTCGACGGGGTGAGGGTGCACTCGGTGCGGGCCCGCGGCCTGGTGGCGCACCAGGAGGTCCTGTTCGGCTCTTCGGGAGAGATCCTCACCATCCGGCACGACTCGTTGGACCGGACGTCGTTCATGCCCGGTGTGCTGCTGGCGATCCGTGAGGTCCGTCGGCGTCCCGGCCTGACCGTCGGGCTCGGCCCGCTGCTGGACCGGTAGGTCCGGCAGCGGGCCGTCACGGATCGCCGAGACGCCGGTGCGGCGTGCCCGTCCGGTACGCGGCAGCGGACGGACACGCCGCACGCGACGTACGTCAGCCCTCCGAACCCGATGACGGAGGCGTCGCAGCGGTGTCGGTGACGCCCGCGCCAGCGGCGGCCGCGGCCGCGCTGCGGCGGCGCCGGAAGAACCAGAAGCCGAGACCCGCGGCGACCACGACCACCAGCACCGCCAGCGCGACCACGAGCGCGACGGTGGTGGAGCTCGAGCCGCCACCCGCGGCGCCGCTCCCGCCCGATGCGGGTTCGCTGGAGGCCAGCGCGTAGATCTCGTTCACCTCGCCGACCACCGGCCGCCAGGTGACGGTGGTGCCGTCGAGCTCACCGTTGTGGTCCTGCACCTCGCCCGGGAACGTGATCGAGATCACGATGTCGAAGCCCTGGAACATCTGCTCGATCATCCCCGGCGGCAGCCCCAGCTCGTCTTCGCCGCCGGTCTCGCTCATGTCCGACATGTCGAAGGAGCCGGTCACCTCGTACGTCTTGGCGACCGAGTCGTAGGCGATGGACAGCTCTTCGTCCGAGGCGCCCCGCAGCTCCGACAGCGCCACTCCCTCGAAGATGTAGCGGCTGCCGATGTACTTGTCGTCCTCGTACTCCTCGACGGTGGCACCCTCCAGACCTTCCAGGTCCGCGTTGATCATCTCGTCGAGGAACTCGTCGCTTGCCGAGGAGCCGTCGTCGCCCTGCTCCCCGAAGTCCTCGAAGAACGCCAGAACCTCCTTGTCCACGGCGACGATCATGCTGCCGTTGGCCCGGTCCTCGTCGAGGACGAGGTTCATCTCCATCTTGATGCAGCCGGTCAACGAGGCGATGAGCAGTGCTCCAACCGCCAGTGCGCCGGCCAGGCGCCTTTTCAGGGGGTCCGAAGTCATCACGGCGATACACAATGGCAGACCCGCGCCACGACGCGCTACCCGGGTGTCAGGTGGGCGACACTTTGAGACCGGTGTGGAACCTCACCTGCGGGACCAGCTGGTCGTCCACGTCCAGCGCCCGCCGCGCGCCGTCGGGGCCCCACCCGGCCGAGGTGAGGAAGCCGCGGGTCACCCGGTCCGCCTCGAAGACCCACGCCACCGCGGTCGCGAAGCCGTCATCGCGCCACAGGTCGACGCTCGCGGCCAGCAGCCGGCTGCCGTGACCGCGGCGGCTCCACCGCGGCTCCACCAGCAGGTCGGTGATGGCGACGGTGTCCGGGCCCGGCGGCTCCTCACCGGGCACTCCCGCCTGAGCGTCGGCCGGGCCGGACGCCGCGAACCCGACCAGGTGGGCGTGCTCGGCCTGCTCGATCGCGACCAGGACGCGGTGCCGTGCCGAGGGCGGCTGCGTGATCGCCGCGTGCCACCGGTCGGCCATCCACTCCTCGTCCAGCTCGTCCAGCACCCGCCGGGGCAGGATCCGGCGGCAGGCGGTGCGCCAGGTGACGACCTGGATCTGTGAGATCCGCACCGCCTCGTCCGGGCGGGCCGCCCGTACGTATCCCACCGCCATGGTGCGTCAGCGTACGGGTGCCCGGCCGGGCGCGTCAGCGCGATCCCGGGGGTCACCGCGCGCCGGCGCGTTGCTGGGGGTTGCCGCGCGTCAGCGCGTTGCCGGGGGTTGCCGCGCGCCGGCGCGACCCCGGGACGCCGGGCGTCAGCGCACCCGGAGGGTGTAGCGGACCTCCGGCAGGTCGACCGGCGTCCCGTCGGGCTCGGTGACCCGGAAGTAGTGGCGCACGCCGTCGGCGACGTAGCCGTACCGCTCGTAGAACCGCCGGGCCGGTGCGTTCTCCTCCAGCACCCACAGCCGGACCGTCTCCAGGCCCTGCGCGCGCAGG
>DATGOE010000151.1:0-4313 GCA_035306365.1 Natronosporangium sp. | reverse complement strand
GTGGACGAACCGCACGTACGGGAAGTCGTCCAGGTGCCCGGCGGTGCAGGCGAGCACGAACCGGGCGGCGACCGCGAGCGGCTTGCGCCCCGACTTCTTGCGGGGACAGGTGGCGTGGAAGAACCGGGCCTCGTGCGGCTTGCGCGGCGTGGCGTTCTCGAACTGGAACACCCGGGCGTCGATCGGGGCCAGTTCGTCGCAGGCGGTGCAGCGCAGCCAGGCCGGGAACGGCACCACCGGCACCCCGACCCGGGCCGGGGTGCCGGTGGGGTCCTGGTCGATGCCGTCCAGCCAGGGGGCGGGCAGCAGCTTCTCCACCGACCGCTGCCCGGTGCGCTGGATCTCGGCCAGCAGCCGCGGCTCGGCGATCGGTTCCAGGTCCGGGATGGCCGAGTGGTCCCAGTCGTCCAGCCCGCGCACGAGCACCGACAGGTTGGGCAGGTCGACCAGGGCACCCACCCCGGTGGTGAACATGAGGTGGCTGGGCCGCACCGTGCCGACCCGCCGGAAGTGCTTCGCGGCCATCAACTCCCCCTGCCGGTCAGAGTGGACTCGCCGAGTTCGTCGCCGTCGGGCAGGTCGTCCTCGGTGGTGGGTCCAGCAGATTCGCCGAAGGTCCAGTCCGGTGCCCCGTACAGCGGCTGGTAGATCTCGTCCCCGGCCGGGACCAGGAGGTTGATCTCGTTCTCGGTCTCCCGCATGGACTGGGCGACGGTGAGGTCGGTCCACCGCTCCCCGGTGGCCGGCTCCAGCAGCCCGGCGAGTTGCTGCCGGCGGTACTGGCCGGTGACGTAGCCGAGCCGCACCGAGCCGGTCTTCGCCTGGTTCCAGCGGTCCTTGAGCCGTTCCAGGCGCTCCCGCAGGTAGCCGCGCCCGCGTTCGCCGCCGACCACCTCCGCCCGGGTCAGCATGCGGGCGAAGATACGCCGCACCTCGGCGCCGTCGAGGGGCACGTCGTGGGCGTCCACGTTGCGCGAGAACCCCTCCTCGGCGTTGCGGACCGCGGCGACCACCGTGGCGGCGGTGCCCCGGTCCAGCGCCCGCCGGGTGTACGGGGTGACCGAGAGCGCCTCCACCTGGCGGTAGAACGTGGCGTGGTAGTACTCGAAGTCCTCGAAGTGGGCGAGGTCCCGCGGCCGGGTCCAGTTGTAGAGCGCGATGACCAGGCCGGGCCGCCGCGGGTCCCGGCCCACCCGCGAGGTCGCCTGGATGTACTCGGCGGTGTTCTTCGGCTGGCCGGTCACCACCATCAGGCCGAACCTGGCCACGTCCACGCCGACCTGCAACATCGAGGTGGCCAGCACGACGTCGACCGGCACCCGGCCCGCCCGGGCCCGGGCGGTGAAGCGGTCCGCCAGCGGGTGGAACGGCTCCCTCCGGGAGCCGGTCTTCGACCGCAGCACCTCCCGCATGTGCGCGGCGATCGCCCGGCGCCGCTCCGAGGTGTCCAACTCCGGGTCGAACCCGATCTCCAGCCGCTTCAGCACCTCGCTGATGTCGGCCGAGGAGATCCGGGAGGTCAGCTCCTGGATGGTGAGCATGCCGGCGGCGGTGACGATCCGGTCGGCGAGCCCCTTGCGCCGGCCGTGGGTCCGGACCCGGGCGGTCACCTGGTCGTCCAGTGTGCGCCGCATGCCGGCCAGTTCCCGGGTGGCGCTGAAGTAGCCGACCAGGGTCAGGTACGGGTCGGCCGGCGGGCCGTGGCGGTCGAACAGCGCCTGGCCGGCCAGCAGCAGGATCTCCGCCACCCGGATCTCGGCCTGTTTCAGCCGCACCCCGTGGGCGCAGATGCCGAGATAGCGCCGCCCGGGACGCTCCGGCGTCACCGGCGCCTGCTGGCTGAAGTAGGTGTCCGCCACGTCCAGGACCGGCGGCGGGAAGATCGCCAGGTCGCGGGCGAAGACCCCGAGCACCTGGGCCCGGGCCCGCTTGGTGGTGGCAGTGGACGCGACGATCTTCGGACCGGTCTCGGCGCCGGCGGGCGTGCGCCACGTGCACAACTCGTCCACGGCCGCCTCGAACAGCCCGACCGTGGTGCCCAGCGCGCCGGAGATCAGGTGCAGCTCGTCCTGGACGATCAGGTCCGGCGGGCGCAGCCGGGTCACCGGCTGGCTGCTCACCGCCGGCAGGTGGTCCTTGGCGGTGTGCCGGCTGGCGCAGCCGGTGCGAAGGTCGAGGTCGTCGTGGCGGTAGCCGTGCCGGGGACACCACTGGCTGACCCGGCCGAACAGGATGCCGGCGTAGCCGCGCCAGGGCAACTGCGCGAGCTTGTCCACTGTGGCGACCACTAGGCTCGGCGCGTACCGGTAGATCTCCTCGTCCACGGTGAGGATCGGCAGGCCCTCGGCCGACCGGGTCTTCGCGAACGGGCAGGCGTCCGCGCCCTCCCCGCGCGGGCAGTAGAGGTACACCCGCCGCTCGGCCTGGGACGGCACCAGGTCGTGGTGGCCGCGCAGCTTCTCCCCGCACCACGGGCAGGAGAGCGTCTGCAGCACGTTGGTGCGGCCGCCGTCACCCGCCTCCCGCGCCTCGGCGATCTGCTGCGCGGCGTCGCTGTACCAGTTCGGCGAGACACCGCCGCCGACCCACAAGCCGATCCGGAACGGCTCCGCCCCCCACTGGGCTTCGTCGCGGCGGCGCAGCACCTCGGCCGCGCAGATCAGCGCGGCGGCCCGCTGGAACTGCTGCGCGGTGAGCAGCCGCAGGGTGTAGCGCATCAGCACCGCCACCCCGGCGGCGCCGCTGCGGGCCGCGGTGCCGCTGCCCACCACCCCCTGCAACCGCCGGATCGCGAAGGTGTAGGCGGTCAGTCCCAGGTACGCCTCGGTCTTGCCGCCACCGGTGGGGAAGAACAGCAGGTCCACGGTGGCGGTATGGGCGGCGGCGCGCTCGGGATGCGCCGGGTCGGTCAGGGACGGCAGGTTCAGCAGGATGAAGGCGAGCTGGAACGGCCGCCACGACGCCACCGCCGCGCCGCGGGCGGCCACCCGCGCCTCCGCCTCGGCGTACGACAGGTCCTGCTCGTCGCGCAGCCGGCCGATCTCGGTACGCCGCCGCTGCAGCGCCATCGCCTGGTTGGCGAACCGGAACGCCGCCCGCGCGTGCCCGTGGCCGGCCGCCTCCGGGTCGGTGAGCAGGTCGATGCCGGCCCGGATGCGGGCCGCCACCTGCCGCGCCTGGAACACCGCGGACTCGGCCGCGGCCCGCAGCGGCGCCGGCAGCGCCGGGATCGCCGCCTCCTGCTGGTCCAGCCAGGCGACGTAGCCGTCCGCGAGCGGCGCCAGGCCGGCCCGCAGGGTGTCGGGGTCGGCCTCGGCCAACGCGTCCATGGACAACTCGACTCCGGCGAGCCGGGAACCCTCCCCGACCTCGGCCACGGTGTCCGGCACGTCGTAGACCGGCAGCCAGGTGGTCGCCAGCTTGTACGCGCAGCGCTCGCCGTCGCGTACCTCGGCGTGGACCGCGACGTTGCGGCCGGAGGCGTACCGGCGCTGCGACCGGTAGAGCAGCCGCAGGTGGGCGTCTTCCAGGTCGCCGCCGCTGCCGCGCAGGTCGTCGGCCGGGTCGTCGATGGGCAGGAAGACGGCGGCGGCACCGTCGGGCGCGGTGACCGTCAGGCCACATTGGAACAGCCAGGCGGTGTCGCTGTTGGTCTCCGGCTCCAGTTGCGTGTTGACCAGGGCGAGCTGCACCACCCGCCGGCCCTCACGCGGCCGGACCTCGACCGCGAGCAGCACGCCAGGCTGGCCCGGGTCGGCCATGGTGAGCGGGATCTGGTACGACTCGGCGCCGTCGAGGCGCACCTCGATCGGGTACGACACCGGCTGGCGCGTCCAGACGCTGCGGGTCCGGCCGGACTCCTCCTTGGTCTCGCGCCGCAGGTAGCGGCCCCAGGAGGCGGTCACCGCCAGCGCGGCGACGCTGGTGGGCACCGCGAACGACAGCCCCATGGAGGCGGCCCACATCTTGCCGAGGTTCTGCGGGGTGATCACCTCGGGCAGTTCCGCCTCGCTCCCGTCCGCCTGCACACCGTCGTCCACGTCGGACACCGCGGTGGCCCGGGCCCGGGTGGTCCGGGTCCGCTGCTTGGGGCCGATCATGCCGATCAGGTAGCGCTCCCGGGGTCCCATCGCCCGCGGCGGGAACTCTTCCTGCTCCCCGCCCCACGGCCCGAGCAGGTCCCGCCGCACGAGTTCCTGCAGGTCGTCGCGGACCTGGTACGAGGTCGCGGGCGCGAACGCCGGCGGGGTGTCCAGCGACGAGACGGCTGGCTCCCCGGCGTCCCGTTCGGGCGACAACGCGCCCTGCTCCCC
>DATGOE010000150.1:0-4850 GCA_035306365.1 Natronosporangium sp. | reverse complement strand
CCCCCACACCCGGTTGCACCCGAACCGACCAGACCCGCTCCGGCCCGCCGCAAACCGCCGTCGCCGGTCCGGGAATCCGCTCTGCTCGGCGGAGATGGTCGGCTTCAGGGTCCCGCGCGGCCGCGCGTGCCGTCAAGGCCGCCGCGGTTCGATATGGATGAGTCCGGAGATGGCCGCCCCTCGGCGGCAGCGGCCCCGTGACACGTCACACCGGACGGCGCCGGACGGGCTGCGGCGCGGGCGTCGGGCTCAGGGACCTGCCGTACGGGCCGGTGAACCGTCCGCGAGCAGCTTCTGCCGGTACGCGCGCCACTCCTCGACCAGCTCGGGAATCTTGCGGCGGAAGAAGGCGCAGAACTCCTGCGTCTCGCGCATCCGCCGGCCGCCGGGCGTGTCGGCGCCCAGCAGTTCCACGCCCTCGGCGGCGACCCGCTCGAACGGCTCCATGATCTGTCCCTGCTGAGTGGTGATGGTGCCCCAGACGTCCTCGTCGTAGATGCGGTAGGTGTCCACCCGGGCACCGGGTTCGCGCTCCCGGCCGAGCAGGCCCATCTGGACCAGGGTGCGGACCGCGACGGAGATCGCCGCCGGGCTGACCTGCAGGCCGGCGGCGAGCTCCGCCGCGGTGTACCGCTCGGCGTCGTCGGTGAGTACGTACGCGAACACCCGGGCCGGCATCCGGGGGAGACCGACGTCGGTCAGCTGCAGCGCCAGCCGCTCGACGTACCGCAGCAGCAGCCGGCGGTCCCGCTCGCGCGGGGCCGCGCGGTCCCCGGCTGCCGTCACGGCGATCGCCTCCACGTGGATGAGTATAGGTCTCGTTACGGCCTGTTGAAGTTGTACAGACTTGTGAAGATCGTGATAGCGTACCACCCATGCCCGCGGTCATCGAAACCCACCAGTTGGTCAAGACGTTCGGGTCCACCCGGGCGCTCGACGGCCTCGACCTGCGCGTCGAGCAGGGCGAGGTGCACGGCTTCCTCGGCCCGAACGGCGCCGGCAAGTCGACCACCATCCGGGTGCTGCTGGGCCTGTTGCGCGCCGACTCCGGCCGCGCCACGGTCCTGGGCGGCCATCCCTGGCGCGACGCGGTGTCCCTGCACCGGCGGCTGGCGTACGTCCCCGGGGACGTCGAGCTGTGGCCCAACCTCACCGGCGGGGAGGCGATCGACCTGCTCGCCCGCCTGCGCGGTGGGCTGGACCGGCGCCGCCGCGACGAGCTGATCGAGCGCTTCGACCTCGACCCGAGCAAGAAGGGCCGGACCTACTCCAAGGGCAACCGGCAGAAGGTGGCGATCGTGGCGGCGCTCGCCTCGGACGCGGAGCTGCTGCTGCTCGACGAGCCCACGGCGGGGCTGGACCCGTTGATGGAGGTCGTGTTCCAGGGCGTCATCAGGGAGCTGAAGGCCGAGGGCCGCACCGTGCTGCTGTCCAGCCACATCCTCGCCCAGGTCGAGAAGCTGGCCGACACCATCAGCATCATCCGGCGGGGCCGGATCGTGCAGTCCGGGACCCTGGTCGAGATGCGTCACCTCACCCGCACCAGCATCGAGGCGGTCACCGCGCGCCCGGTCACGGGGCTGGACCAGCTGGCGGGCCTCCACGGGGTGGAGGTGAGCGACTCCCGGGTGCGGTTCGCCGTCGACGGCCAGCACCTCGACGCCGCCGTCCGGCACCTGTCCGGGTTCGGGATCCAGAGCCTGACCAGCCATCCGCCCACACTCGAGGAGCTCATGCTCCGTCACTACGGCGACGAGCTGGCCGCATCCGGTAACGGGAAGCGGTCATGACGGCGACCACGGCGACCCCCGCCGCGCCGGCCCGGCCCGCCCGCCCCGCCGCCGGCGGTGGCACGCTCACGGGCACCGGCACGCTGGTCCGTTTCGCCCTCCGCCGGGACCGCGTCAAGCTGCCGGCGTGGCTGCTCGTGCTGACCGTGCTGGTGTTCTACTACGCCGCCGCGCTGCCGGAGGTGCTCGGCGACAACGTGCAGGCCTTCGGGCGGTTCATGGTGGGTCCGGTCGGCGCCCTGCTCGGCGGGCCGGGCTACGGCAGCGACGCCGTCACCGTCGAGATCGCGATCGTCGGTGTGTACGGGCTGTACTTCCTCATCGCGGCGGCGCTGATGAACATCCTCCTGGTGGCCAGGCACACCCGGGTGGAGGAGCAGACCGGCCGCAGCGAGCTGGTGCGCGCCAGCGTGGTCGGGCGGCACGCCCCGCTCACCGCCGCCCTGGTCGTGGCAGCGGGTGCCAACGTGCTGCTGGCCCTGCTCATCGGCACCGCGATGGCGGTCAGCTTCCCCCACCCGGGGCAGGGGTTCCTGTTCGGCGCCAGCGTGGGCGCCCTCGGCCTGGTGTTCGCCGGCGTCGCCGCCGTGACCGCGCAGGTCTCCGAGTACTCCCGGGCCGCGTCCGGGATCGCCGGTGCCGTGCTCGGCGCCGCCTACGTGGTCCGGGCGGCCGGCGACATGCTCGGGGGCGAGGCGCACGGTAGCGCGCTGTCGTGGTTCTCGCCGCTGGCGTGGTCGCAGCAGACCCGGCCGTACGTGGACGGTCGCTGGTGGCCGCTGCTGCTGTCGGTCGCGGCCGCGGCCGGGGCCGCGGCGGTCGGCTACGCGCTGTCGGCGCGCCGGGACGTCGGCGCGGGACTGGTCGCGGCGCGCCGGGGCCGGGCGGCCGCGGCAGCGTGGCTGAGCTCGCCGCTGGCGTACGCGTTCCGCCTCCACCGTGCGAGCCTCCTGTGGTGGGCGGCGGCCCTGGTCGTGGCCGGGGTGGCGTACGGCGCGCTCACCCAGCCCATCGTGGACGCGTTCGCGGACGCCGGCACCAGCGAGCTGATCGCGGTGCTCGGCGGCGACGTGTCCCAGCTCCTGGACGGCTACCTCGGCGCGATGGTGCTGTTCGACGCGTTGCTGGTCAGCGTCTTCGTGGTCCTCGGCGGGCACGCCGTGCGCGCCGAGGAGTCGCGCGGCCGGGCGGAGCCGGTGCTGGCGACCGCGGTCAGCCGCTGGGCCTGGTTGGGCGGTCACCTGGCGGTGCTGGCGGCCGGGGCCGTCGGCCTGCTGCTGGTGGTGGGTGTCGTCATGGGCGCGGCGTCCGCCGCATCGGTCGGCGAGGCCGGGTACGTGGCCGACCTGGTGGTGGCGCACCTGGCGTACGCGCCGGCGGTGCTGGTGCTGCTCGGGGTCGCGGCGCTGCTGGCCGGGGTCGCGCCGCGCGCGGTCGGCCTGGCGTGGGTGGCGTTCGTCTACGGCGGGTTCATCGGCTTCTTCGGTCCGCTCATGGGACCGCCGCAGTGGGTGTTTAACTTGTCGCCGTACGAGCACGTCGCCCGCGTGCCGCTGGAAGATCTCACCTGGCCGCCGCTGCTGGTCCTCACCGCGGTCGCGGCGGGACTGGTCGCGGCCGGGCTGGCCGGGTTCCGCCGGCGGGACCTCGGGACCACCTGAGCCGCCCGGCCGCCGGAGGGCGGCGGGCGGTCAGTCGGTCAGGTCCGCCACCACCGCGAAGTGGTCCGACGGCCACACCCCGGCCACCGGTGCGGTGCCGGCCAGCCGTACCCCGCTGACCCGGCCCCGGCCGGCCCGCGGCGGCCCGACCAGCACGTGGTCGATGCGCGCGTCGAACAGCGCGACCTCGGCGAGGTAGGGGTTGCGGCGGTCCCAGGTGAACCCCGGGTCACCCGGCTCGGCGAACCGCCACGCGTCGACCAGTACGAGCCCG
The DNA here is from genome assembly GCA_035306365.1 of Natronosporangium sp. Taxonomy (GTDB): domain Bacteria; phylum Actinomycetota; class Actinomycetes; order Mycobacteriales; family Micromonosporaceae; genus Natronosporangium. The sequence goes on along the minus strand of DATGOE010000150.1, from coordinate 1,125 downwards.
GGCACCGCGGGTGCGGTCAGGATGCCGCCCAGCAGCCGCAGCTCATCGGAGTCCGCCTCGGCGTTGAAGTCGCCGGTCACCACCGGCGGGTAGGCGCAGCCGTCCACGTGCCGGGCCACGAACCCGGCGAGCACCCGGACCTGCGCGACCCGCTCGGCCGAGGCGTCGTGGCGGTGGGTCAGGTGGGTGGTGAAGAACGGCAGGGGCCCGGCCGGGGCGTCGACCCGCGCGTACAGCGCCACCCTGGGCTGCTCACCGTCGGCGACCGGCAACGGCTGCCGGGCGTGGGAGATGATCGGCCACCGCGACAGCACCGCGTTGCCGATCCTGATGTCGGCCCCGTGCTCGGCGCGGTGGCGGGGGGAGACCGGCAGGGGAGCCCAACACCAGTGCATCCCCACCTGGTCCGCGAGCTCAGCCGCCTGGTTCGCGTCGGTGCCGCCCCACACCTCCTGCAGGCCGCACACGTCGGGTGCCAGCTCTGACAGGACCGAGGCGATCGCGGCTGCGCGTTCCCGCCACGGCCCGTGGCGCCACCAGAGATTCCAGGTCACGACCCGCATGGCCTCACCCGTCCACCACCCCCGTGCCCGGCTTCGCGGGCGACACCGGCCGGCCGCGGCCGGCGCGGTCCGGGTGACCACCGTCGGCGCGCACCGGGCGACCACCGGCGGCGCGCTCGTGCGGTATCCACGCCCCACATTCTTCCGGACACCGCGCGGGTCTGCGACGCGGCCGACGTCGTCCACGAGACCACGGTGGACGGGTCCGGCCGGGTGTGGCGTTCCCGCCACTCCGTACCGCTGGGTAACCGTGCCCGTGCGGAGAGGTCATTCATGGCGCGCCCGCGGCCAAAACTCGACCGAACGGACCATCGCAATAGACCGTTCGGTCGAATGTGGGCGGCTGACCGTACGGTGCCCCCTGGGGTAAGCTCGCCGTCGGCTCCGTCCAGGAGGCGGCCCTCCCGGGTCGCCGGCGGATGCCGCCGCCGAATCGCCACCACGGCGAGCCGGGGACCCAGCACATTGGGGTGAATCCGCGTGAGCGGTAGGGAGTGCTCCGTCCCGAACCCGTCAGCTAACCCGGTAGGCGGCTGAAGGAGGGACACGGGTCCGTGCTGAG
>DATGOE010000149.1:0-7602 GCA_035306365.1 Natronosporangium sp. | reverse complement strand
CGTCGTCGTCGTGCTCGCGCAGGAACGCGAACACCGACGGGTTGGAGCCGCCGAGGTCGCGGAACGACCCGAGCGCGAAGGCATCGTGGCGGCGGCGGACCGCGAGCATGGTGCGGGTCCAGTTGAGCAGCGCGGCGCTGCTGTCCCGCTGCGCCTCCACGTTCACCGCCTGGTAGCCGAAGACCGCGTCCTGGTTGACCGGCAGGTAGACCCGTCCGGGCGTGGCCCGGGAGAAGCCGGCGTTGCGGTCCGGCGTCCACTGCATCGGGGTCCGCACCCCGTCCCGGTCGCCGAGCCAGATGTTGTCCCCCATGCCGATCTCGTCGCCGTAGTAGAGCACCGGCGACCCGGGCAGCGACAGCAGCAGGGCGGTGAACAGCTCGAACTGGTCCCGGTCGTTCTCCAGCAGGGCGGCGAGCCTTCGCCGGATGCCGACGTTGGCCCGCATCCTTGGGTCCTTGGCGTACTCGGCGTACAGGTAGTCGCGCTCCTCGTCGGTGACCATCTCCAGGGTCAGCTCGTCGTGGTTGCGCAGGAAGATGCCCCACTGGCAGCCCTCGGGGATCGGCGGGGTGATCGCGAGGATCTCCGAGATCGGGATGCGCGACTCCCGGCGTACGGCCATGAAGATGCGCGGCATCAGCGGGAAGTGGAACGCCATGTGGCACTCGTCGCCGCCCACCGCCGGGTCGCCGAAGTACTCCACCACGTCCTCCGGCCACTGGTTCGCCTCGGCCAGCAGCACCCGGCCCGGGTACTCCTCGTCGACCAGCCTGCGGCAGCGCTTGAGGAACTGGTGGGTCTCCGGCAGGTTCTCGCAGTTGGTGCCCTCGCGCTCGAACAGGTAGGGCACCGCGTCCAGGCGGAACCCGTCGATGCCGAGGTCCAGCCAGAACCGGATCACCCCCAGCATCTCCTCCTGCACGGCCGGGTTGTCGTAGTTGAGGTCGGGCTGGTGGGAGAAGAACCGGTGCCAGTAGAACTGCCGGCGCACCGGGTCGAACGTCCAGTTCGACTCCTCGGTGTCGACGAAGATGATCCGGGCTTCCCGGTAGCGCTGGTCGGTGTGGCTCCACACGTAGTAGTCGCCGTACGGGCCGTCGGGATCCTGGCGGGAGGCCTGGAACCACGGGTGCTGGTCGGAGGTGTGGTTCATGACCAGGTCGGTGACCACCCGGATGCCGCGCTGGTGGGCCGCGTCGAGCAGGGCGACGAAGTCGTCGACGGTGCCGAAGTCGGGCAGCACCTTGTAGAAGTCGCGGATGTCGTAGCCGCCGTCGCGCAGCGGCGAGTCGTAGAACGGCGGCAGCCACAGGCAGTCGATCCCGAGCCACTCGAGGTAGTCCAGGCGCTCGATCAGTCCTCGCAGGTCCCCGGAGCCGTCGGCGTTCTGGTCGTAGAACGCCCGCACCAGCACCTCGTAGAAGACCGCGCGCCGGTACCAGTCGCGGTCGGTGGGCAGCACCCGGGCCGGCAGGAAGTCCTCAGCGACCGGGTGCTCCACCACGCCGCCGGCGGCGAGGTGGCTGCCCTCGGACGGGTCGTGTACGCGCGCCACCTCCACGTCGTCGGGCTTGCCCGGGCGCGGCGCGCTCAAACCTCGTCGCGCTCGCACCTCGTCCGGGAACCGCCCGGAAGACTGTCCGGGAGACTCACGCCTGCGGACGCACGGTGAGCACGTGGGCGGGGTGGCGCGGGTCGAGCCGGACCACGGCGTGCCGGCCCCAGTGGTACGTCTCGCCGCTGAGCTGGTCGGTGACGGCGAACCGGTCGTCCGGCCCGAGGCCGAGTGCGGTCGGATCGACGATGAGGTTGGCCCACTGCTCGTGCAGCGGGTCGAACGAGCAGGCCACCAGCACCACGTCACCGGTGTCCTCGTCCCGCTTCGACCAGCACAGGATGGCGTCGTTGTCCGACTCGTGGAACCGGAGGTTGCGCAGCCGGTGCAGGGCGGGGTGCGCGCGCCGGATGGCGTTGAGCCTGGCCAGGAACGGGGCCAGCGACGCCCCGGCCGCCTCCGCGCCCTCCCAGTCCCTCGGTCGCAGCTGGTACTTCTCGTTGTTCGCGTACTCCCCGGAGCCCGGGCGCGGTGTCCGCTCGTACAGCTCGTAGCCGGCGTAGACGCCCCACGACGGCGACAGCAGGCTGGCGAGCACCGCGCGGATCTTGAACATGGGCGGCCCGCCCTCGACCAGGTGGGCGGGCAGGATGTCGGGGGTGTTGGTCCAGAAGTTGGGCCGCAGGTAGTGGGCGGACTCCACCAGCTCCTGGCAGTAGCGTCGCAGCTCGTCGGCGGTCTCACGCCAGGTGAAGTAGGTGTACGACTGGCTGAAGCCGACCTTGGCCAGGCCGTGCACGACCGCGGGGCGGGTGAACGCCTCGGACAGGAACAGCACCCGCGGGTCGACCCGGTGGACCTCCTCGATCAGCCAGTGCCACAGCTCGGTCGGCTTGGTGTGCGGGTTGTCGACGCGGAAGATCCGCACCCCCTGGTGGACCCAGAACAGCACCAGCCGCAGCACCTCCGCCCGGATGCCGTCGGGGTCGGCGTCGAAGTTCAGCGGGTAGATGTCCTCGTACTTCTTGGGCGGGTTCTCCGCGTAGGCGATGCTGCCGTCGGGCCGGGTGGTGAACCACTCGGGGTGCTCGCGCACCCACGGGTGGTCGGGCGAGCACTGCAGCGCCAGGTCCATGGCGACCTCCAGCCCGAGCTCGCCCGCCCGGGCGAGGAACCGCCGGAAGTCCTCCAGCGTGCCGAGCTGCGGGTGGACCGCGTCGTGGCCGCCCTCGGCCGCGCCGATCGCCCACGGCGACCCCACGTCGCCCGGCTCGGCGACCGGCGCGTTGTCGCGCCCCTTGCGGGCGGTGCGGCCGATCGGGTGGATGGGCGGCAGGTACACCACGTCGAAACCCATCGCCGCCACGCCGGGCAGGCGCTGCGCCGCGGTGGCGAACGTGCCGTGCCGCAGCGGCCGGCCCTGCGGGTCGACCTGCGCGCCCTCGGAGCGCGGGAAGAACTCGTACCAGGCGGAGAACAGGGCGCGCTGCCGGTCCACCCACAGGCGGTAGGGGCCGGTGTGGTCGACCAGCTCCCGCACCGGGTGCGCCCACAGCAGGTCGGCCAGGTCGAACGCGGGCGATATCCGGGCCGGCAGCGGGCGGGCGTCGTCGCGCAGGGCGGCGGCGGCCGACCACACCTGGTCGCGGGCCGACTCCGGCACGGCGTCGGCGGCGCGGTCCAGGACCTGCGCCCCTTCGGCGAGATCGTTGGCGAGGTCGGCGGGCTGCTCACCGGCGTCGACCTTCTTGCGGACCGCGTCGCGCCACTGCAGGTACGGGTCGCGGAACGCCTCGATCCCGAAGGTCCACTCGCCGATCGCGTCGGGCCGGATCTCGGCGTGCCAGGTGTCGGTGCCCTCCGCGCCGGGACGCATCCGCACCGGCGGACGCTCGGCACCGTCCGGTCCGCGCCACACGACCCGGCACCCGAGGGCGAGGATGCCCTCGCCGAACGCGGTGGCGGACACGGGCACCCGCTCGCCCACCACCGCCTTGGCCGGGAACCGCCCGCAGGACACCACGGGGAAGACGTCGTCGACCAGGAACCGTCCGGCCATCACCTCGACCATAGACAGGCACGTACGGCCGCGCAGGCACTCGCGCCACGCCTTGCCCGGCGCCACAGCCGTCACCGGTCGGAGGTGGCAGGGCGGCACCGAGGCGGGCTGGCCGATGATCTCTAGGCGGATTGGCAACTGATCTTCAGGCAGATTGAAAACTAATCTACAGGCAAACTCGTAAACGATCTCTAGTCAGATTGTAAAGTGAACGTCAGGCAAAATGTAAGGTGATCTTCAGGCAGATTGGCAAAACCTGCTCGGGACACGTGCGACCTGGAGGTGGTAGGCCGATGCTGGTCACCCGGTTCGCCGAGCGACGCGTCGCCTCCCTGGTACGGGCGTTCCGGATCGTCATCGTCAACGGACCGCGGCAGTCGGGTAAGACCACACTGCTGCGGCAGTTCCACGAGTCGCACAACGGTACCTTCAGGTCGCTCGACGCCCCAGAGACACTCGCTCTGGCGCGGGCCGATCCGACTGCGTTCGCCGCTGCGGGAAGGACACCTCGGATCATTGATGAGGTGCAGCGCGGTGGTGACCCACTCGTGCTGGCGATCAAGTACCTGGTCGACCGGGACACCTCGCGGGGCCAGTTCATCCTCTCCGGCTCGGCCAGGTTCCTGACCGTTCCGACGTTGTCGGAGTCGCTGGCCGGTAGGGCGGCGTTCGTCGACCTGTGGCCGTTTGCCGTCGCGGAGCGGGTGGGAGCACCCGCCGACTTTCCCGAGCGCCTCTTCACCGGCGAGGCCGGCGCTGGTTCGGTGGCCTCGCCGTGGAGCCGGCAGGAGTACCTCAACCTCATCTGTGAGGGCGGCTATCCGGAGGTCGTAACGTTGGCCGGCGGAGCGTCGCGGCAGGCATGGTACGAGGGCTACCTCCGGACGGTCGTCCAACGCGACATCGACAGCTTCGCGACCATCCAGCACGCCGAGGTCGTACCCCGCCTGCTCGCCCTACTCGCGGCCCGTGCGGGCAGCACTGCCGTGTTGTCGGACCTGGCACGGGGAGTTGAGCTGGCGCACCAGACGACCCGGAGCTACCTCAGCTACCTCGACACGGTCTTCTTGACCGGCAGGCTCCCCGCGTGGGGTACAAACCTGTCCACCAAGGCCGTGAAGGCGCCCAAGGTCTACATCACTGATTCCGGGCTCGCGGCGCACCTGCTGGATGTGGACGCGCAGGCGTTGTCGCGACTCGGCCATCCCGCGCTCGGCGGTCTGTTCGAGACCTTCGTCTACTGCGAACTGCTCCGCCTCCTCGCGGCCTCAGAGGCGCCGATCTCGCTGCGACACTTCCGGGACCGCAACGGCAGGGAAGTCGACTTCATCCTTGAGCGCCGCAACGGCCTGGTAGTGGGCATTGAGGCCAAGGCGTCCTCCACCGTGACGGAGGCGGACTTCCGGCACCTGAGCTGGCTCCGTGACCGCCTTGGCGACCGTTTCGCCGGAGGCTATGTCCTGTACCTCGGTCACGAGGGCGGCTCATTCGGCGACCGTCTTGCTGCCCTGCCGTTGTCGGAGATGTGGCGGCACCGTCGCCTACCCGCACCGGCCGGCGACGCTTCCCCGCCCTGATCCTCAGAGACCGCCACGGCCTGCTGACGCACGTGGGGTGACGCCGTCCTGCTTCCCGCCACCGCGTGAAAGCGAGCACCGACGACACCTGTGACGGCGGGTCAGTCGCGGGGGTCGGGTGGGCGGCAGCCGCCGAGGATGAGGTTGGCGACCAGGGCGGTCCAGCCGGTCTGGTGCATGGCGCCCAGCCCGTACCCGGTGTCGCCGTGGAAGAACTCCGGGAAGTCGATCAGCTCCCGCCAGCCGGGGCGGTTGCGCAGCGTCCCCGGCGGTCCGTACATCGGGCGCGCCCCGTCCGGCCCGGGCAGGAACAGCGACACCAGCCGCCGCGTCAGGTCGTCGGCCACCTGCTCCAGCGTGCATCTCCGTCCCGACCCGGTCGGATACTCCACCTTCAGGTCGGCGAAGAACGCCCCGTAGCGGCGCAGCGCCTCGATGAGCAGGAAGTTGACGGGGAACCACACCGGCCCGCGCCAGTTGGAGTTGCCGCCGAACGTGCCGTCGGACGACTCGCCGGGCTCGTACCCCACCCGGTACTCCTGCCCTCCCAGCCGCACCGCGTACGGCTCGTGCCGGTGGGCGGCCGACAGGCTGCGCAACCCGTACGGTGAGAGGAACTCGTCCGGGTCGAGCATCCGCGACAGGATCCGCACCAGCAGGTCGCGCCCGACCAGGGCCAGCAGCCGGTCCCCGGGCACGTCGCCGGACAGCTCCGACGGGGTGACCACGTGGGCGTGCTGCGGGGTGTGCGCGAGCAGCCAGTCCATCCGCGCACCCAGCTCCGGGAGGCGCTGCAGGGTCGTCGCGCTCAGGGTGGTGCTGGCCGCCAGCGGCAGCAGCCCCACCACCGAGCGCACCCGCAGCGGCACCGTGGTCCCGTCGCTGTGGCGCAGCACGTCGTAGAAGAACCCGTCCCCGTCATCCCACAACCCGTGCGTGTACGCCGCGCCGGCGATGTAGATGAAGTGCTCGAAGAACTTGCTGGCCAGGTCCTCGTACGCCCGGTCGTGCTCGGCGAGCACCAGCGCCATCTCCATCAGGTTCAGCGCGTACATCGCCATCCAGCCGGTGCTGTCGGACTGCTCCAGGATGCCCGGTACGGGCAGCCCGGCCGACCGGTCGAACGGGCCCACGTTGTCCAGCCCGAGGAAGCCGCCCTCGAACAGGTTGTTGCCCGTGGTGTCGACCCGGTTGACCCACCAGGTGAAGTTGAGCAGCAGCTTGTGCATGACCCGGGCGAGGAAGCCGACGTCCCGGCTGCCGTCGATTGCGAACACCCGCAGCGCCGCCCAGGCGTGCACCGGCGGGTTCACGTCGCCGAACGCCCACTCGTACGCCGGGATCTGCCCGTTGGGGTGCAGGTACCGCTCCTTGAGCAGCAGCAGCAGCTGCCGTTTGGCGAACGTGGGGTCGACCTTCGCGATCGCCACGCACTGGAACGCCAGGTCCCACGCAGCGAACCACGGGTACTCCCACGTGTCCGGCATGGAGATGACGTCGGCGCAGTACATGTGCCGCCAGTGGCTGTTGCGGCCGCGCCGGCGCGCCTCCGGCGGCGGCACCGCGGTGGGGTCGCCGTCGAGCCAGCGCCCGACGTCGTAGCGGTAGAACTGCTTGCTCCACATCAGACCGGCCACGGCGGCGCGCACCACCGCCGCCCGGTCGGCGGGCAGGTCCGGCCCCACCAGGTCGGCGAAGAACGCGTCCGCCTCGGCCTTGCGGGCCGCCACGACCCGCGTGAACCCCTCGCCCAGGTCCAGCCGGTCCGGGGCCGTACCGGGTGGCACCTCGACCAGCCGCAACCGGATGGTGTGGCTGGCGCCGGCCGGCACCGTCAGCCGGTAGTGCAGCGCCGCCTTGGTACCCCGGCCGGTCGGGTTGACCGTGTCGGCGCCGGAGACCACGTGGTCGCCGATGCCGTCCTTGGGGTACGGCGAGCGTCCGGGCAGCCCCCACAACCGCTGGGTGTTGGTCTCGTTGTCGCACGCCAGGGCCCGGGGCTCGCCGTCACCCTCGAGCACCAGCTCGCCCAGGCGGGGGTGCCGGCCGACCACCCGGTTGCCGGCGGCCACGAGCTGCGGCAGCTCGTGGTCGGTCGTGTCCCAGGCCCAGATGTTGCGGAACCACAGCGTGGGCAGGACGTGCAGCTCCGCCGGCTCGGGTCCGCGGTTGGTCACGGTGATCACCGCGCACAGGTCCCGGGGAGCGGCCTTGGCGTAGTCGACGGTCACCACCCAGTACCGGTCGTCGTCGAAGATGCCCGTGTCGGCCAGCTCGAACTCCGGCTCGTCCCGGCCACGGGCGGCGTTCTCGACCCGCAGCCGCTCGTACGGGAACTCCGCCTGCGGGTAGTGGTAGCGCCAGCTCATCCACGAGTGCGTCGGGGTGGAGTCGGTGTACCACCAGTA
>DATGOE010000148.1:0-30085 GCA_035306365.1 Natronosporangium sp. | reverse complement strand
CCAGCAGGCGCTGCCACTGGCCGGCGTCGGCCAGCCGCCGCGCCACCCGGCCACCCACGCCGCCGGTCGCCCCGGTCACCGCGATCAGTCCGTCGGTCATGCAGATCACCCTGCCACGAGGCGGCGGATGGCGGTGGGTCGGCCGTACGGGCGGCGGGTGCCGCCGGGCGGTGGGTACGGCCGGGCGGAGCGGATCCGGCACCGGAAGGGCGGCGTGGGCGGCGGGCCGTAGGCTGGCGCCCTGTGAGACGTCGCCCGGTGGTCGCCGTCCTGGCCGCGCTGGCGCCGGTGCTCGTCGCCGCCTGCGCGGGCGGCGGCCCACCGGCGGCGCGGTGGTCGCCCGCGTCCCCGCCCGCGGCGACCGCGAGCCCCACCCCGGCCGGGCCACCGGAGGTCACCCTCGCGTTCGCGGGCGACGTGCACTTCGTGGAGACCGACGGTGGGGTTCCCAACCGCACCGGGCGGTTGCTGGCCGACCCGGCGACCGCGTTCGGCCCGGTCGTGGAGGTGCTCTCCGCCGCCGACGTGGCCATGATCAACCTGGAGACGGCGGTGACCACGGGCGGCACCCCGGAACCGAAGACGTTCCACTTCCGGGCACCCCCGGCCGCGTTCGAGGCCGTCCGGGCCGCCGGTGTCGACCTGGTGTCGCTGGCCAACAACCACGCGCTCGACTACGGGCGCGACGGGCTGGCGGACACGCTCGCGGCCGCCGCGGACGCCGGCGTCGCCGTGGTCGGGGCGGGGGAGAACGCCACGGCGGCGTACCGGCCGTGGATCGTCGAGGTGCGGGGGGTGCGGATCGCGTACCTGGGGTTCAGCCAGGTGTACGAGCTGTGGGAGTCGTGGCGGGCGACGGACGACCGGTCCGGGATCGCGTACGCCATGGACACGCAGCGCGCGCTGGCGGCGGTGCGGGCGGCCCGGCAGGCCGTGGACGTGGTCGTGGTGTACATGCACTGGGGCCACGAGGGCAACCCGTGCCCGGTGCCGGAGATGTCCTCGTTCGCGCAGGCGCTGGCCGACGCGGGGGTGGACCTCGTGGTCGGCACCCACGCCCACCTGCTGCTCGGCGACGGCTGGCTGGGGGAGACGTACGTGCACTACGGGTTGGGCAACTTCCTGTGGTGGCGCGACGACCGGTTCAGCAACGACACCGGGGTGCTGTGGGTCACCCTGCGCGGTGCGGAGATCGCCTCCGTGCAGCTGCGCCCGGCGGTGATCTCCCGGGAGACCGGGCAGCCGGTCCCGGCGACCGGGGACGACGCCGACCGGGTGGCGGCCCGCGTCGCCGACCTGCGGGGATGCACCGGGCTGGCGGACGCCCCGCAGCGGTGACGGCGACCGGGGGCGCCACGCCGCCCCCGGGTTGGCGCGGAGGCGCGGACTCGGCTAAAGTTCTCAAGCGGCCCCGGGATTCCGGAGCCGGTGGCCATGCGGGCGTAGCGCAGCTGGTAGCGCGTCACCTTGCCAAGGTGAAGGTCGCGGGTTCGAGCCCCGTCGCCCGCTCGGAGCGAGGCCGCCGAGGTTACCGAGGCCTCAGACCTCGGTGGGGTGGCCGAGAGGCGAGGCAACGGCCTGCAAAGCCGTGTACGCGGGTTCAAATCCCGTCCCCACCTCCACCTTCTCGATCCGGGCGGTTGGCGCAGCGGGAGCGCGCTTCCTTGACACGGAAGAGGTCACTGGTTCGATCCCAGTACCGCCCACCACACGTGCGGTGCGCGTGAACTGCGTGACCCGCGCGGCCGCCGCTGGCGCGGCCGGAACGGCCGGCGACCACCTCACCAGGATCCGTGACCGCGCACGACGTTGGACGACCTGCTACCCGCAACCGGCCGGGCGGTGGTGGCTTCGGCGAACTACTGGACCGTGGATCACGACGGTCCCGGCGGCGATGCGTGGTCCGGCCCATCGGGGGCGAGCTCGGCCCGGAGTGCGGCCGCGCGCTGCTCGGCCTGTTCCGCCAACCGGGCCACCTCCTCCGGCCCCGCCTCCGCCCGCCACTGGTGGAACCGCCTCAGCGACTCCTGGAACGCTTCCGCGTAGGCGCTGCTGTTCGCGACCTCCCGCAGGTCCGTCCGTCCAGACAGGACGTCACGGGCGAGCTCCTGCAGGGCCGGGCCGCCGACACCCTGCTCCAGGTGTGTCAGGCTCTGGTGAAGCAGCTTCGCGAGAGCCCGGTCACCGCCGGCGATGTCCAGGAAACGTTCATACTCCGCCACTGATCTCCGCCCTTGTCCGGCCGCCCTATGGTTGTCCAGGGTAGTGTATGAAGGTAAGTAGCTGTTGGACACATCGTCCGGCCGTCGGCCCCGCGGCCGTGCAGTCCCCACACGGACCCGCGCTCGCCGAGCCCAGCGGCCGTGACCACGGGGGTCCCGGAGGGTGGCCATGACACGACGCCGCTCGCCACGGCCGGGGAGGATCCCGGCCAAGGTACGGCGTACCGATTGGCATGCCTGGCGCGACCGCGTCGACTCCCGCGGCAGCCCGCTGCTCACGTCCCTGATCGCCGACCCGCACAGTTGGCTGCACGCGGTCGTGCTGTGGGTCCTCGGAACGGTCGCGTTGAGCTGCGGTGTGGTCAGCGTGGTCAGCCTGGGAACGGACCCGCCGACCGGGTGGGAGCTGCCGCTGCGACTGCTGTCACTGGCCCTGGTCGTGACCGCGCTGGGGTTCTGTGTCCGGGCCGTCCGCCGCCGCGACCCGCGGCGAGGGATCTTCGCCAACATGCTGCTCGCGGTTGCGGCCCTGGTCGCGGCGGTGGCGGTGGCGGGTGTGGCTGAATGGATCGGTACGTGAGCCCACAAGGGAGGCTGAGGGTCCATGCCGGACCAGTTCCACGTCGTACCGCGAGCCGTCCGTGACTTCTCGCAGCACATCGCCAGCTGCCGCGACGACGCACTCGACGGTGTCGCCTATCTCAACCGCCACGGCAGCCTCTCGTGGGAGCAGCTCGGGGCCACCAACTTTCTCGCCGGCCTCAAGGGGGCGCACGAGCGGGTGATGGCGCTGCTCAACGAGCGGTTCACACACCTGAAGGACGTGCTTGAGCAGTCAGCCTCCGAGCTGGAGCGCACCGCCACGTACTACGAGGTGACCGACACGGCGGCCGCCAGGGACTTCGACCGGGAGCTGCCGGACCCCGGTCGTCGGGTCTGGCCGGGCGAGACGTTCTAGACCGGAGCACCACCGAGACGTTCCAGACCGGGAGCACCACATGGCAGAGGACCCCACGACACACCTCACCGGCCCGCCCGAGCCGGACGTCGACGTCGGCTACGGCTGGGAGAACCCTCGCATGTACCTGGACGCCATGAGTCCCACGTACTGGATCAACGAGCTCATCAAGGAGCTCACCGGCCGGGACGTCATCGGCGAGGCGGTCGCTCCGGTCACCGGCGACTGGGGGGCGTACGCGCGGTTCGGCAGCGCACTGAACCAGCTGGGCGAGTTCGCGCTTTCTCTCGGGCAGAAGATCACGGAAGGGACGTCCGTGGTCGACCGCGAGTGGGACGGCCGCGCCGCGGACGCCGCCCACCTGTACTTCCAGGGCCTCGCGGAGGCGACGGCCGCACAGCGGCCGGTGCTCCACGACGTCCGGGACCAGTACTACGCCGCCACCACCGCGGTGTGGGACTACGCCCGCGGGGTGGGCAGCGCGATCAGCATGATCTGCGACGCCGCCATCATCGCCGGGATCTCCGCGGCCGTGGGCACCGCGACGTTCGAGACCGGGATCGGCCCGGTCGTCGGGTACGGTGCGGCGGCCTGGCAGACCAGTCGGATCATCTCGGCGGCAGGACACATCGCCGACGCCCTGAACCTGACGTACATGACCCTCGACGTCATTAACGGCAACATCATGTCCCGCATCAACGCGCCCGACGGCGACCTCGGGGACTACCCGGTGCCGGACCAGGCGTACGACCACCCGGCCGCCTGACCGTCTCGCCGCCACCCCCGCTCGGGCCGCCCGGCCGCCCCTGCCCCGGGAGGGTGGCGTGCTGCGCCGGTTCATCGAGGGCTTGCGCGAGTGGCCCTCGCGCGATGCGCCGAACCGCCGCCGCCGGGCGGCGACCTCGGCCATCATGAGGGCGGAAGCTGTCCAGTCGGCCCGGCGCGTGCCCCGGCGCGCCGATCATGGGGGGCGGATGTCCGACACCGTACGGGAGGTCTCCCGACCCGGGGCGGTCGGCACCGCCGGTGCGGGCCCGGGGTCCGGTGTCAAGATCCGCATGGAGGTGCCGCTGCCGCTGCGCTTCGTGGACGGGTACGCCACCGGGGCGCACGTGTTCTCCTTCGACGGGCTCACCGACGGCCGGGAGCACCTGGCCCTGGGCCTCGGCGACTGGCGGCGCGCGCGTGACCGCGCCGCGCTCGGCGGCGCGCCTCCGCTGGTGCGCCCCCACAGCGAGTGCCTGACCGGGGACGTGTTCGGCAGCCAGCGCTGCGACTGCGGCGCCCAGTTGCGGGAGGCGGTCGAGCGGATCGCGGCCGCCGGCGGCTTCCTGCTGTACCTGCGGCAGGAGGGTCGCGGCATCGGCTTGTACGCCAAGCTGGACGCGTACGCGCTGCAGGGCGCGGGTCTGGACACGTACGAGGCCAACGTCGCGCTCGGCCACGGCCCGGACGAGCGGGACTACACCGTCGCGGCCCAGATGCTGTCGGCGTTGGGCGTGGACCGGATCGCGCTGCTGAGCAACAACCCGGACAAGGCCCGGCAGCTGGATGTCCTGGGGATCCGCGTCAGTCGCCTCGTCCCCACCGGCGTCCACCTGTCGGAGGCCAACGGTAGCTACCTGGCGGCGAAGGCGAACCGGGCCGGCCACCTGTTGGATCTGCCGGCCGCGGGCCGGCTGGAGCGGGCGTGACCGCTCACGCTCCGGCCGCGGTGGGCGGCACCGCCCGGCCGGTGTCCGGCTCCGGCCCGCACCCGGTGCCGTACACGGTGCTCAGCTGCAGCGTGTCGATCGACGGCTACCTGGACGACGCGACCGACCGGCGGCTGGTGCTGTCGAGCCCGGACGACCTGGACCGGGTGGACGAGGTGCGGGCGCGCTGCGACGCGATCCTGGTCGGCGCCCGGACCATCCGCCGCGACGACCCCCGCCTGCTGGTGCGCTCACCCGCGCGCCGGCTGCGGCGGCTGGCCCGCGGGCTGCCAGCCTCGCCGGTGAAGGTGACCGTGACCGGCCACGGGGACCTCGACCCGTCCGCCCGGTTCTTCGCCACCGGCGAGGTCGCGAAGCTGGTCTACTGCGCGGCCCCGGTGGCGGCGGCCTGCCGGAGCCGGCTGGGCGACGCCGCCACGGTGGTCGACGCCGGCCACCCCGTCCGGCTCGACCGGGTCCTGGCCGATCTGAGGTCCCGCGGAGTGGAGCGCCTGCTGGTCGAGGGCGGCGGGACCGTCCACACCCAACTGCTCACCGCCGGTCTCGCCGACGAGCTGCACCTGGTGGTGGCGCCGCTGTTCGTCGGCGACTCGCGCGCACCGCGCTTCGTCCACGACGGAGGGTTCCCGTGGGGACCGGACCGACGGGCGCACCTGGCCGAGGTGCGCCGGCTCGGCAACGTCGCGCTGCTGAGGTACGCGCTGTCGGACCGGTTCGACGAGACGCTGGGCGCCGGCTGACCGGCTGGCCACCAACAGATGGCCGCCGGGTACCGGTGTGGCGGTCAGTCGAACAGGGCCAGCAGGTCCCGGTGGCCGACCACCACCCGCAGCCGGCCGGCGGCCGCGGCGTCGAGCCGCCGGGACAGGTACGCCGCAGCGGGCCGGGCCAGCTCGGGACGCACCCGGCACGCCGCCTCCACCCGGTCCCACAGCCACTGTCGGATGAGGGCGGCCTGCCCACCTCCCAACCGCCACGGGCTGCCACGCACGAGCACCCGGGCCCCGTGGCGTTCGAACGCCTCCACCGCCACCGCCGCGGCGTCGGGCCCGAGCAGCCGCCGGTGCCCGTCCCGGCGCCGCTGGTGGGCGTGGGAGGCCGCGGCGATCTCCGCGTCCAGCGGGTCGGCCGGGTCGAGCCGCACGTGCCCGTCCACGGTCAGGGTCAGCAGCACCGGGCAGCGGGCGCGGGCGCACGCGGCCGCCAGCCGCCCCACCTCCGCCCGGCTGAGCAGGTCCAGCAGCGCAGAGGCGGTGACCAGGCCGGCGCCGGCCAGGTCGCGGCCGGTCAGCACGGCCAGGTCGAGCCGCCGGGCGGTCGCGGTCACCGGCGTGCCGTCGGCGGCGACGCGGGGCAGGGTCGCGGTCGCCTGGGCGAGCAGCCCGGCGTCGCGGTCGTACAGGACCCAGTGCTGCGGTCCGGGCAGCCGGCCGGCGAGCCAGCGGCCCATCGCGCCGGTCCCGCACCCCAGGTCGCACACGACCAGCCGCGACCGGTACGCCAGGCGGCGGCGCAACGGGTCGAGCAGGCTCTCCGCCCGGGCGACCGCGTCCGCCTCCTCGCGCAGCCGCAGCCACGCCGCGCTGAAGGCGACCGGCGCCGTCACCGGTTCCCGGCCACCGGCCGCGGCGCCAGCACGGCCGCGAGCGCGGCGGCGGTGTCGGGCCATCCGGCCAGCGTCATCCGGCGGGTCAGCGCCGCCCGCCGCAGCCGCGACCGCCAGCGGGGGTCGTCCCGCCACCGCCGCAACGCCCCGGCCAGCGCGGCCGGGTCGTCCGGGCGGACCAGCACCCCGGGTCGGGTGCCGTCGGGGGCGCGGCCGAGCGCCTCCGGCACGCCGCCGACCCTGGTGGCTACCACCGGGATGCCGCGGGCGAGCGCCTCGGTGACGACCATGCCGTACGTCTCCCCGCGCGAGGGCAGCACGACCAGGTCCGCGGCGGCGTACGCGGCCTGCAGCTCCGCGTCGCTCACCGGCCCGGCGATCTCGAACCGGCCGGCCAGGCCGTGCGCCCGCACCGCGTCGCGGACCCGGGCGGCGTACCGCGGGGTGCGGCGGAGGGCGCCCACGCACGCACACCGCAGGTCCGCGACCCGGGCCAGCGCCTCCACCAGCACGTCGTGGCCCTTGCGCGGGGTGACCGACGCGACGCACAGCAGGCGCGACCGCCCGTCGGTGCCGGGCGAGACCGGTCCGGGGTCGACGCCGGGGGTGGCGACGTGGACCCGGCCGGCGGGCAGGCCGTGCAGGCGTTCCACCCGCCGCGCGGCCCAGCGGCTGGTCGCGACCACCTCGGCGGCGGCGTGCACGGTGCGCCGCTCCCGCGCACCGAGGGCGGCGGCCGCCGCCGGGGACAGCCCGGTCTCGTCGGCCAGCGGCAGGTGGACCAGCAGGACCAGGCGCAGCCGGCCGGCGTGCGGGACCACGACCTCCGGGACCGCGCACCCGACCAGGCCGTCGAGCAGCACGCTGGCGCCGTCGGGCATCCCGGCGAGCAGGCGGGCGAGCCGGTCGCGGTCGTCCGCCGCGGGCCGGGGCCACCTCCCGGCGGCGGTGAGCACGGTCACCGGCACACCCGTGGCGGCCAGTGCCGCGCACAGCCGACGGTCGTAGGTGTTGCCGCCGCTGGGCAGCGCCGGGTCGTCGACGTCGGCGGGCACGACGGCGTACACGGTGTCGGGCTCGGCGCCCGGCGGTCGGCGGGTCAGCGGTCGGGGCCGGTGCACGCGGCGGCCCTCCTCACAGCGCCCGCTCGTAGCTCGCCCACGCGACGTGGGACTCGTGCAGGGTCACGGTGAGCCCCGACAGGCCGCGGGCACCCGCGCCCAGGGCGCCGTCGCGCACCCGTTCGGCCAGCCGGTCGGCGATGTGCCGCGCCAGCGCCTCGGTGGTGGTGGTGACCCCGGCCAGGTCGGCCACCTCGTCGAGGTTGCGGTAGGTGAGGTCACCCAGCACCTCGCCGAGGGTCCGGGCGGCCGCCGCGATGTCCACGACGAGGTTGTCCGCGTCCAGGTCGCCGCGGCGGAAGGTGGCGTCGACCACGTACGTCGCGCCGTGCAGCCGCTGGGCCGGGCCGAACACGTCGCCGGGCAGGCTGTGGGCGACCATCATGTGGTCGCGCACGGTCACGCTGTACACCGTCGCGCCTCCTTCCGGGAAGGTCACCGGTCGGCGTCGGGGTAGCGGATGCGGTGGCACAACCCCGGCCGGCCGTCGGACAGTCGGGCCAGCACGTCGGGCAGGTCGTCGAAGCCGGACTCGGCGGTGACCAGGTGGTCGAAGACCGGGTCGGCGAGCAGGGCCAGCGCCAGGGCCAGCCGGTCGGCGGGGCGGCGCCGGTGCCTGCGGGCGGCCGCGACCGCGCCCACCTGGCTACCGCGCAGCGTCAGCCGCCGGGAGTGGAACCGGCCGCCCAGCGGGACCGGGACGGCCCGGTCGCCGTACCAGCTGAGCTCGACCACGGTGCCGTCGGCCGCCAGCAGCTCCAGCGAGCGCGCCAGCCCGTCGGCGGTGGCGCTGGCGTGCACGACCAGGTCGCGGTCGCCGTCGGCCCGGTCCGGCTCCGCGAACCGCGCGCCGAGCGCGGCCGCCACCGGGGCGCGGGCGGGGTCCACGTCGACCAGTTGCACGCTGGTGCCGGGGATGCGGGTCAGCAGCGCGGTCACCGCGCAGCCCACCATGCCGCCGCCGACCACGCTGACCCGGTCGCCGACCAGTGGGGCCGCGTCCCACAGCGCGTTGACCGCGGTCTCCACCGTGCCGGCCAGGACCGCCCGTTCGGGGGGCACGTGACCGGGGACGGGGACCAGGGCGCCGGCCGGCACCACGTACCGGGTCTGGTGCGGGTAGAGGCAGAAGACGGTCCGGCCGGCCAGGCCCGGCGGCCCCGCCTCCACCACGCCGACGTTGAGGTAGCCGTACTTGACCGGCGCGGGGAAGTCGCCCTCCTGGAACGGTGCGCGCATCGACCCGTACTGGTCGGGTGGCACGGCACCGCGGAAGACCAGGGTCTCGGTGCCGCGGCTCACCCCTGAGTAGCGGGTGCGCACCAGCGCCTGGCCGGGGCCGGGGTCCGGTACGGTGGCCGGGCGGATCTCACCCCGGCCGGGGGAGCGGACCCAGAAGGCGCGTGCCCCCTGCGACATCGACGCCCTCCTCGGTCGTGTCCCCGGCGGGGCGCCGCGGTGACCCGGCCGGGCGGGCGCGGCGGCCGCCGGCGGCGTCGGTGGACCGGGCGCCGGAGCCGTCACCCGATTTACGACATACAGTATATATCGCCCGAGTTGGCCGTGTGGGGCAGGGAGCGGACGTACGCGGCCATCTCCGCGCCGGTCACCCAGGTGCCGAACACCAGCGCGAGGGTGTCGCCCAGCGACACGTCGAAGCCGTACCGGCCGAGCGCCGCCAGCCGGTCCAGGCAGCGCACGGCCACGTCCCGGCGGATGGTCGTGAACTCGAACGACAGGGCCGGCAGCGGCCGGCTCAGCCCGGCCAGCACCCGGTCCTCGTACCCCTCGACGTCGATCTTGGTGAACGCCGGCGGTCCGTGCGCGGCGATCAGCGCGTCGAGCGTGGTGGCGGGCACGTCGACCGCCGTGTCCCACACCTGGCCCTCCCAGCCGGAGGCGCCGCCGGCGGCGGCGACGAACCCGGACGAGGCGGTGGAGACGCTGGGGTTGGCCGAGTTGACGTGCAGCCGGACGGTGCCGGGCGCCCCGCCGCAGGCCGCCGCCACCAGGACGGTCCGGGGGTCGTCGCCGTACAGCGACCGCAGCGCCCGCTGGCACAGCGGCTGCGGCTCGACCGCGACCACCCGCGCCGCCAGCCGGCGGAAGCTGGCGGTCCGGTCGCCCACGTGGGCGCCGACGTCGAACGCCAGGTCACCGGGGGCGAGGAAGCGGGCGTACAGGGCGTCCATCGCGGCGGCGCGGCCGGGGTCGGTGTAGGACGCCTCCAGCGACCGGTGCAGCGCCGCCAGGTCCGGGTCGGCCCGCAACGCGGCCACCCTGGCCGGGTCCGGCACGGCCGCCGAGCGGTCGGGCACGGCGGCGGGGTCCGCGCGGCACCGCCGGTCGGGACGGACCGGCCGGCGCGGGTCCGCGTGGGGAGGGTGGCGCACCCCGGCGAGGTACCCGGCCGCGACGCGCGCCAACCCCACCCGCCTGGCGGCTCCCCGCGGGTCGGCCCGGCCGGGTGACCCGGTGTACGGCTCTACGCTCGACCGGTCAACGTAGACGTCCGGGTGACCGGCGGAGGCAGCCGCGGTGGCCGGGATCGGGAGCGGGTGCCGTTCTGGCCGCAGGCCGTGGCCGCCGCCGTCACCGCGGGGCCGCGACCACGGCCGCATGTCCGTGGATCACAAGGCCAGGCGCTCCTGGCACGGGACGCAGTACTTCGCCTGCGGGACCACCTCGAGGCGGGCCCGCGGGATCTCCTTGCCGCACCGGTCGCACACCCCGTACCGCCCCTCGTCCATCCGGCGCAGCGCCTCGGTGATCTCCTCAACGGTCTGTCGGGTCTTCGCGATCAACGCCGACCGGGTGTCGAGCTCGGCGGGGTCGCCGGTGTCCGCGGTGAGTTGCCGAAGGTTCACCTTCTGTGCCTCGAGGTCCGCGGTCAACCGTGTCCGCAGCTCCTCCAGCCAGCTGTCGACCTTCGCCACCTTCTGTTCCATGACTCCTCCTACGACCTGCTCCATGACTCCTCCCGCGACAAAAGAGAAAGGGCGGAAGCTGTGGAGCTCCGCCCTGTTGGCTGTCACGTACGGACGACCGTCGGGGGGCTCCGACCGATCCGGATCGGGCTCGGCAGGCCACGACCGAGCGACGCGGGTGCACACGTGCCCGCGCCGACGACCGGACCTCGATCCCACCGACTCATGTCTCGACCATAGGCCGTACGCGGCGGAAATCCCAGTGCCGCGGCGCCGCAGCCCCTCGGACGGGGACCTCCCGGGGCCGCGCGTGGGCTGCGGGCGCGGGTTCCGGACGGGCGGCCGGCGCCGCCCGGGCCGCCGGACGGCGGGCGCCACACCCGGGCCGGTAGGTTCGTGCCATGGCTGTGGACGGTGAGCCGCTGGCGCGGCCGTGGCTGATCGCGGCCTGCGTGACCCCGCTGCGGGACGGCGGCACCCGCCTCGACGAGGCGGCACTGGCGCCGATGGTGGAGTTCCTGCGGCAGCGGGGGGTCGACGGCGTGCTCGCCGCCGGCACCACCGGTGAGGGGGTGCTGCTGGAGATCGACGAACGGCGCAGGCTCACCGAGCGGCTGCGGGAGCTCGTCACGGGCCGTTTGCTGGTCCACTGCGGTGCGCAGACCACGGCGGCGACGGTGGCGCTGGCGGCGCACGCGGCGCGCGCCGGCGCCGACGGGGTCGCGGTGATCGCGCCGCCGTACTACCCGCTCGACCCGGAGGCGCTGCTGTCCCACTTCGTCGCCGCCGCCCGGGCCTGCGCCCCGACCCCGTTCTACTGCTACGCCTTCGCCGCCCGCTCCGGGTACCCGCTGCCCGTCGAGGTGGTCCTGCGGCTGCGCGAGCGCGTCGACAACCTGGCCGGCGTCAAGGTCAGCGAGCAGCCGTGGGAGGCGGTCGCCCCGTACCTGGCGGCGGGGGTGCCGGTGCTGGTCGGCAACGAGCCGCTCATCCCGCAGGCGCTGGCCGCCGGCGCGGCCGGGAGCGTGTCCGGCCTCGCCGCTGCGTTCCCGGACGTGGTGCGCGCCGCCCTCGACGACCCGCGACCTGCCGCCGCGGACCGGTTGCGGCACCTGCGCGACGCGCTGGGCGGCGGCGGCGTGTTCGTCGCCGCCGTCAAGCACGCGCTGGCCCTGCGGGGCGTGCCGGTGGGCCCGGACGTCCGCGCCCCGCTGCGCCGGCTGAGCCGGGCGGAGGCGGCCGCCGTCGAGGCGGCGGTGGCGACGCTGCCGGACCGCCCGCCGTCGCCGGCTCGGTGAGGCGACGGTCCTCGGCCGCAGGGCGGCACTCGTCAGCCGGCGAACGCCTCCACCCGTACCAGCGGCGTGTCCACCAGGTGCTCGGCGATGAACCAGACCTGCAGCTCGTTGGTGCGGATGACCTGGCTGACGAGCAGGTCGTTGGTCCCGTGGTCACCCTGCTGCTCGGTGCGGGTCGCGGCGTCGTGGGCCTCGCCGAGGATGATCTCGTGGGCTTCCAGCAGCCGGGACAGCATCGCCGGCACCTCCTCGGCGCCGTTGGGCGGCCGCGGGATCTCGGTGATCTCGGCGACGTGCCGCGGGTCGCCCACGGCGATCCCGCCCAGAGTCTGGATCCGCTCGGCGATCGCGTCGATCAGCTCCCGCTGCTCTTTGGCGTGCTTGTCCAGCAGCAGGTGCAGCTGGTAGAAGGTCGGTCCCCGCATGAGCCAGTGGTGCTTCTTGTACAGGGAGTAGAGGATCTGCGAGTCCGCGAGGATCTTGTTGAGGCGTTGTGCCGAGTACATCCGGGTGTCGTGCGACAGGGTCAGCGGCAGCTGCCGGACGGTGCCGAACTCCTGGATCTCCCGGCCGTGCTGGTGGAGTAGTGGCTGGCTGTCATCTGGGCGCATGACCTCATAGTAGGTGCAAAGCCATACATCCGAGACAAACCTGCAAATCAGGCTCGGTGCGGCAGCAGCACCCCCGGTCCCCACGGTGCGGGCGGCCGGTCACGGGGGCGTGGGCGGAAGGTGGCCCGGCGTGCCCGCACGGTAAGCGGACGGTAAGCAGACGGCGCCCGGGACGCCCTGGCGGCGTGCCCGGACCTCGGGCCGCTGCCGGCGGTACGGCTGGCGGTCCTGTCCGACCTCGCGGAGGTCTGTCGCGACCCGGGGGACCAGGCCGCGGCCCGCCGGCACCTCCGGCAGGCGCTCGACACCGCCGACCGGATGGGCGCCACCGTCGCGGCCGAAGCCATCCGCGCGAGCCTCGGCTGACGGATGGGCTGTCCGCCGACCGCCGCGGGCGCGCGGTGGGCCGGTCAGCCGACGCCGGCCCGCGCCTGCTCGTCCAGCTTCCGCTCGTAGGCCTCGGCCGCCTCGACGGTACGGGTGAGCGCCTCGGCCAGCCGCCGGGCGGAGTCCAGCGACAGCTCCACGGCCAGTCGCGCCGGGCGGTCCCCCGCCTGGCCGGCGAAGTCGAGCAGCAGGGCGTGCTCGAACGCGGCGTGGCTGGGGTGGTCGTAGGCGAGGTGAGCGTGCTCGACCCGGAACCAGCCGCCGCCCTGCTTGCCGCTGCCGCTCACCGCGGCGTGGTCACTGATCGTCGTGCACATGCGAGCCTCCAGGGTCAGCCGAGGTGGCGGGCGAGGAAGTCCCAGACCTTCGTCCAGCCGTCCACCGCCTGCTCGGCGCGGTAGGCGGCGGGGCGGTCGTAGTAGAAGAACCCGTGACCGGCGCCGTCGTAGCGGTGGAACTCGTAGGTCTTGCCGTGCTTGTTCAGCTCGGCCTCGTGCCGGTCCACCTCGGCCGGGCTGGGGGAGCGGTCCTCGTTGCCGAACAGCCCCAGCACCGGGCAGGACAGGTCCTTGGTCAGGTCGATCGGCGCCACCGGATACTTGTCGTTGAGGTCCCCGGGGGCCATGACGACCCGGCCACCCCAGCAGTCCACCACCGCGTCCACCTCGGTGGTGCGGCACGCGGTCAGGTAGGCGTGGCGGCCACCGGAGCAGGTGCCGAACAGCCCGACCTTGCCGGAGAGGTAGGGCAACGCCTTCAGGTACGCCACGCACGCCCGGCCGTCGTTGACGACCTGCTCGTCGGAGACGTCGCCCTGCGCGCGCACGCTCGCGGCGACGTCGTCGGGGGTGCCGTGGCCGAACCGGCAGTACAGGTCCGGGCAGATCGTCACGTACCCGTGGCGGGCGAACCGCAGGGCCGTCTCCATGTACCAGTCGTCCCAGCCCGGGCGGTGGTGGAACAGCACCATGCCCGGGTACGGGCCCGGGCCGGCGGGGCGCGCGAGGTAGGCGTGGACGTAGTCGCCGCCCGCCGGCACCGCCGTGATCTCGGCGATGATCCCTTCGTACTGGTCGGTGGTCCGCACCGGCTGCCTCCCTTCGTCGGGGCCGTTCGGGTCGGTCTTACCAGATGCGACGCTGGGGCGCCCCCGCGGGCCCGCGACCGCGGGCGGGTACGGTACCGGCGGGGGACGGTCCGGAGGGAGGCGGTGATGGCGGGTCGGCCACGTCCGCGCAGGTCGTGCCTGGCGGTGCCGGGGTCCAGCGTGCGGATGCTCGAGAAGGCCCAGGGGCTGCCGGCCGACGAGGTGTTCCTGGACCTGGAGGACGCGGTCGCACCGCCCGCCAAGGTCGCCGCGCGGCGCAACGTGATCTCGGCCCTCACCTCCGGCGACTGGGGCGGCCGTACCCGGGTGGTCCGCGTCAACGACGCCACCACGCCGTGGGCGTACCGCGACGTCGTCGAGGTGGTGGAGGCCGCGGGTGGGTCGCTGGACTGCGTGATGCTGCCGAAGGTGCAGGACGCCGGTCACGTGCGGTGGCTGGACCTGACCCTGGGCCAGATCGAGGCGGCGCTGGGCCTGCCGGTGGGCGGGATCGGCATCGAAGCGCAGATCGAGTCCGCCGCCGGGCTGGCCCGGGTGGAGGAGATCGCCGCCGCCTCGCCGCGGCTGGAGACCCTCGTGTTCGGACCGGCCGACTTCATGGCCTCCCTGGCCATGCCGTCGCTGGCGGTGGGTGCGCTCCACCCGGACTACCCGGGCGACCCGTTCCACTACCCGCTGCTGCGCCTCCTGGTCGCCGCGCGGGCTCACGATCTGCAGGCGATCGACGGCCCGTACCTGCAGATCCGCGACCTGGACGGCTTCCGCGAGGCGGCCCGCCGCACCGCGGCGCTGGGCTTCGACGGCAAGTGGGTGCTCCATCCCGACCAGATCGAGCCGGCCAACGAGATCTTCACGCCGTCCCAGTCGGAGTACGACCGCGCCGAGCAGGTCCTCGAGGCGTACGCCCACCACACCTCGCAGGCGGGTGGTGCGCGCGGCGCCGTCATGCTCGGCGACGAGATGATCGACGAGGCGTCCCGCAAGCTGGCGCTGGCCGTGGTGGCCCGGGGTCGGGCCGCCGGGCTGCGGCGCACCGCCGACCCGGCGGCGGCGGACGCCGGCTGAGCCAGGTGTTCGCCAGCGTCTCGCCCACGTCCGTCTTCGCCCACGTCGCCGCCGGAGGCCCGGCGGGGATCGCTTGAGCCGCGGACACCCTCGACGCCTTCGAGCGGATCGCCCGGCCGCGGTCCCCGAAAACAACCTCGACAACCCCGGTCGGTCTCCGAGACGCTGTGGCGCGGCGCCGGGCAACCCGACCGTACCGGGTGGTGGGTCGACAGTGGTCTGAGCGCCGCGGCCGCCGCGCAGCCGGGAGGCTCCACCGTCCGGGGCTGCACCCGTTCCTCGTCCGGCAGCAGCAGAACCCGGTGGACATGGTCCCGCCACCCGCAGTTCGGCCTACCGCTGTCCTGGCCGGTCGGGCACGACAACGCGGAGTGACCCTCCGCCGGGTGCCGGCCGGGCGTGGGCCCCGGGGGTCCGACGGCCCGGTGTGGACGGGCCCACCGGCCCTACGCGCCGCGCCGCGGCGCCGGCCAGGGTGGAGCGCGACACAACTGCGTCCGCGGCGGCGAGGTGGTCGGCATGGGTGTCCCCGGCGCGCTCCAGCGGCTAGACCGTCGACAACCGGGCTGCCCGCGGCCCTGAGCGACCCGTGGGCACCGCGGTGGTCCGCAGCCTCCATCCCGGCTACTTCGCGCTGGTGATGGCCACCGGGATCGTCTCGGTGGGACTGCGGGACCACGGCCTGGACCGACCGTCCACCGGGCTGCTGTGGCTGGCCGCGGGTGCGTACGCGGTCCTCGCCGCGGCCACCGCCGGGCGGGTCGTCGCGTACCGCACGGAGGTGCGCCGCGACCTCGCCGACCCGGCGCGGGGCTTCGGGATGTTCACCTTCGTCGCCGGGTCCGACGTGCTGGGTGTCCGGCTGGCCATGGAGGGCCACACCGCCGTGGCCGCCGGGCTGCTGACCGTCGGCGTGGCGGCCTGGTCGCTGCTGGGCTGGCTGGTGCCGGTGACCGTGGTCCGTCGTGGCCCGCGGCCGTTGCTCGCGGGTGCGAACGGCACCTGGTTCATCTGGGTGGTGGCGGTCCAGTCGGTGGCGGTCCTCGCCACCACGCTCGACCCGGTCGCCGGTGCGGCCGGCGGCGCCCTGGCGGTGGTGGCGGTCGGGTTCTGGTCGGTGGGGGCGGTGTGCTACCTGGTGGTCGCCACACTGGTAGGGCTGCGGCTGGTGCGCCACCGGCTCCGCCCGGTCGATCTGACCCCGCCGTACTGGGTGGCGATGGGCGCCACCGCGATCACGGTTCTCGCCGGCACCGGGATCGCGACCGCGGGTCGGCCCGCCCTGGCCGGCGTCCGCGAGGTCGCCGCCGCGATCTCGCTCGCCTACTGGGTGCTCGGCACCGTGCTCATCCCGCCGCTCCTGGCCGCCTGGTGGTGGCGGCACGTCACGCACCGGGTGCCGCTGAGGTACGAGCCGACCTGGTGGAGCATCGTCTTCCCGCTGGGCATGTACGGTGTGGCGACACGCCGGCTGGGTGAGGTCGCCGACCTGCCGCTGGTCGCCGCGACCGGCCGGTACGAACTGTGGCTGGCCGCGGCCGCCTGGACCGCCGCGTTCGCGGCGATGCTCGGCAGCGGATGGTCCGGCGCGGCCGGCCGCGGGCTGAGCCGCGCGGTAGCCGGCCTCGCGGTGAGCCGGCGCGCCGCCTCCGGCTCCGGCCCGGGCCGAGCCGCCGTGCCCGGCCGTGGCCGGCGTCGCGCCATCGTGCCCGGCCGCGGCCGGGGGCGAGCCGCCGAGCCCGACCCGCTGGCACCGCCGCCGGCCGCGATACCGCCCGATTAGCGACATCCGCCGCGTGCGGTGGTGGTCGTCCGGCATCATGACAACCGGATGATGGCGTGGGCGGTGTATATCCGTGTGGGCGGAGATGTCATGAGGAAGATCGCGCTGGTTGCCGTGGCGGCGCTCCTCGCCGGGTCGGCGGCGTGCGGCGGTGACGGTGGGCAGCGGGGGCGGTACGTGGCCCCGACGGCGACGCCGACCCCCGTGGCGGCACCGGTGCGGCTGTCCATCACCCCGGAGCCGGGCACCCGGGACGCGCCGCTGAGCACCGAGATCGGGACCGAGGTCTCCGGCGGTACGGTGACCGAGGTGGTCCTGTCCAGCGAGGACGGTGACACCGTCCCCGGCGCGATGCGTGCCGACGACTCGTCCTGGGTGCCGGACGTTCCTCTCAAGCCCGACACCACCTACACCGCCGCCGTGACCGCCACCGGCTCCGACGGCCGGACGGCGACGGCCGAGACCTCCTTCACCACCATGAGCAGTCCGGGCCGGCGCACCGGCACCGGGCTGTACCTGTTCGACGGTCACGAGTACGGCGTGGCGATGCCGGTGGTGGTGGAGTTCCTCGAACCGGTGCCCGAGGAGTACCGGGCCGGGGTGCAGAAGCGCATGTTCGTCACCACCGACCCGCCGCAGCCGGGGGTGTGGCACTGGGTGGGCGACGGCCGGCAGGCGTTCTACCGCGCCCGCGACTTCTGGAAGCCGGGTACCACGCTCAGCGTGCGGATCGCGCTGGAGGGCCATCCCACCGGGGACGGGTGGTACGGCGACACCGACCGTCGGGCGACGGTGACCATCGGCTCCGCCAGCCGGATCGAGGTGGACAACGCCACCAAGCAGCTGTCGTTCTACTCCGATGGCGACCTCGTCCGCACGATGCCGGTGAGCCTGGGCAAGCCGAGCACGCCGTCCTCCTCCGGCACGATGGTGATCATGTCGAAGGAGCGGACGACGGTCTTCGACACTTTCGCCGAGCTCGGGCCCGTGGAGGGCTACCGGATCGACATCGAGTACGCCATGCGCCTGACGTGGGGTGGCGAGTTCATCCACGCCGCCCCGTGGTCGGTCGCCGACCAGGGGGTGCGCAACGTCTCCCACGGCTGCGTCAACCTCTCCACCGACAACGCGAGGTGGCTGTTCGAACGCGCGAAGATCGGCGACCCGGTGATCGTCAAGGGCACCGAGCGGCGGCTGGAGCACGGCAACGGCTGGACGGCGTGGAACGTCAGCTGGGAGGAGTTCGTCGCCGCCAGCGCGCTGCCCGTGCCAGACGCCGGGCCGGCCCCGGCCACCACCAACTGAGGCCCCGCCCGGGCCCCGCCCGGCCCACGCATGGGCGCGCGGGCGGGCCGGCGCGGATACTCGACCCATGGGCAGGAAGCTGAGCCGGACCGCCGCCTTCGTCGCGCTGGCGCGGCAGGTAAGGGCCGCCGGCCGCGGCGGACCGCCGCTGGGGGAGCGGATGCGCGCGGTCCCCCGGATGGCCGCGGCGACCCTGCGGCGGCGCGACCGGTACGACGCCCGGTGGCGGCTGGTGCTGATGGCACTGGCGGCGGCGTACGTGCTGGCGCCGGTGGACGTGCTGCCGGAGCTGCTGGCGGGGCCGCTGGGGCTGGTCGACGACGCGGTGGTGGTGTCGTGGCTGGCCGGGGCGCTGCTGTCGGAGACCACCCGGTTCCTGGAGTGGGAGCGGCAGCGGGCCGCGGCCGGCTCGGTCGCTTCGGCCGGCGCTCTCGCCGACACCGCACCGTCGCCCTGAGCCCGGCCGTACGGTGAGGTGAGGCACCGCCGGGGACCGGCCGGCGAGTGAAACCACCCGCCGCGCGGCGGCCGGCGGGTGGCCCGGGGCGGTTAGGGAGTGGTGCACCCGGTGGCGTGGGATCCCGCACCGGCGGGGGACCGGCAGCGGCCGGCCTGTCGTCCGCGCGGGTCCGGGCGGCACGGGAGCGGTTCGGGCCGAACGCGATCCCGCCGCCGCGGCGGCCACCGGCGGTGGTGCTGCTGGCCCGTCAGGCCGTCCACTTCTTCGCGATCATGCTGTGGGTGGCCGCCGGACTGGCGCTGGTGGCCGGCCTGCCGGAACTGGCCGTGGCGATCGTCGTCGTGGTGGTCGTCAACGCGGTGTTCTCGTTCGTGCAGGAGTACCGCGCCGACCGTGCCGCCGACCGGCTCCGCGACCTGATGCCGCGCAGCGCCACGGTCCGCCGCGACGGGCACCGCCAGATCGTGCCCGCCGTCGACCTCGTGCCCGGGGACGTGGTGCTGCTGGAGCCGGGCGACCGGGTCAGCGCCGACCTGCGGGTGACCCGCAGCAGCGGCCTACGGGTCGACGAGTCCCTGCTGACCGGGGAGAGCGTGCCCCGCCCAGCCGGCGAGGGCGCGGCCCTGTACGCCGGCACGCACGTCACCGACGGGCTGGCCGAAGCGGTGGTGACGACCACCGGAGCGCGGACCCGCCTGGGTGGCCTCACGCGGCTGACCAGGGCGACCCACCGGCCCCCCAGCCCGCTGTCGCGCCAGCTGCACCGGGTGGTGACCGTCATCGCCGCCACCGCGGTGGCGGTCGGGGTGGCGTTCTTCGGTGTGGCGGTCGCGGTCGGGCTCGGCGTGGCCGACGGGTTCCTGCTGGCGCTCGGGGTGACGGTGGCGCTGGTACCCGAAGGGCTGCTGCCGACGGTCACCCTGTCGCTCGCCCGCGCCGCCCAGCGGATGGCCCGCCGCAACGCCCTGGTCCGACGGCTGGAGTCGGTGGAGACCCTGGGGTCGTGCACGTTCATCTGCACCGACAAGACCGGCACCCTCACCCGCAACGAGATGTCCGCGGTCCAGGTGTGGACCCCCGCCGGTGCCGCGGTCGTCAGCGGGGAGGGGTACGCGCCCGACGGCCAGGTGCACGCCAGCGGGGCGGTCGCCCAGGCGGTCGGGGAGCTGGCCACCTCCGCGGTCACCGCGGCCACCGGCCGCGCGGTCCGGCGGGACGGGCGGTGGCGGCCACTGGGTGACCCCACGGAGGTGGCCCTGCACGTCCTCGCCTGCCGGGCGGGCGCGCCGGTGCCGGAGGCGGAGCACGCGCATCCGGACATCCGCCGATACCCGTTCGACGGCCGCCGGCGCCGCGCCTCCGCCCTGCGCGGCGGGGTGCTGCACGTCAACGGCGCGCCGGAGGCGGTGCTCCAGCGCTGCCGGATGGACGGGGCGGTACGTGAGGCGGCGCGGCGGGCGGTCCACGGATACACCGAACGTGGTCTGCGGGTGCTGGCGGTGGCCCGCCGCGGCGGGGTGACCGCCCCGCCCGCCGACCCGGACGAGGTCGAGCGGGATCTGGAGCTGCTCGGCCTGGTCGGCATGGAGGACCCGCCCCGGCCGGACGTCGCCGATGCCGTCGCCGCCTGCCGCCGGGCGGGCGTGAGGATCGCGGTCCTCTCCGGTGACCATCCGGCGACCGCCGGCGCGGTCGCCCGCGAGATCGGCCTGCTCGGCCCCGACGGGGTGGTGGTCGAGGGCCGCCACCTGCCCGACGACGACGCGGAGCTGGCCGGTCTGCTGGAGGGCGGGGACGTGGTCGTGGCCCGGGTGGACCCGGAGGCGAAGCTGCGCATCGCGCGCGTGCTGCAGCGGCGGGGTCACGTGGTGGCGATGACCGGCGACGGGGTCAACGACGCGCCGGCCATGCGGGAGGCGGACATCGGCGTGGCCATGGGTGCGTCCGGCACGGACGTGGCCCGGGAGGCGGCGGACCTGGTGCTACTGGACGACCACTTCGGCACCATCGTGGCCGCCGTCGAGCTGGGTCGGGCCACCTACGCCAACATCCGACGCTTCTTGACGTACCACCTCACCGACAACGCCGCCGAGCTCGCCCCGTTCCTGGTGTGGGCGCTGACCGGGGGCACCTTCCCGCTCGCCCTGTCGGTGCTGCAGATCCTCGCGCTCGACATCGGCACCGACATCCTGCCGGCCCTGGCCCTGGGGGCCGAACCGCCGAACCCGCGGACGATGCGGGGGCCGCCGCCGCGACGGCGACTCATCGACCGCCGCGTCCTGGCCCGGGCCTTCGGTGTGCTCGGAGCCGCGGAGATCGTGGTGGCGCTGGGCGCCTTCACCCTCGTGCTGGTCGAGGGTGGCTGGTCGTGGGGAGAGCAGCCGGCGCCCGGGCTGCTGGCCGCCGCGTCCGGTACCGCGTTCACCGCCATCGTGCTCGGGCAGTTCGCCAACGCGTTCGCGTGCCGCAGCGAGGTCAGGCCGGCGTGGCGTGTGCCTCCGCTGGGCAACCGGTTGCTGCTCGGCGCGGTGGCGGTGGAGGCGGTGCTGCTGGTGGCGTTCCTCAGCCCGCCACTGTCGCGGATCCTGGGCGGCGACTGGCCGCCGTCGGTCGGCTGGCTGGCCGCGGCCGCCGCGGTTCCGGCCGTCCTGCTCGCCGACGCCGCCCGCAAGGCGGTGGCCGGCCGGCCCCGTCGAGTCCCGTGAATGCCGGACCGGCCGGGGCCGGCGACGGCCCGGCGGCGGTCACGGCACCACCGTCCAGTGCAGAGCGTGTCGGCGTGCCCACGTGCCGTGTCCAGCCGCCGCGACCCGTGCCTCACCGGTGAGATCCTCCTTACGGGCAGTAGCGCCTGACCGAATAGCCAATGAGGAGTAATGCGAACGGATGACATCCGCGGTAACCTGCGTGCCGGGCGTCTGTGTGCGGAGGTGCGGAGTGAGTCGCCGTCGTGGACTGACGGTCGCGCTCGCCGCGGTCGTCGCGCTCATGACCCTGCCAGGGATGCCGGGTGCCGCCGCCCAGGACCTCGAGGACGAGGCCGCCAGCGCGGCGGATGCCCTGGAGCACGCGACCCAGCGGGAGCGCGAGGCGGTCGCACGCTATGAGGAGGCCGTCGCGGCCCTTCCGGAGGCGGAGGCCAGGTTGGAGGTCGCTCGCGCCGCGGTCGAGGAGGCGGAGGAGCGGGCCGAGTCGGCCGCCCGGGCCGAGGAGCAGGCGGTGGCGGACCTGGAACGCGCCGAACGGGACCACACCCGGCTGCGGCGCGATGTGGCGCGCGCCCAGGAGCGGGTCGACGAGCTCATCGCCGCCGCCTACATGGGCGGTCACGCGTACAGCTTCACCACGGTGGTGACGGCCCAGGGACCTGGCGACCTGCTCGACCGGCTCAGCCTCCTCGACCAGATCTCGGCCCGCACGCAGGCGGCACTGGCGCAGCTGCAGACCGCCCACGCGCAGGCGGAGGCGGCGTTGGCCGCCGCCAGCCAGGCGCGGCAACGGGCCGAGGAGGCCCGCGTCGCCGCACAGCAGGCGCTCGCCGACGCCCGTGCGGCGCGCGCCGAGGCGCAGGCGGCCGCCGACCAGGTGGCCGCACTGGTGGACGCCCGGGCCGAGGCGCTGGAGGTCGCCCGGCAGGAACGCGCGCGAGCCGAGGCCGAGCTGGCTCGGGTGGAGGAGCAGCTGCGTGCCTGGCAGGAGGCCAACGGCGCGGGCCCGACGCTGCCGTCCGACCTCACCCTGCTCATGCCGGTCGACGGCGTCCTGACCAGCGGGTACGGCATGCGGGTGCACCCGATCACCGGGGAGAACCTCATGCACGCCGGGGCGGACTTCGGCGCACCGGCTGGCGCACCGATCCGCGCCGCCGCCGACGGTGTCGTCATGCAGGCCGGCTGGAACGGCGGCTACGGCAACTTCACGTGCCTGAGCCACGGCACGTACGACGGGCGGCAACTGTCCACCTGCTACGCCCACCAGTCGGAGATCCTGGTCGCCGCCGGCGACGTGGTGCAGGCCGGCGCGGTGATCGGGCGGGTCGGCAGCACCGGTGACTCCACCGGACCCCACCTGCACTTCGAGGTCCGGCTCGACGGTGCTCACACCGACCCGCTGCCGTGGCTACCCGAGTGCCTGTGCTGACCGCCTCCCGCCTCACTCGCCGTCCGGCACGTGGTGGCGCCGCAACGGGATCTCCCGCAGGAGCAGCACGACCGCGAACCCGGCGAGGGCGAACGGCACCGCCGCCAGGAACGCGGTCTGGAAGGCGTCCGCGAACCCGGTGACCACCGCGGTGTGCAGCGGCTCGGGCAGGGCGGCGAGCTCCGCCGGGGTGCTGCGGGTGGCGTCGCCGGCGGAGGCGAGAGCCTCCGGCGGCACGCCCGCGTCGGCCAGCGCGGCGGGGATGGTGTCCCGCAGCCGGTGGGCGATCAGCGCGCCGAACACCGCCACGCCGACCGCGCCGCCCATCGTGCGGAAGAACGTGGCACCCGAGGTGGCCGCGCCCAGGTCCCGGTACGCCACCGCGTTCTGGGCCACGAGGACGAGCACCTGCATCACCAGGCCGACCCCGAGACCGGTCACGAACATGTAGGCGCCGGCGGCGACCAGCGACGTGTGCACGTGCAGCAACGAGAGCAGTCCGAGCCCGACCGAGGCCAGCAGCATGCCCACCACCGGGTACCGCTTGTAGCGGCCGGTCCGGCTGATCATCCGCCCGGAACCGATGGTGCCGGCGAGCAGGCCCGCCACCAGGGGCAGGGTCAGCAGGCCGGAGGCGGTCGGGCTCTCGCCCTTGACGATCTGCAGGTACTGCGGCAGGAAGATGATCGCCCCGAACATGGCGATGCCGACGATGAAGCCGGCCAGACTGGTGACCACGAACGTGTGGTTGGTGAACAGCCGCGGCGGCATGATCGGCTCCGCGGCGCGGCGCTCCTGCCAGACGGCGGCGCCGAGCATGACCAGGCAGGTGGCGGCCAGGCCGTACGTCCACGCGGAGTTCCACGGGAACTGGTGGCCGGCCAGGGACAGCATGAGCAGCAGCGCGCTGGTCGACGCCACGATGAAGAACGCGCCGAGCCAGTCGATGGCGTGCCGCTGCCGCGGGAACGGGAACCGGACCGCCCGCTGGATGACCACCATGGCCGGGATCCCCAGGGGCAGGGCCGACCAGAACGTCCACCGCCACGACAGGTGCTCCACGAGGAAGCCGCCCAGCAGCGGGCCGGCGATGGTGGCCAGGCCGAACACCGAGCCCATGTAGCCCTGGTAGCGGCCGCGTTCCCGGGGCGGGGCCACGTCGCCGATGATCGCCTGGGAGAGGGCCATCAACCCACCGACCCCGAGGCCCTGCGCGGCCCTGGCGGCGATCAGCTGCGGCATGTCCTGCGCGAAGCCGGCCGCCGCCGCGGCGACGAGGAAGATCGCGATGGCCGTCTGGAACATGACCTTGCGGCCGTACAGGTCCGACAGCTTGCCCCAGATCGGGGTCGACGCCGTGGAGGTGAGCAGGGTCGCCGAGACCACCCAGGCCAGCTGTTCCTGGCCCCCGAGCTCGCCCACGATGGTCGGCAGGGCGGTGGCCACGATCGTCTGGGACAGGGCCGCCACCAGCATGCCGAGCATGAGGCCGGCGAGCACGGTGAGGATCTGGGAGTGGCTGAGGACGGGTACGGCGGCGGTGGCCGGACCGGCGGCGACGGGGGCCGCGGAACCGTTGCCGGCCGCGGGCGGTTCGGGTGACGTCACACGCGAGTGTCTACCACGCGAAACTGTGTCCCGGCCCCGTCGGACCGGGATCCGTGGTGAGACCCACGGGGGCGCGGTGACCTGACGGCGTCGACCTGGCGGCGCGCGACCGGCGTCAGTGGCCCCGGAAGGCCTCCTCCAGCCACCACGACGCGATCCTGGTGATCTTGGCGTCGACGACCAGCGGACGGTCCCGCGGACTCGCGAGCCACTCCCTCACCCCCGCCAGGTCCGCCGCCGACCGGACGGTCAGGCCGACGCCACCGAAGCCCTCGCCGATGCGCGCCAGCTCGGTGTCGGGGAAGGTCACCGTCTGCAGCGGCTCGTCCGGACCGAAGTGGTGCACCTCCGCACCGTACGCCGCGTCGTTGTAGACGACGACCAGCAGCGGCAGGCCCAGCCGTACGGCGGTGGCGAGCTCGGCCACCGACATGAGGAACCCGCCGTCGCCCAGCGCCGCCACGGTGAGCCGGTCCGGACGGGCGACGGCCGCGCCGATGGCGCTGGCCAGCCCCAGGCCGACCGACTGGTACGCCTGCGTGAAACAAGAGCCGGCGGCGTCGGGTACGGACAGGTACATCGACGGCCAGCCCATGAAGTTGCCGGAGTCCACCGCCACGGTGCGCTCGTCCGGCAGCAGGTCGTCCAGCGCGACGGTGAGCGTCCGCGGGTCGATCCGACCGTCAGCAGATGTGTCCACATATGACACGTCCCGCCACCGGACGCCGGCGGCGAGGCGTCCGCCCACCTCGGGCGTGCGCCAGCCGGTGGCCCGGTGGCCGGACAGCTCGGCGGCGACCGCCTCCGCCACCGCGACGACGTCGCCCACCACGCCCAGGTCGACCGGCCGGTGGGTGCCCAGCGCGCCCGGCTCCAGGTCCACCTGGGCCACGGTGGTGCCGCGCGGGATGAGCCGGCCGTGGCGCGTGGTCCACATGTTCAGCGAGCTGCCCCAGGCCACGACCACGTCGGAGGCGGAGATGAGCTCGGCGGCCAGGGGCGAGGCGAAGCCGCCCGACACGTCCAGGTACCACGGGTCACCGGCGAACAGTCCCTTCGCCGACGCCGAGACCGCCAGCAGCGCTCCGCACGCCTGCGCCAGCGCCGCCAGCGCGGTCCGCGCCCGCTCGCGCCCGCGGGCGGCGCCCCGACCGGCGATGAACACCGGGCGGCGGGCGGCCCGCAGCAGCTCGACGAGCGCCCGCACCTGGTCCGCCGACGGCGCGGGACCGCCGCCCGGGTCGGGCGGCGGCGGTCGGTCACCGGCCGCTGGCGACCCGGCCGCCGGTGACCCCGCCGCCGGTGACCCCGCCGCCGGTGACCCGCCCGGGAGCGGCGGCGTCCCCGGCCGGTCGCCACCTGCCGGCGCCGCCTGCACGTCCAGCGGCATGCCGAGCACGACCGTGCGGCCGGCGCCCGCCACCGCCGTCCGGCAGGCGTGCGCGACGTCCTCGTCCACCCGCTCCGCGCGTACCCGGTGGAAGGTGGCACCCACGGCGGTCGCCGCCGACGCCAGGTCGATGCGGAAGTTGGACCGGGCGGCCGTGGCCTCCGGCGCCAGCACCACGAGCGGGGTACGGCTCTTGGCCGCCTCGGCGACCCCGGTCAGGGCGTTGGTGACACCCGGTCCCTGGTGGACCGAGAGCGCCGCCAGCTCACCGGAGGTCCGCGCGTAGGCGTCGGCCATGGTCGCGGCACCGCCCTCGTGCGCGGCCGCGACGAACCGTGCGCCGGCGTCGATGAGCGCGTTGGTGACGTGGAAGTTGCCCGAGCCGACCACACCGAAACAGGTGCGCACCCCGCACGCGACGAGCCCGCGACCGATCGCCTCCGCGACGCGCATCAGCGTTCCACGAGCGCCAGCACCCGGGCCGGGCTGCCGGACCCGCCGACGATCGGCAGCGGAGCGGCGATGACCACCGCACCGGTCGGGGGCAGCTTCGCCAGGTTCTGCAGCTGCGTCAGCCCGTACTTGTCGTTGCCGAGCAGCCGGGCGTGGCAGGGGAACGGCGGGTCGAACGAGTGCGCCACACCGGCGTCGGTGCCCACCGTCTCCACGCCGATCCCGATGACCGGCGCCTCCTCCGCCAGCCAGGCCGCGCACTCCGGCGAGACGCCGGGGGTGTGCCCGCCGTTGGCGTACGCCTCCGGGTCCCGGGACCGGGCGTCCCAGCCGGTGCGGAACAGCAGCCACCCGCCCTCGGGCAGCGGTCCGTGCTGCTTCTCCCAGGTGCGGACGTGGTCCACCTCCAGCAGGAAGTCCGGGTCGGCGGCGGCCGCCGCGGTGAAGTCCAGCACCGCCGCGGGCGCCACCAGCCGGCGCACCGGGACCTGTGACACGTCGGCGCCGTCGCGGCCGGTGACCCAGTGGATCGGCGCATCGAAGTGTGTCCCGGTGTGTTCCCCGGTGGTGAAGTTGTTCCAGTACCACGCCGGCCCGCGGTCGTCGTACCGGCTGATCTCGGTCAGGCTGAACCGGGCGGTCTGTCCGAACTGGTCGGGGAGGGTGAGGATGGGCGTCTGCGCGGACAGCGGCGCGGTGAGGTCGATGACCTCGATCGCGCCCCGTGACACGGCGGAGACGAGCTCGGCGAGCAGAGTCATGGGACGACCGTAGGGCCGGCGGTACCGGCCGTCAATCGGAGCATCCGTCTGCCCACACCGGACACCGCTGGGGCCACGGCCGTCGCGGCCGCCGGCGCGCGGTCACTGCGCCGTCGGCAGGCCGATGGGGTTCGGCTCGGGCAGCAGCGAGCGGCAGGCGCGCGCGACCGGGGCCAGCAGCGGCGCCAGCCACTCGGTGTCCACTCCGCGCCAGGCCGAGGCGGCGGCGCGGTCGGTGGCCGTCTCGATCTCACCGAACTCGGCCACACCGGTGTCGGTGGGCCGGCCGTCGCCGTCCAGCCAGCCGCGCGCGCGCAGCCGGGCGGCGGCGGCGTCCCACTCCTCGTCGGTCCAGCCGCGGTACGGCTGCAGGACCTCACGGCTCAGGTCGGTAACGGACCGCCAGACCAGCACCTCGCAGCCACTGAGGCCGGCCGCGACCAGCGCGGCGACGTGGCCGTCACCGCGGTGCTCACGCAGCGTCGTGGCAGCCTGCCACAGCCGCGCCAGCGGGTCGTCCGGCAACGGCAACGCGGCGTTGGCCGCGCCGAGCACCCGCCCGGCCGGGTCGATCCGGCCCGCCACCTCCGCCAGCCGGTCGGCAGCCTCGGCGACCTCGGCCGCGGGCAGGTCCGCCGTCAGCCGGGAGAGGGCAGCCGTCGCGCCGGCGGAGCGGGCCCGAAGCACGTCGGCCGGAGAGGTCCGCTGCCACACGTCCGGCACCGCCCGGGCCACCATCGCCGGGGCGAAGTTGAAGAACGCGGCCACCACGGTGGCGGCGCCGACCGGGCCCAGCGGGGCGGACCGGGCCGCGAAGTAGCCCCGCCAGAACCCGCGGAGGCCGGCGTCCTCGAACTGCTGCCGGACCTCGGGCGCGAAGTAGACCACCGCGTGCACGGGTTCGAAGAGCGTCCACATCCTGCGGGGGATCTCCACGGCACGAGCATGCCACGGCCGCGGCACCGGCTTCGGCGCGGACCCGGCGGGGTCCGTGCGACGGTCAGTCGGGCAGCAGCGGCACCGTCAGGCCCGGGTCGCGGCCCAGCAGGGCCGCGCGGGTGACCGCCGCGGAGCCGAACCGGTCGCGGACCGCGTCCAGCGCGGCGTCGAGGTCCTCGTGCCGGCGCGGGTGGAACGGCAGGGTCGGCTGGACGAACCCGCGGTCGTCGAGGTTGGCCACCGCGACACCGATGAGGGTCAGGCCCTTCCGCTCGATGACGGGCATCGCGGTGGCGAGCAGGCCGAGGAGCGCGGCCAGCACCGGTCGGGTGGCGTTGGTGGGAGCGGGCAGGGTGTGGGAGCGGCTGGCCCGGGTGAAGTCGTCGAACCGCATCCGCAGCACGACGGTGCGGCCGACCCGCCCCGCCGACCGCATCCGGCGGGTGACCCGGTCCACCAGGGACGCGGCGACCGCCCGCAGCTCCTGCGGTGACCTGCGGGAGCGGCCCAGGGCCCGCTGCGCGCCGAACGAGCCGCGGCGCCGGCCGACCCGTACCCGCCGCGGGTCGCGGTTGTGCGCCAGCGCGTACAGGTGGCGGCCCGCGGCCTGTCCGAGCAGGCCGACCAGGGTGGGCTCGCCCAGGCGGGCCACCTGGCCGACCGTGGTGATCCGGCGCGCGCGCAGCGTGCGCGCGGTGACCGGGCCGACGCCCCACAGCATCTCCACCGGCAGCGGATGGAGGAAGTCGGTCTCCGCCCCCGGGGGGACCACGAGCAGCCCGTCGGGCTTGGCCACGCGGCTGGCGACCTTGGCGAGGAACTTGGTGCGGGCCACGCCGACGGTGATGGGCAGGCCGACCTGCTCCCGCACGGCCCGCCGCAGGCGGTGGGCCACGGCCTCCGCGGGGCCGAAGATGCGGCGCACCCCGGAGACGTCCAGGAACGCCTCGTCGATCGAGATCCCCTCGACCACCGGGGTGAAGTGCCGGAACACCTCGAACACCGCCCTGCTCGCCCGGGAGTACGCCGACATGCGCGGCGGCACCACGACCGCGTCCGGGCACAGCAGCCGCGCCTGCCGCTCGCTCATCGCGGTGCGGACCCCGGACGCCTTCGCCTCGTAGCTGGCGGCGAGCACCACCCCGCCGCCGACGATCACCGGCCGGCCGCGCAGGGCGGGGTCGTCGCGCTGCTCGACCGACGCGTAGAAGGCGTCGAGGTCGGCGTGCAGGATCCCGGCCTCGTCCCCCACGGTGGTGAGCCTAGTACGCGTGTACGACGCGTCCGGCAAGCGGCGCCGCGCTCACCACCCCAGGTGCTCGCGGGCGACCCGCCGGGGCACCACCATGCGCCAGGCGTCGGTGACCAGCTCCCGCATCTCGTCCTCGTCGATCGCCGCCAGCCACACCCGCACCCAGTGGTAACGCATGTCCGACGCGGACGGCAGGAAGAACTTCTCCGGCTCGGAGGCGACCAGAGCGGCCCGTTCCTCTTTCGGGAACGCGAACCCCATCGACCGCTCGTCGCGCGACAGCGCCACGTACACGATCCGGCCGACCTTGAACTTCACCCGGTCCCGGACCAGGTGCTCCCACGTGCGCGGCAGCGACAGCGCCACCCGGCGGATGTCATCGACCGTCACCACGCCCTCACGGTAGCGGCGCCCACCGACGTCCCCGAGGTCGTCGGTGGGCGCCGGCGTGCCACCGGGCCGCCCGGCCGTGCCGGCGCCCGGCGCCGACCGGCTCCGCGACCGGCCCGGGTGCGGCTCATACCCACCGCCAGCGCCCGATCCGCACCCGGGTCCCCTCCGCGGCGTGCACGAGCGGCGCGTGGTCAGGCCGGGGCAGCCCGGCGGCGGCCAGCAGGTCCTCCCGCACGCCCTCCAGCTCGGCCCGGCGAAGCCTCCACATCGGATGCTCGGCCTCGGCGGCGACCAGCCGGCCGGCGACGACCGAGTAGAGCCGGAAGCGGGCGGTGAGGAAGTGGTCCAGGCCGGTCAGCCGCGACGGCTCCCACGGCCGCGCGAACCTGACCGCCACGTCGCACGAGGCGCCGGGCGGTCCGGGGAAGCGGCGCCGGGAGGCGTACCGGACCCGGTCGCCGTCGCGCCGCACCGACATCGACGACCAGAAGTACGGCAGGCCGTACGTCGCCCGGGCGGTGAGGACGGCGGGCAGCCGGGCCGCGTCCAGGGACAGGAACCAGATGCCGGTCGTGCCGTCCGG